>DCSM01000054.1 GCA_002325605.1 Chloroflexaceae bacterium UBA1466
TTGCCGAAACCCCGCAACCAGCAAGTCGGGGCCATACTTAGCTTCAAACTGTTTGACGGCCCAAGCGGTGATGTTTTCCTGCCGATTGCTGCCATCTTCGGCGTAGGTGTAGAGGGGAAAACATTGGGTAATGCAAGTCGGCCCAACTAAATGAAGATCAGCGATTAAGTTTGTGAGCAAAACCATAAAAGGTCTTTCTGAACCAAGCCCCGTTAAACAAATCGCCAGATTCTCTGCTTCGGTGGCGGGCGTGGGGAAGAAATGATGTTGACGATAGATGCTCTCGCTGAAAACGCGCTCAAAGTAGTAAAAGTTTGGGGTAAAAGGCCGATAAAGCGCATGGCGGATTTTTGAAGCAGCAAAAACAACTTCTACCCCGCGCCGGAAAAAGAGCTTTGTACCATGAATCCATTTCAAAACTTGCTCATCAACTTGCAAAAAGGGTTCAAGATCTTTAGGCTGGCCATTCTGTAACCACTGCTGGCGGGCCACATGGTAGCTTGCTACCATGCCCTGGGCGATTCGAACTAGTCTTTCCCGCTCAAAATTATACACATAAGCATCTTCATTCGTTTTTACCCCATTACTGTAGGTTTTGAAAAGCGCTTCGGGCTGGGTTGCCGCCTTTGCTTCCTTCGTTCCCATTGGCAAAAAGGTCTCAAATTCAGGCTGGAAGCCCGCCGTGAGCCAATTGTTTTTTGCGTCTGGGTGCAAGATTTGCCATTCAAGAGCTTCAACGCTCTGGTGTTTAGTTAGTAAAGCTAACTTTTCTGGGCCCGTTAATTGCTTAGGCAGAGCATGGTAGAGAAGCGTTGTTTTTGCTGAGGATTCAGCCCTTTTTGCGTTATTCTGCACTAAAAGCGTGATTCCTACGCCAACCATGATCCCAAAGACACTTCCACCGCCCCCTTTGCGCGCATTCCCGCCCAGATTAAGATGATAGATTGTGGTAAAATCTTGCAAAAGATGCTGCCGAAAACTATCAAAAGTTAGCCCTTCCACAAAGCTGTTATTACTTACAAAGCAAATAATGCCATCCTGATCATCTAAACGGTCTATGGCCCAGCGAAAGAATCTAACATAGGCATCATACAATTGCATTTTTAAGGTTGCTTTTGAACCTTTCACATAAGTTTCGCGGATACGGCTATCAATTACAGCATATTTGCGATTTTTGTTGTTGTCATTTTCATTTTGCTGCCCCACATTGTAGGGTGGGTTGCCAATAATCACCGTCAGCGGCGCAGCTTTTTGGCGGGCGACTCGCTCGCTGTTTTCTTCATTGAAGAAATCCAATTGCGGACTTTTGGCCAGGTTTAAGGTATCCACCAAACAGATGCCAGGATAAGTACGGTACTGTTTCATCAGTTCAAAATAGCAATGTTCGATGTTTAACGCCGCGACATAGTAGGGTAAGAGTAAGACTTCGTTGCAGAAGATTTCTTTTTCATATTTGCGCTGGAGGTCTTTGCGGGAAAGGCGGTTGAGCAAATTGAGAATAAAGTTGCCCGTACCAACGCACGGGTCCAGAATTTGCACGGTGGGCGCGGCCAGCGTCAAATTAAACTCTTGTTGCAAAATCGTTTCCACGCTGTTCCACATAAAGTCGACAATTGGTTGCGGCGTATAAATGATGCCGTGCGTATCAGCTTGTTTAACAGCGAAACCTTGAAAGAACCGCTCGTAAACGACATTGAGAAAAGCCTGTTTAGCGCTAAAGTCTTCGCTACGTTTAGCATTATCCTCCAGAGTCTGATAGATATTATCGAGTTCACTGAGAAAGTCACTGCGCTTAAAGGATTGATTCGTCAACACATCAATAACTTTCTCGATTTCAGCAGCGATGACATTGCGGCGCACGAAATCAGCATTATCAAACACGGTTCGAAACAGTCTTTCGGTAAGGAGATGTTGCACCAGCATCTCGACGACGACTTCGCGGCTGGGAGCTTTGTGCAACGCTCGGTGGCAAAGGGTCTGAAACTTATTGAAGGCTGTGGTGAAAGCAACGTTTAGCTTGAATTCTGCGGCAATGCGGAGGCTTAAACCTTGCGCTAAAAGGGGAATCCGCGCTTGAAACTCGCGCACCGCCGCTTCAAACTTCTGAAGATCCTCGCCTGTGTACGTAAAAAAGCGCGAAAGCAAGGTCGCTAATTGCTCTTTGTGGCGCAAATCGGCTTCAAACTTCCGTTGCCCATCTTGATAGAGAATGCCAGATTCGCTATTCTCAAAAATCGTATTGAAAATGGGATAACCAACCGCGATTTTCTGCGTTATCTCGACCTCAAACGGTAAGTGAGCCTGCCGAACTTCTTTGGGGTCTTTGGCTTCCCAATAACCTCGCGGAATCCGCAGATGATCGAGCAAAACCCCATCGGGGCCCGCTGGCCTGGTGAAATTACGCTCTAAAATCAAGGGCCAAGCGACCTTAGCGGCGACTTCTTCCAATAAAGAAGCGAAGGCAGGGCGCAGCCCTGTTTCGTTGGAGGTTCCCTGGCGACGATAGGTTTCTAAGCGGGTATAATAGGTTTGCAAGGCGGGGGCCGTGGGCGAAATGGTGAAGGTGGCCATGAAAGACTCCTTTAAGGCCTAAACGGTTGGCTTCTGCGGAGGATGATACCACAAGCAAGCGTAGTGTGGAGACAGGTAGGATGCCTGTCCTACGGAGCGGGAGCGCTGCGAGCCAGGCAAGATGGTTGGCTTACCTTTGACAAGAAAGAGACCTTTGCGATTTTGAAAACCGCAAAGGTCTGAAGGAATCTCCGTAGGATGGGCTTCGAGCCTGTGGGCGACTCTATTTCCTTTCCAGAGCCGCTTCAACCCCTGCTTGCAAGGTGCTGTGGGTGCTGACCCCGCTTAAATCTAAGCCAAGCTGGACAAGGGTTTGCGCCAGCGTAGCGGAGATACCTGTCAAAATGACTTCGGCCCCAAGCAGCTTGACGGCCTGAATCGTCTGAAGAAGAGCTTGGGCCACTTGGGTATCAATCTGCTTCAGGCCTGTAACATCAAGGATCGCCACCGCCGCCTGATGTTCAACAATCCCCTCCAGCAGAGTTTCCATGATGTTTTGCACCCGTTGGGCATCAATCTTGCCAATCAAGGGCATGGCAAGCACTTCATCGGCCAGGGGAATCAATGGAGCGGATAGCTCACGCAAGGCCGAGCGTTGCGCTTCAATCACTTGCTCCTGAAGGTCAGCCCGCTCGGCTTCCACCCGCTTCTGGGCCGTAATATCCGTTGAGATTCCCCCCAGCCCACAGACCACCCCTTCGGTATCATACAAGGGAAACTTGAAGGAGATGTAAGTATGAAGCCCATCAGGCAATTCTAAATACTCTTCTATCGAGATAGGCTTTCCCTCAGCGATGATCTTCTCATCATTCTTGCGAATCGGATCAATTGCTTCGGCAGGAAACAAATCGTAATCATTCTTGCCCACGACCTGGTCTATAGGAACGTTGATCAAGTCTGAATAAGGCTGATTAGCCAAAATGATTCGCCATTGCAAGTCTTTGGCATAGATAATCGAGGGCGAGTTATTGATGATGGATTGAAAAAGCGACTGATTCTCCTGAAGCTCTGCCGTGCGTTTAGTCATCTGCTGTTCCAAAGCGGCATTCAACTTGCGGACTTCCTCCTCTATTCGGCGGCGCGGGGTGATGTCGGTAGCGAACCCTCCCAAAGAGACAATCTGCCCCTCATCATCAAAGATCGGAAACTTGACTTCCCAATAGACCCTAGGCGTTCCATCCACCACAAGTTCCCGCTCCTCGGTTTGAGGTTGGCCCGTGGCCAGAATTTGATCTTCATGGGCCTGAAACAGATCAGCGACAGCTGGAGGAAATAGATCGTAACCTGTTTTACCCAACAGTTCGGCTGGGGGAAGGCCCATAAAAGTTGCAAACTGCCGATTGAAAGCAAACAAGCGACGGTCTAAGGTTTTAGCATAGATAATCGCGGGGGCGTTATCAATAATCCCCTGAAGCATCAGTTTGCTCTGGCGCAATTCAACTTCCAGGCGCTTATACTCGGTGATGTCCCGCCCAACTCCATAGATTAACTGTTGGTCTAACTCCGCCGCAATCTTCCAGATCAAGGATTTAGAGGAGCCATCCTGACAACCGCAAAGGATTTCAAAGGTCGCGGTCTCGTGGCCCTCCAGCAGCGAATGCACGTTGGCCAGCGTCAATTCTTGGTCGGTAGGATGGACAAAGGTCACAAAGGGTTGGGCTAACAGTTCGGCGATGGTAAAGCCTAAAGTTTTTTCCCATTGCGGATTGAGGTGCTTGAAGTAGCCATCAAACCCCGCAATACAAAAGAGATCGGAGGCTTTGTTAAAGAAGACCGCGTACTTGGATTCTTGGGCTTGTTGTTCCAAGGCCGCCACGCGCTGGCGCAATTGGCTGTTTTCCGCTTGCAATTCCTCAATTGATGAAGACATCTTACTTCTTGGTCCTTTTCATGACAGCTTCAACTCCACTTTGCAAAGTGTTTTGAGTCACAATGCCACTCAAATCGGCTCCTAATTGTACCAGAATTTGCGCCAGGGTGGGCGAGATTCCGGTGAGAACGACTTGGGATCCAAGCAGGCGCACAGCTTGCGTGATCTGAAGAAGCGTTTGGGCCACCTGCGGCTCAATTTGTCTCACCCCCGTGACATCCAGAATCACCACCTTGGCCCGATGTTGCACCACCCCCGGCAGCAACGTTGCCAGAATCGCTTGGGCCCGCTGGGCATCAAAGTCGCCAAGCAAAGGCATGGCAAGCACCTTATCCATCAGAGGCAGAAGGGGCGCGGCGAGTTCCTGCAACGTCGCTTTTTGAGCTTCAATCACGCGCTGCTGAAAGTCGGCCTGCTCTTTCGCAGCCTTTTTGACAACCGTAACATCTATAGCAAAAGCGGCAACCGCATACGGTTGACCCGTCGCATTGAGGAGGGGAAATTTGGTGTTGAGATAGATGCGCTCTTCACCTTTCACCGTGATTGCATCTTCTACTTCAAGAACCTTGTTCGCTAAAAGCATTTGTTGGTCGGTCTCGTGGATTGAGTCGGCTAAGGCACGGGGAAATATGTCATAATCCGTCTTCCCCAACAGCCCCCCTGGGGGCAGATTTAAGATCTTTTCGCAATGCCGATTGGCCAAAATATAGCATCCCTCTAAATCCTTCGCATAGATCACCATGGGAGCATTAGCCAGTAAGGTTTGCAAAAGGGTTTCGAGTTGCACCAGCGACGCAGAAGATTGTTCCAAAGCTGCCAGCATCTCATTGATGTCTTGGCGCAGGTTAGTAAGTTCATTTTGGGGCACAAAGAGGATTTGAGACACGGGCAGCCGCGTCGTAAAATCTCCTTTCTGCCCAATCTTACTGACTTGCTGACTCAAGGCGACTAAGTTGGTTAGGATCAGCCAGTCTAAGAGCCACAGGTTGACCAGACAAAGGGCCAAAGTGATCACCAGAAAGGCCCAGAAAGTATAGAACAAGGTCTGCTTACCTTGCTGGAAGATCGTTCTGGGCAGATCAACCTTCAGTATTAAAGCTGGCTGGTCATAAAGGTCCGTAAGAAGCGTATAGCCCGCAATCTTCTGCTCATTTAAGGGCAACAAAAAGAGCGGGGAAGTGGAAGTCAAAGTGGAGCAAGCGGTCTGAAGGTCGGCAGGAAGGTGCGAATCCGTAAGTCTGAATAAGGAGAGGGAAAGTTCCGTTCGGGCGGAGAGGCTCAGAAGCATTGAGGGATCCAAAAAGCGGCCAACAATCATTGCGCCAGCTTTAGGCCCTTGGCCCTCATTCGTGAGAATCGGTGCGACTCCCACAAGCAGGATTCCTTCAGGGAGCACGAGGATGCCCGTCTGGATGGGTTGCGTTTCGGTCAACACGCCTAAGCCCTTCTGAATTTGGGTGAGCAAGCTTTTGGGAAAGGGAATCTCTTTGTTCTTGTCAAGATCAAATGCGCCCTTAAAAAGAATTTTGTTGGCTTTATCCGTAAAGACAATCAGATTCAAATGAAGATTAGTGAAAGTTGTGGTATCCGCAAGGTTTTCCTGCACGAAGGTTGGGTTTTTGCCTTGGGCAAAAGCATAAGTTTCGTTCCAACTGGCCCAATCCCGCATGGGATTCTTGAATTGAACATGTTCGAGGGCCAAAGCCGCGCTGGCCCGATGGATATTCTGCTTAACCTGTTGTTGCTCAATTTGAACAAACCCATTCATGACAATCTCTTGCGCTAAGGTATGTAACCCTAAGAGCAGAAGCAGGCTTGTGAAAGTCGTGATCAGGAGGATGGTGTAGCGTAAGGACATCTTTGTTCTTTTCTTGCTATTTTCTGTAAATTTGTTCAAGGGCAAAAGAAGCGAGTTGAATGCTCAAGAGAGCATCCCTCTCGCTTCCTTTAGTTTCCTAAACGAGCTAACTAGGCTAATTCCATCGCTTCAATGCGCGTTAGGGCAAAGGATCGCAAGTCATTTCGCAGAAAACAATAGGCTCGGAGAAAAACCCCTTGGCGTTCCTGGGTCAATTCTAAGGGCTGCACCAGGCGCTCCGTCGGCAAAAGGCGACGCGGTGAGCGGTAGATAATCCGGAGGTAGCGGCCCTCCCGAAACGCACGGTCAATGAGCGGTGGGGGAATCGGCTCTGGCTGGCCGGGCAAAAGCCCCCGTTGATAGCGGAGCGTTTCGCCCAAGGTGTTGATCCGAAAAGCCAGCAAGTCTTTGGCAAGGTAATCAAAAACCCCGCGCAGGGCTAACACATCCTTCATGGCTCGATGGGCCGGAGGTTGAACCCCCAAATCATTGGCCAGGGCTTGCAAGCTATAAGATGAACGGGTCAAAAGGCGACGGGCCAGCACCAAGGTGTCTAAAACGGGATTCGCCGGAGCTGGCCGCCCAAGGAGGGCCAATTCAGTCGCTAAAAAGGCGACATCAAAAGGTGCATTGTGCGCGACTAAAATGGTCCCCGCCAGGAGGTCCGAAACCTCATCGGCCACGCCGGCAAAGAAGGGCGCACCTTGAAGCATGGCCGCTGAAATCCCATTGATCGCAAAGGCCTGCTCTTCTAAAGCTCGCTGGGGATCAACCAAGGTGCTAAATTGGCCCTCGATCTGCTGGCCCTTTACCCGTAAAATGGCTACTTCACAAACCCGATCTCCCTGCGTTGGAACGAGACCCGTGGTCTCTAAATCAAAGAAGGCCAAGGAAAGTTCGCGCAAAGGTTGTTCGAGGTCCACCGAACTCTTCATTCTTGGCCTACTGGCACTTTTGCCTCAATTTCTGGGGAAAGGTTCAACAAAGAACGATGCACCCAACCGACTTTTCCGCGAAGATTTTGAATTTGATACCATTTGGCATCGGCGGTCCGTTTGAGTAACTCGACAGTCTCCTTCGCATTGATTTGGTCGATAATTGTTTCCCCATTTGGGCTTAGGCGGACATTGCCCCCATTATAGACCGTGGTTTGCAACTTAGCAGAGGAAGCAATGGTGGGCGTTAGCGTAGGGGTGGTAGCTAAAGGTTGAGAAGTCCCAGTTGCTTTTGGTTCCTCCGACGGTTTAGCAGTGGGGGAAGCGGTAGGAGAGATGGTTTGAGTCCCAGCCACTGCCGATGAAGGTAAGGATTCTGCGGCTTGCAAGGGAACCTTGGCCGCAATGCCTGGAGGGACAATGAGTAAAGAACTATGGACCCACCCAACGTTCCCTTTAACATCCCGAATGTAATACCAAAGGTCCGTGGGTTCAGTGGTCTTCCCAAGGAGTTCGATCATACTTCCACTTTCGATCAGCGCCAGAACTTTGCCCGTTCTGTTATTGGGCTGTTCGCGCAAATTACCTCCGTTGCCGACTTGCACATTCAAGCCGGTCTTTTCAGGCTGCGCCGTCCCAACCAAGGAGGCTAAAGGTTTCGCGCTGGGACTTAAACTAAGTTGCGGGGTAGCTCCAGCAGCTTGCAGTGGGATTTTCGTTACCAAGGAGGGATCAATCGCCAAAAGCGATTTATGGACCCAGCCTTCTTCGCCCTTCTGATTTTTGATCTTATACCAATCGCCCTTCAGGGTTTTTTGGAAGATCTCTACGGTATCGCCTGCATTGATCCCCCCAACCACATTCTTTTCATTTGACGAATCGGGTTGAGAACGAACCTTCCCGCCATTAAAGACCACCGCGCTCAGACCTGCTGCTGAAGGTGCGGTGGGCGCAGGAAGAGCCGAGGGTGAAGAAGTAGAAGCAGTACTTTCGACGGGGACTTGATTTGCCAGCTTTCGATCAAAAACTAGCAAGGTATTATGAATCCAACCTTCCTGCCCTTGGGAATTTTTGATCTTATACCAAAGACCATTGGCCGTTTTTTGAAGCAAGGTAACTTCTTCATTCGCGTTGATCAGATAGGCAACATTCTTGCCCAGCGCGGGCTGAGTCCGGACGTTGCCGCCATTAAAAATCGTCGCGGTTAAGCCCGTGGCCTTGGGGGCAGGCGTGACCGTTGGGGTGGTAATGGCCGTAGGCTTCATTGCTACCTCTGTCGTCGGCGAAACCTCATGTGTTGAGGTCAGTACATTAGTCGAAGCAATGGTGGTCGGCGAGATGTACGGTGTAGCTTTAAGGACCTTCTTATCTTCGGTAAAGAAAGCTTCCTCGAAAAGTTTGGGCACATTTAAGGTGTGGGTGGCGGTTACGAGCGTTTCATTTACCTTCAAGGTTTTGGTCTTGGTTACAGGTACTTTCGCTTCGAGAAGCACCGTATAGGTTGTACCTTTAGTGGCCCCAAGCTCTTCGGGGTCTTTGAGCAAGCGCAACGTGACTTTGCTTTTGACCACTTCGGTGAGCGTCGTTCCCCTTTTAGGCCAAGGAAAAGGTTTTTGTTCCTCATCAAGCAATTTAGCCGTGACCGAGATCCCTTCTGGCAGATCAGTATCGGCCAAAACGTTAATGGTTTGAGGCTCTTGGCTGACGAGGTCCGCTTTGGTAATAGTGAGCGTATATTTCTTAGTCGGTGGTGGCGGAGTTGGGGGAGGCTTATTTGGGTTAAGGGTTAAGGCCACCACCGTGCCGAGAATTAACAGCAACGGGACCCCACCCATGGCGATCTTGGCCGGCAGGGGGAGCGCGAGCAGTTTGGCCTGCCAGGTCCCCCCTTCTTGCGTCGCAGCGGCGGTATAGTCGTGTACTTGATCAAAATCGGTAGGAATTCCGCCTTCGGAGCTTTGCCGCTGCAAGAAGACCATCACCACCCCAAGCGAGACCCCAATGATCAGCGCAACAACCCCAAAAACCAAAAAGAGTTCCAAGCGTAACAACCTTTCATTTCTCAAATCCGGGTGAAAAATCCTGCGTCTATCGTATTACACTTCTTTCTGCTTTGCAAGTAAACCCGCCTTGGTCTGGAGCAAGGTAAGGTGTGGTAAAATGCCAAAGGAGCTGCGGCTTGGGCTGCTTTTCCGGGCGGCCAAAAAGCTTTCGCGTCGGGGCAATTTTACCACAAGCCCCCAGCTGCGGCTGGCTAACGTGTTTTTCATCTTTCTGGCTCGTTTAACTTGCTGCTCAAAGGAAAATATATGCCTAAACATATTTTGATTGCGGTTGCCTGGCCCTACGCCAGTGGCCCTCGCCATTTGGGGCACGTCGCGGGGTTTGGCGTTCCCGCCGATATTTTTGCCCGCTATCAACGGCTCAAAGGCGCTCAAGTGCTAATGGTTAGTGGCACTGATGAACATGGAACGCCCATTACTATCGCCGCAGATCGGGATGGGATAAGCCCTAAAGAGCTTGCAGACCGCTATAATCGAATTATCGGCGATGATTTATATCGGTTGGGCTTGAGTTATGATACTTTTACCCGCACAACCACCCAGAATCATTATCAAGTTGTGCAAACCATGTTTAAGACCTTGTATGAAAAGGGTTATTTGCTCAAACAAACGACGCAAGGGGCCTTTTCAGCGGCCACGGGCCGTACCTTGCCTGACCGCTACATTGAGGGTACTTGCCCAATTTGTGGCTACACTGAAGCCCGCGGCGACCAATGTGATTCTTGTGGCAACCAGCTTGACCCAATTGACTTGCTGCAACCTCGGTCAAAAATTGATGGGCAGCCACCAGTTTTCAAAGAAACTGAGCATTTTCTCTTTGATTTAGCTGCTTTTGCTGCCGAATTAGAACTTTGGCTGACCAAACAAGATCATTGGCGACCAAACGTCCGAAGCTTCTCCTTGAATCTTCTGAAAGACTTGCGGCCCCGTGCAATTACCCGTGATTTAGATTGGGGTGTGCCGATTCCGCTCCCCGAATATGCAGACCGCGATGATAAACGGATCTATGTTTGGTTTGACGCAGTGATTGGCTATCTTTCAGCGAGTATTGAATGGGCCAAAAATCGCGGAACCCCTGAGGCTTGGCGTGAATGGTGGCAAAACCCCACAGCTAAACATTTTTATTTTATGGGGAAAGACAATATCGTTTTCCATAGCATCATTTGGGCCAGTATGCTGATGGGCTATGAAAATGGGGGCCAAGGTGAAGCCCTTTTATTGCCACATAACATTGTAAGTAGCGAATTTCTGACGATGGAAGGGCGCAAATTTAGTAGCAGTCGAGGGGTTGTGATCTTTGTAAATGACTTTTTAAGTCGTTATGACCCTGATCCGTTGCGGTTTTTCCTCACGATTGCGGGGCCCGAAAACCAAGATACCGATTTTACCTGGGCCGAATTTGTGCGCCGCAATAATGACGAATTAGTAGCCACCTGGGGCAATCTTGTCAATCGCACTTTGACCAACGCCTACCGCAATTTTGGGGTTGTGCCGCAGCCAGGCTCGCTTACCGCAAGCGATGTCGCGTTGCTAAAGACAATTGAAGAGAGTTTTGAGACGATTGGCAGCTTGCTTGATAATGCTCGTTTCAAAATGACTTTGACAGAGCTAATGAAGCTGGCTAGTCAAGTAAATCAGTATCTTAGCGAGCAAGAGCCGTGGAAAGTTATCAAAGTAGACCGTGAAAGAGCAGCGACGATTCTCTACGTTGCTTTGCGCTGCGTGGATAATCTCAAAATCATGCTGACTCCTTTTTTGCCCTTCACGAGTCAACAATTACACGAACTCTTGGGCTATCAAGGCTATATCGCGGGGCCGCTTGAATTTCGGGAATACACTGAAGAAAATGGAAGCACGCATCGCGTCCTGACGGGCGATTACGCAAGCTGGGTGGGACAATGGGCGGCCAGCGCGTTGCCTATTGGGCAGCAATTGCTGGAGCCGAAACCACTCTTTAAGAAGTTAGATGAAAAGGTGGTCGCCGAAGAATTAGCGCGAATGGAGCAGGAAATAGCGAAATAAGCGCTAGTTTTGAGCAGCAATGAGCATTTTTAGTGAACAAATGGGGCGCGGGCTTGACGGCTTTCAGCCGTCAAGCCCGCGCCCTACCCTCAAATTGAACTAATTAGAAAAGTTAAACTTTGTCAAATAGCCAAAACCCAGATTACTATCGGTAAAGAGGATATTCCCCTCATTATCCAATGCAATTCCCGTAGCTTGATGACATTCGCCAATTTGTAACGGGCGCTCGGCGGCAGCAACATCTTTGGCATCCTGACACCACTGCTCAAGTTTTTCACCCTGGGCATTCAGATGCACAATTCCCTTGCTGCCCGTCGCCACATACAGCGAGTTATCAGGGCCAACCGCCAGGGCTTGAAGCGAAGCACCTTGCACTTCAAGAACCGCTAAAAGGTTGCCTTGCCGATTGATTTTATAGATTCGGTCTGTGGTAAAATCGCTCAAATAACGATTACCTTTAGCATCCAGCGCGATAAAATTACCCCCAATTGGCCCCTTACTGAGTTTCTGGCTAATATCTGCAAATTCTAGCGTTTGACTAAGAACCTTCGCATTTGCGGCCTTTGACTTGGCTGAAACAGTCGGGGTAAGCGTTTCCGTTTGCTCTTCGGGCTTGAGATCAGTTAAATTAAGCGTTTCTTTCAGCGAGCCACTAGCATTAAAAGTGAGTAAACGCTTGTAAGTCCGCCCTTGAGCATCCTCATTTTCATCCAAAGCGAGAATAGTTCCATTTTGGTCAAGCGCAATTGATTGCGGACTGAGCGGCCCAAATTCACCTTTGCCCGCGCCGCGCTTGCCAAGGTTCAACGTTTCAGTACCATCGGGCCGAAATACCACAATTGTATTTCTTCCCCAATCCGCCACGTACAAACTTCCATTAGCCCCAAGGGCCACATCAGCCGCCGAAAGCAGGCTGCCTTCGCCAAAGGTACGCTGCAAATGCCCTTCAATGTCAAGGACGCGCACGCCATTCTTGCCCGCCGCCACGTAGATTTGCCCTTGTTTATCAATGGTTAAACCACCTGGTGGCGCAAAAAGCGCATTTTGTTCGCTGAAAGCCCCGCCGATCCGCCAGATAAAACCTAACGGCAAAGCAACTTCTTCCTTTTCTTTCTTTTTCACCTCTGGCAGAGCAGGGCTAATAACTGCTTTTTCACGGACCCCAACTAATTCAACCGCATCTATCTCATTCCAAGTAATCCCTAAAACCGATTGATCAATTGTTACTTTCACTCCCTGCGCGAGATAAGTAGCATCTTTAACTGTAAGCGAAAGAGTATAGGGACAAGTAGCCATTTTATTTAGGGGTGGTTCAGCATAAATCGTATGATATTGATTGTTAGGATCCCGCAATTCAACTTTTGAAACCTGCGAAGGGCCCAGATTTTGAAAAATATTCACGCCCGTTGGGGTAATGGGGGTTTGATAAGTTAATTCTAACCAATCTACCGTATCCCCCTCTTTCGTAGCCCAGGAAGTGGGATAATCGCCGCAGCCTGGCGTGTCAGGCTTGCCTACCGTTTGGCTCGCTGCCCCTTCAGTCGGGCCATATTCGGTACTCGCTTGCGCCGCAATGGCCCATTGCCGCACCTCCTCTAGCTCTTTTTGCGGTACAGGGGTTGGCGCAGCAGCGGCCAATGTCGCAGGCGAAACGTCAAATTTGACTGAATCCAAAACCGCTTGAAACTCAGGTAAAACCGCTTGCATTCGCTCTGGCGGCGAAGCAAATCCGATCATGGCAAAGAGTTTTGTCGCGCTAATCCGTGCTGCCGCCACCCGTGCCACGATTGGCCGCCCATTTTCATCGTTACTTTCCAGGGTTGCCACAAAGCCTTCTACCCCACTGATGACAATTTCTTGCTTTTCAGATACTTTAGTCGCACCGTTTTGTTTGCTTTTCAGTAAGGCTTCAAGCAAAGCTTCTGAAGAAACAAGCGGATCTGGCGCATTTTTAAGCTCTAAATCGCGGGCCGTCCCCAGATTGAGCAGAAAAAAGGGCCCCGTTTCGGGAGCAGCATCCTTTGGGCCCATTATCGTGACGTTTACGATAGTTTTGGTCTCCCAAGCCGCCACAGCTTGATAGCGATAACCTGCGGCTTCAACGGTTTGCTCCGCCGCAAGTTTCACAAGGCTTTGTGCTTCGGGAGGGAGCGAAGTCGGGGTTGGGGTAAGATTGGTCGAGGTGGCTTTTTGCCCTCCACATGCTACCAAAAGGGTACTTCCAAGCAGAAAGAGCAAAATGAGAGAAGAAAGATGCTTCATAAAGGTTTATTGGTTCTTGGGAAAATGCTCTTCAACTGCATCACCACTATTTGGCTCCTCTTCAGGCGCAACTTCTTCCTTTTGCTCCTCTTTGCCCACGATTCCTGCTACCGATTGCCCCGCAAGCTGGAGCGCGACTTTGGTCTGGAGCAAAATATCCTCTAAGATTGAAGGATTATGTTCGTGGGGCAAGGACATCAACAGATGATTGAAAATATAGCTTCTCTGCTGGGCTAAATCATTCATTGTCGCTGTAGGCTGTGTCTTTTGAAGGTCTAGTAAGTGCATTTGCATAAAATCTCTAAGGGTTTCATACGTATCGCTAGTTAGTTGTGCCGCTGCTCCAGTGATATGATAGGCTTCACCGATAGGGACAATATGCGCGATCAGCAATTCAGCTACCTCCAAACGCTTTGAAGCCGCTTGATCCGTTACCACAGAAAGCGTTTCGTTCAATAAATCCTTGACGGTAAAGCCTTTGCCTTTTTGCACTTCTTGCACGAGATAGGGGCGCATCCGCACAGGTTGCCAACTTTGCAGTAATTGCTTTTCGTAGGGGTCAAAAGTCAAATCGGCTGGAATCTGCTCAGGAGTTTGGGCTAAGGTTTCAACAAGCGTTCGCCCATCAGCGAGCAGATGATCAAAAGAAAACCAAGTTAAACAACGTTCTGCGCCGCGTTGTTCTTGATCATCTAAGGAATCCAACTCTTCAAGACTATATTTATCTTGCCAAAACTGGGCAAATGCGACAGGGAAGTTTTCTAAAAGCGTTTGAGCGGCCTCGAAGATTTTAGGAAAAAGGGTTTCTTCGGCCCGCCACAGCCGCAAATGTTCGGCTCGTTGAGCTTCTTCCTGCGCTAAGTGGCAATCCTTATATTTTTTGCCGCTTCCACACCAACATGGCCCATTGCGCCCCGTTTTAGCTTTCTTTTCCTTTGGTTTAGCCATTTCTTCTGGTTATCCTTTCATATTCAAACAATGGCAGAATCTCTGATCCTGGTTCAATCTCAGCTTTTGGTACAATCTCAAAATTCACTTCTTGCAATCTTTGCATTGCTATCTCAACCATTTCTGCATCTTTCTCAAACCCAATAAAGTGTCTTTGCAGTTTTCTACAAGCTACAGCCGTTGTTCCACTGCCCATAAAAGGATCAAGAATAATTTGCCCTTCGCAGGTCGTAAGTTTGATCAGAAATTCAAGGATTTCCAAAGGTTTTTGGGCTTCGTGAAGTCTAGTTTCCTTGAAAGCAGCTTTTAAGAAGTTTGAGGGATTTTTATGATTAGAACAGGCCGCAAGGTTGATTGCGCCCAGCTGATGCTCTAAAACATTATCCGTAATGGTGCGCGAATAGCCCTTAAAAAGCCAAGCGATAGGTTCCCACGTTGGTGCGAGATTGCCTAACCGCCAACCATCCCAGGTTTTTGCTTCAGCATGCAAACCGCGTTGCGCTAAAACCCCACTTAACCGCTGGGCCCGATGATGAGCCGCAGGTTTTTCCCAGGCGAGAATATCTTTTACAAGGAAACCACAATCTTCCAGCGCGATAATCGCCCGATGAATCGTTCGCCGGGCCCCGAAAAAGAAGACACTTGCCCCATTCTTCATCTTAGGATACAAAAGCGAACCCCATAAGGTAGACCAAGCTTGGTATTCTTTGGGAATATTGCGGTCCGCAAGGCTCCAGCCTTGAATTGGTTTTCCCCGCCGCTTAAAAGCACTTTTCCCTTTTTGGGCCGGCGATTGCCCAAGCAGCGCCGAGTTTGTATTCTGATGCAAGACATCCCAGTCTGCTAAATTGATGCCATAGGGTATATCAGACAGAAAACAATCAATACTCTCGTCCTCTAGCATTGGAAGGTAATCAAGACAGTCGCCAGGCGTGATTTTGTCTAAGAAGTCTGCTATTCTATGGTCTTGCATCACCCAACACCTCGCCAACGCGCAAAACCTCCTCCACCGTATTGTAGAAATGGGGTGCAATCCGCACGCCTGGCCC
>DCSM01000148.1:0-5228 GCA_002325605.1 Chloroflexaceae bacterium UBA1466
TGAGCAACCCATGTCCCATCATGCCCATCCGTTGCTTCCCGTTCTTTATCCGCCCGCACCTTGGCTAAAGCCTCTTCATTCGCTTGCGGATCATTCTTAATGGGGATTTGAGCCGCCATCCCACCGATTGCGTGGGCATTGCGGCGATGACAATCCTTGATTACCAGTAAGGAATAGGAGCGCATAAAGTGGGTGGTCATCGTGACCAGGGCCCGATCCGCCAAGACAAATTCGTGATTGTTGCGGAACTTCTTGATGCAGCTAAAGATGTAATCCCACCGCCCGCAATTCAAGCCCGCCGAGTGATAGCGCAGTTCGTAGAGAATTTCTGTCGTCTCAAAAGCAGCCAGAATCGTCTCTAAAAGCACCGTGGCTTTAATCGTTCCGCGAGGAATCCCTAGCTCATCTTGCGCTAGATCAAAGACGTTGTTCCAAAGGCGAGCCTCTAAGTGGCTTTCGATCTTCGGTAAGTAGAAATAGGGGCCTGTACCATGGGCTAAAGCAGCTTTGACGTTGTGGAAGAAATAGAGTCCAAAGTCAAAGATGCCTGCTGAAGCGGGTTTGCCATCAACGAGAACGTGCTTTTCAACTAAGTGCCAGCCCCGTGGCCGCACCATTAGCGTCGCGGTCTGCGGGTTGAGCTGATATTCTTTGCCATCGCCACTGAAAGTAATCGTGCGGTTGACGGCATCGCGCAGATTGATCTGCCCTTGAATGACATTGGCCCAGGTCGGGGCGTTGGAATCCTCAAAGTCGGCCATAAAGACCTTCGCCCCCGAATTGAGCGCATTGATGATCATTTTGCGGTCAACAGGGCCCGTGATCTCCGTGCGGCGGTCTTGCAAATCCTGGGGCACAGGCGCAACCGCCCAGGTTAGGTCGGAGCGAATGGCCGCCGTTTCGGGCAGGAAGTCGGGCATCTGGCCCGCATCGAAAGCCTTTTGCCGTTCAACCCGCCGCTGGAGCAAGGTTTCGCGGGTCGGCCCAAAGGCCCTTAGCAATTTGAGGACAAAGGCTACCGCCTCTGGAGTCAAAATCTTGGCAAACTCTGGCGTAATCGGGCCTTTGAACTCGATCCCTTCAGGATATTGATTGGTCATCGGGGTTTTATTACCTCTTTGCTTCAAAAAACCTCGGCAGTACCAAGCTGCTTAGAATTGGGCTTCTTCTGTAGAGCCTTTCAACGCGGTTGTGCAAGCTGTTCCACCTGAAAGCACGGTGACAACTGCATCAAAATAGCCTGCCCCTACTTCCCGTTGATGTTTGGTGGCGGTATAACCATCTTTTTCACTGGCGAACTCAGCTTCTTGCACCTTAGAATAAGCGGCCATCCCATTATCTTTGTAATCGTGCGCTAAGGTAAACATACTATAGTTGAGGGTATGGAAGCCAGCCAGTGTTACGAACTGGTATTTGTAGCCCATCTTCCCAAGCTCACGTTGGAACTTGGCAATGGTTGCGTCGTCGAGGTTCTTTTTCCAATTGAAGGAGGGCGAGCAGTTGTAGGCCAGCAACTTGCCAGGGAACTTGGCATGGATGCCTTCCGCAAACTCCTGCGCTTCTTCGAGCGACGGTTTCGCCGTCTCACACCAGACAATATCGGCATAAGGCGCGTAGGCCAAGCCGCGCGCAATTGCTTGCTTTAAGCCTGCATTGGTGTGAAAGAAGCCTTCAGGTGTGCGCTGGCCCGTACAGAAGGGCTTATCATTGTCGTCAATATCGCTTGTGAGGAGGCTCGCGCCTTCGGCATCAGTCCGGGCAATCAGCACGGTGGGGATGCCCATCACGTCGGCGGCGAGGCGAGCCGCAAGCAGGTTGCGAACGGCGGTCTGGGTCGGGAGCAACACCTTGCCGCCCATGTGCCCACACTTCTTTTCAGAGGAAAGCTGATCCTCCAGGTGAACGCCGGCTGCGCCCGCTTCGATCATGGCTTTGGTTAGCTCAAAGACATTGAGCGGCCCGCCAAAGCCTGCTTCCGCATCCGCCACAATCGGGGCAAACCAGTAGATTGAGCTATGCCCTTCACTCTGATCAATTTGATCTGCCCGTTGCAACGCTTGGTTAATTCGCTTGACAACATGGGGGACACTGTTTGCGGGGTAAAGGCTCTGGTCAGGATACATCTGACCTGCCAGGTTAGCATCGGCAGCCACTTGCCAACCACTCAAATAGATGGATTTCAAGCCCGCCCTGACCTGTTGCACGGCTTGATTCCCTGTAAGTGCGCCTAAAGCATTGACAAAAGGTTCTGTATTGACGAGGTTCCAGAGCCGTTCTGCACCTAGCCGCGCCAATGTACTCTCGATATGCACCGAACCCCGGAGTTGTACTACGTTTTCCGCCGTATAGGGCCGAACAATTCCCTTCCACCGAGGGTCATTCTCCCAGATGTGCTTCAATTCCGCTGCGTTTTGTGATCGACTCATTTTGGACTGCGTGCCTTTCTTTAGGTCTGACCTGATCTGTAAGGTAGCCGAAGGCTGCATTGGCAAGCCTGCGCTTAGGGCTTTAGGAACGAAAGATAGGGCTATCTTAGCATAGAATGATGCTAGTGTCTAACGCAGCTTGGGCGGCCAGGTTGGGGCGGTGCGAAGGGGCAAAACTGACCGCCCGCACCTCGCGCCTCACGGCCTTTTGCGGTCTCGCAGGCTGCAATGGTCTCCACCGTAACGCCAGGCAGGATGCCTGTCCTACAGGCTAATCTCTCGCAGCCTTTCGACCAACTTCACAGTTTCGACGCTTACAGTAATGACTTTGCCGATCAAATGCACGATATATTGCGGATCATCGCCTCGATTCGGGTCATTCGTAATCCCGCTGCGCTTATCTGTTGTGATTTGATATTGATCAAGCACCCATTCCAAAGCTGACCGATTGCCCAATTGATAGTCAAAAGCGCTGGCTGGAATGCCTTTCAATGTCAAACAGTGATTGAAGATGATTGCATCTTTCTCTTTCGTCAGTTTCATTTTCTCAACGCGCCAAGTCCAGGGAACTTGCTTACTTTCAACCCATTCCAAAGGATATTCTTCCACGGTTTCATAGTTCAAATGCAGATCAGCCAGCTTTTGGCCAATTTCGACCAGCGTCAAGAAGGTTTGGCGATCCCCAATCAGGGGCAGACGCGGCAATTCACGCTTGAGATTTTCCTGATAACGTTCGCGGTAAAGGGGATGATGCAAAAGCGCGTAAACGTAGAAGAATATCGCTTTTTTAGTTGATCCGTTGCCTGAGCTTGCCGAAGGCAACGGCCCGCCCACCCCGCTGGTTTCGGCAAGCTCAACCAGCGGGTCTGGGCCATATTGCGCTTCAAACTGTTTAACCGCCCAATCGGTGATGTTTTCCTGGCGCTTGCTGCCATCTTTGGCGTAGGTGTAGAAGGGGAAGCATTGAGCAGGGTTGGCATACAAGTTTAAGTCTGTGAGGTGATTTGAGATGAAGCACGAAAACGCTTTTTGCGTACCGATAATGGTTAGACAGATCACCAGATTCTCCGCTTCGCTGGCGGGGGTGGGGAAGATGCTTGGAAATTGATAAACTCGCTCGATCATAAAGCGATCAAAATAAAGATATTGCTTGCAAAATGGTCGATAGAGCGAAAAACGCACTTTTAGTAGATTGAAAATGATACTGATCTCACGTTTAAGATAATTCTTTAAACTTTCACTCCATTTTAGCTTGGAATCATCGTAAGAAACAAAGGTATCAACTTGGGCATCCTTCTTACTGCGTTGTTTCCAGCGATCAACTTCTGCATTGTAGGCTGCGCTGAAGCGCTGAATATTAGCGATGAGCAAGGTTTCATTGAAGTTATACGCCCAAGTATCACGACTCGTATTGACCCCGTTACTAAAAGTTTTGAAAATAGTTTCTACCACGTTGCTCTTACAGGTTTTTGCTTCTTTGGTCCCCAGTGCCAGAAAACTATCAAATTCAGTGCTTAAACCTGTCGTAAGCCAATTGTTTTTCGCATCAGGTTGCAAGACGTGCCACTCAATTTCTTTAACACTCTGGTGTTTGGTTAGCAAGGCTAATTTAGCTGGGCCCGTTAATTGATTAGGCAGAGCGTGGTACAGAAGCAGCGCTTTGGCTGAAGCTTCCGTGGGTTTTACCTTTTTACGCACTAAAATGGTGATGCCCACACCGACCATGATCCCAAAAACACTTCCGCCGCCACCTTTGCGAGCGTTACCGCCCAGATTGAGATGATAGATTGTGGTAAAATCTTGCAAAAGATGCTTCCGCAAACCATCAAAAGCAATGCCTTCCAGAAAACTATTATTACTTACAAAGCAAATAATCCCATCCCGATCTTCTAAGCGGTCTATTGCCCAGCGAAAGAATTTAATATAAGCATCACTAAGCGCGTTTTTGTTGGTCGCCCGCGAATCTTTGGCATACGTCTCGCTGATCCGTCGCTCAATCACGGTATAAGGTCGATTCTTGTTGTTATCATTCACATTCCTTTGCCCCACATTGTACGGCGGATTGCCAATAATCACCATGAGCGGCGCAGCTTTTTGTCGCTCCACCCGTTTGGTATTTTCTTCATTGAAAAACAGCAGTTGCTGGGTTGCAGCCTGCTTTTCAGCGGAACTTGGGCTTTCAACTAGGTTTAGCGTATCAACCAAACAAATCCCAGGATAGGCACAATACTGTTTCATCAGTTCAAAATAGCAACGTTCGATGTTTAACGCCGCGATATAGTACGGCAAGAGTAAGACTTCGTTACAAAAGATCTCTTGCTCATATTTGCGCTGGAGGTCTTTACGCGAAATGCGTTTGAGCAAATTGAGAATGAAGTTGCCCGTGCCGACGCACGGGTCAAGGATTTGCACCGTGGGCGCGGCCAGCGTCAAGTTAAACTCTTGCTGCAAAATCGTTTCGACGCTGGCGCACATAAAGTCCACAATTTCTTGCGGCGTATAGATAATGCCATGCGTATCCGCTTGTTTGACTGAAAAACCTTGAAAGAACCGCTCGTAAACCACATTGAGAAAAGGCTGTTTGGCGCTGAAGTCCTCAATCCGCTTGGCATTATCTTCAATCGTATGATAGATAGTGTCGAGTTCCTGTAAGAATTCTCGGCGACTAAAGGCCCGAATGGTCAGAATCTCGATAACTTTCTCAATTTCAGCGGCGATGACATTGCGCCTGACAAAGTCTTGATTCTCAAAAACGGTACGAAAAAGCCTTTCTGTGAGCAGATGTTGCACCAGCATCTCTTC
>DCSM01000148.1:5336-5509 GCA_002325605.1 Chloroflexaceae bacterium UBA1466
TTGAATGCTGTGCTGAAAGCAACGTTTTGCTTGAATTCTTCGGCAATGAGTTGCATTAAACCTTGCGCTAAACGGGGAATGCGCTCTTGGAACTCGCGCACAGCGGCATGAAACTTCTCAATATCTGCACCCGTATAGCTGAAAAAGAGGGAAAGCAGTTTGGCTAATTGCTC
>DCSM01000098.1:0-20073 GCA_002325605.1 Chloroflexaceae bacterium UBA1466
TGAGCGGTCTCGTGGCAAGCCCCAACCCCCACAAAGTACCCCATGGAAACGGAATGGGTGTGGGGGAGGGGTTCAACAAGAATCCTAAGGCCTTGATCGGTAATGGTTGTAATTAACATACTTTGTTTCTAGTAACTTTTCATCACAGGCTACCCCTGATTCATTTCGGGGCCAAAAAGGGCCTTCCACCAAAGTTGCCAATTTGGCGCAGGCGTAGGGCGGATGCGAACCTTTGGGGAAGGGTCGGGCGGAGTTGGCGTAGGTGTAGGTTCCAAAAATTGAGGGACAAGGACCGTGTCTTGGGGATTGGCGTAGCCAAGTTGTTCCCGCGCCACCCGCTCGACGCTTGCATCGGATTCGGCGTATTCAACGGCCCTTTTTAATTGATTAGTCTCCGTTTCAAGCTGCGTTACTTCTGTCGCCAAGCTAGACCGTTGGGTTTCAAGGTTGGCACTTTGCAAAACTTGGTGGGCGAAATTGACCAACAGCGATAGGGCCACCAAGATCAGCCCAATGTTGGCCGCGTGGACCCCGCTCCCTTGCCAGAAGGTCTTGATTTGAGAACTGAGGCGCTCCTGGAGGGAAGCGAGAAATTGGCCCGGCACCCCTAGACACGAGCGCCGGGCAGATGGGGCCGTGCGTTTACGCATAGCCTGAACCTCACAGCAAACTTGAAGCTTGTTCCTTCCCAACCCGTGGAGCTTCCAACAACAAAGGTTCATCTACGTTGGTGGTCATCGTACTTTGCCCTCGGAACAACCCGCCTGGCTCAATATGAAGCGCAGCCGTAGTAATGTCGCCCCAGACCTTCCCCGTTGGGGAAATTTCAAGCTGTTCCACCGCGATGATCTCCCCTTTCACCGCCCCTGATACGTGAACCTTCTGCGCCTTAATCGTGGCAATCACGCGCCCCGATTCCCCAACGATCAGGTTCCCTAAAACCTCAATATCCCCTTCCATCGAACCGTCAATCCGCACGTTCCCTTCTGATGTCAAACTTCCCACAAAGCGCGTGTTGCTTCCTATCGTAGTTTCGGGTTTGCTGTTAATCAAAGCAAGCGCAGTGGTGGTGTTATTTCTCCGCGATCCAAACAAGCCCATGCTTTTGCTACCTTTCCTTTGCTCAGAAATTGGTTAGGAGCTTTCTGAGCTAGTATTTTGATTGATTTCCCGCTGAAACTAAAATGATAATGGTATGCGCGAACGAAGAAGTACTTGGTCTCAACAGGCTTCTACCTTAGCCTATTTACTGGATAGATTATAAACCACAGCTGCTTTTTCAGCAAACCTTGCTCCTGCGAAGATTCGCTCGAACTACCATAATTCGTTATTTCTTGACCATGATGGTGGTCAAATGCAATACGTTTGGCCCGTCAAGCGCTGGAGGTAAGGCTTTGCCTTGCGTAAGTGGGAGGCGCTCACCCGTTGCGGGTTTGGAAAGACCTAGCCCCACAAAGTAGCTGCCTGGCGGCAACGCTGGCGGCAAAGTTAGGGGCAAAGGGCTCCCAAAGTGCTGCCCAGCTTGCCATTGGGCAAAGAGACCTTCGTCAAGAGGTGCATCTAATTGGGCGAGAATCGTCCCATCATTCGCCAGTAAATGAATAAAACAGAAGATTCCACCTGACTGATCCACTTGAATAGCCCAGGAAGGAGTAATAGTCAAAGTTTGCTGAAATTGTTTTTGACTAAAACCACGGAGATAAAGCCCATTTCCAAATCTGGCATCACTCTTTTCTCCGAAAGGCTTGGGGGGTTGATAGACTTGCGCGTAATCAAGGCCATATTTTCGCACCGTATACAATGGAGGGGCTTGGCGCACAAGCATTTGGGCTTCGTAAGATTCTTTCCTTTGATTACTTCGCGCATAAAGAACCACATAACTCGCTGGTTTTTTCAGCGTTTCTGCATTAAAAAAGAGGACTCTGCCTGGGACAAAGGGTTCTAAGGTTCCAGGATCCCACGCCAAAACGGGAGAACGAGTAACATCTGGGCGCTTTTGTAGCCAAGTTCCGACATCTTCCATTCCTTCGCCCCAACCCACAAGTAATACGTTTTGGGCAATCTTACTTCCCCCCAAAAGAGGATTAAAATAAGCGAGATAATAGGAATGATACCATAAATTTGTCAAAAAGAGAAAAGAACTGGCTAAACCAATGATTAAATGAGCTTTCAAGCGCGGGAAAAGTGAACAAACCGAAAGAAGTCCTGCTGCTGCGAGGATTTCAAGGGCGGGCCAAATGGGCAAAAGATAGCGATCAAACTTTTTGGGCGGTAAACTCATTAAGAGCATAAAGAAGAGGACAAAGCCGCTCAAAATGAGAAGAGTACGCTGTTCGTTTGTTTTTTGCCGCAGAGTAAACGGTAAAAATAATAAGCCAAGAAAGGTTATAGGCGAAATGCGCCAACCAATTACGGCTAAATAAAAGAATAAACCAGGATCAGCCACGGGATTACCCCAAAAAAAGTTACCGCTTTCGTGAGATCTACCGCCATTAGCGACGATTTCGTTGATCACACGCTCGAAGGCGATTGTTGGTTGCACCCACATCGCCGGCCAAACGGCAAAAATTACTGCGATTGCACAACTTAGCCAGATCAAATAGCGCCTAAAGAGAGTCAAGAATTGCGTTTTGAATGGTTTAAGAGGCGCGGCCAAAAGCAAAATTAGCCCAGCAGTGGGAAGAAGCAGAAGGGAGGGAGCTTTAGTGAGGAAGGCCAGCCCTGCTAATCCACCTGATCCAAGCAGAAGAAAAGGGTTTTCCTTCTCTTTCTTGATAGCCCAAAGCAAAAACAACAAACTCAAGGTCATAAACGATGTAAGTAGCGCATCAACGTGGAGAAGACGACTATGAGCAATGAGGAAAGGTGATAAAGCCCAGAGAAGAGCCGCGAAAAACGCAGTTTTTGGCTGAAGTAATTGACGTAAAACAAGATAGCCAAGCGAAATTGTAAGACTATTAAAGATAGCCAAGGGCAAACGCAACCAAGCTAAATAGGCACTTTGCCCATCAGCAAAGCCTGGCCCGTGAAGCCCCGCTGCGAGGGCTAACCAACGCCCTAAAGCCCCAAGCCAAAGCGTCGTTATCCCAGGATGCCCTGTGAGGTTCGTTCCCGCCCAATTCTTGGTGTGCAAAGCGTCTGTGAAATGTTGCACGCGCCAAACCCAATGAAAACCCTCATCTAGCGTAAAGAAATCATTGAGATTCAGACAGCGGAGAAGCAATGCAATTAGAGTTAGGAGGAAAAATCCTTGCCAAAGACCTATTTTCTCTTTGAAATCAGGCATATTTTATCCATTTTCCAATCATAAGTGGCTTGCATGTAATATAGCACAGCTTTCATTTTTTGTCAGCTAAAGCCGCCAAAATCTCTGCTTTCCCGACCTTTATCCCTAACCTTCTACCGTCACTACTTGTGGGATCATAAGTACGGGGAGTGAAAGTAGTAGATTGAAGGGAGAGAACGGTCTTGATTTCTACTTCCTTGGGCAGGAGAAGGTGATAAGTTCGCCACTCTGCTGCAACGAAAAAGTTACCTACCTTCTTCCCTTCTATTTCTACTTCTAACAAAGGCTTGGGCGCTGAAACAGGTCGACCAGAAGCAAGTTGCAACTGAAGTAGCTTCGTTTGCGCTCCCGCGACCTTTAGGCGTATCAAAGCCGCACCCTTTGTCCAGCGATAAGGTATTCCCTCTGTTGAAAGATGAAAACCTTTAATAAAACCCAGGTCTAAACCTGCCCCAAGTAAGACCTTCTGGGGCCAAGGGCTACTAAATTCTTCCCAACTCCAGGTTTGCAAATCCTCTAAAGAAGAAGTTTCAGCGCGAAATTCCTTTTGGGCAGCTTGAAAATCACCCTTTTGGCGCAGAAGGTCGCCCAGTAACAGATGAGCATAAGGATGAGCAGGTTTAACCTTTAAGGCTTCCCGCAGCATCTTTTCTGCTGCTTCCCTTTCCCCTTTCTGCATGAAGGTCTGGGCCAACAAAACGTAGGCCAACGCTGACTTTGAATCTTTCAACAAAGCCTGCTTTGCGGCTTTTTCGGCGAGGAATAATTCTCCACGCTTGAGCGCAGCTTTCCCTTCAGCCAAATAGTAGTGTTTCCAACCTAATTGCCAAGCCAGAAGGGGATAAGGTGCATGGGTAAAAGTAAGCGGAAGGGTAAGAAGCGGGAGCAAAATAGCCCAACCTTTAGGGGGGAATTTGGGCCGAGCGTTGAAAGTAAGGGCTGCATAAGGAATGAGGAGGGGATAAAGGGGCAGCCGATAGCGCATTTCTACGTGAAAGAGGATACTTGTCAAAAAGATGTAACTGCCCCACAAGCCTAAAAACCAATGGGGAAGATAGCGGGAAAAGTTAGAAAGGTTTGAGAGAGAAGCGCAAAGTTCTCGCCCTAAGCTATACGTTCCCAGCACAATTAGCAGAAGCCAAAGTAGGTCGCCAAAGATTAGACGCATTCCTACTTCTAAGGGAGGGGCCCAAATCGTCGGGCGATCTCGCAGATCATCAGTGTATTCCAAAGCAAAGAATTGACGGGTTTCAGCCCATGCTTTAGTAAGAAAGACCGTTGGATAATGAATGATTGAACGTAACCCTTGTTGAAAAGCCACCTTTTGACGCATTGCTCGATCCTCGCCCAGCGCATAAAGTTCCCTTTTTACTACTTCTCTCCCTCGCGGGTCGTTATCTAACCAAAGGTTTTCTGCGCCCGTGGTATCTAACAAAATCAGAGCTTGATACGTCATAAAATTCCGCGTTGTCCAGGGCAAAATGATGCTGAAGGTGCTGAAGAGAATCAGAATAACGCGCAGGAGAGGTTGATCCTTTTGCGAAGGAAGCGAAGAAGGAGCAGAAGGCCAGAGTAGCCAGACCACGCTCAAAGGGATAAGGGGCAAAGCAATAGAGCGAATAAGACAGAGTAAGCCAAGGATTAAACCTATACCTACGCTAAGAAGTTGAGCCTTGCGCCCTTTTTCAATTCTTTTCAAGCGCAGAATAAGATACCAAAACCAAGTTAGACCCCAAAGAAAGAGCGTTTCAGTTAAAAGTTCAGTGGCATGGGCTGCAAGGGTATAGTTTAAGGCACAGAAGATCCCCGCAAGGAGCGGTAAGTAGCTCTTCCCTAATTTTCTCCCTTGCATTATCTCCCGCGAGAGGAAGATCATCGGGAAGATCGTTAAGGTGCTAATCCCGACTTGAATCAAGCGCAGGTTCTGGACAAGGGAATCTACCAGAATGATGCATCCCGCAAGGAATAGACCATAGAAGGGGGGACGCATCAAGCGGAGTTCAACGTAACGGTGTTCTCGCAACAAGGTGAGGGCTTGCCCAAAGTATTCTTGCTCATCTCCTCCCAAAGGGTAGGCTTCATGCCACTGCCAAAGGGTTAAGCGTAAGCCTAGCCCTAAAACAACGCTAACGATAAAAATCAAGCAATAAAGAGAGATTTTATTTGATATTTTGAGCATTTGCAAATAAAAAGTTACTGATTTTGGAGGTCTATCCAGTCAAGCCGCACACCTAAGATGCGTAATTGGCCTTCCTTCTTCCCGCGCTGGGCTAAGAGGTCGTGGGCATCGGGGATAAAACCTTTGGTCTCAATCTTTAGCAGAATCTCAGTTTTGGGCGTGGTCGGCGGGAGAGAAGTGCAATAAGTTTGGACTTCCCTTTGAAGGTCAAATGAATTAAGAAATAAATCGGGCTGCTCATGCTTAGAGAGCAAAAACAAACTCAGTTGGGGCTTAGGTAGATCAGTAGGATACCCTCGGCCATCAGCCCTAAGACAGACTTTTTGTGAATTTTGCTGACCTTGTTGAGGAAAACGAACAAATCCCGTAGGGGCAGACCAACGAAAGGTCCCTTTAGCACTCGAATCGCCTTCGCCTAAATAGAAGTTTTGAATGTAGCCCAAATCCAAGTTCCCCCCTAAATCAATATGCCTTGTGGGGGGAGGATTCAACCATTGCCAAGCCCAATTGACAGGATTTTCGTCGTCAACGTAGGAAGGGGTAAAGGCTGCTTTGGCCCCTTTCAGATCCCCTAAGCGTCGTAATAAATCCCCCTTTAGCACAGCTACTTGCCAATCCTGGAGAAGGGAGGTTTTTTGAGGATCAGTAAGGAAGGAAAGGCCTTGTTCGGCCTGACCTTCTAAACCCTTCAAGAGCGGGTAGACAAGTTGAAAGGTATGGTTAGGCAGACCTTCTGCTAACAACTGCTTTGTTTTTGCAAGATTTCCTGCCCCTAAGGTTTCCTTTACTTTCTGCTCCTGAAGGTATGCAGGCCGAGCTTGCCAAGCCATAAGGGTCGCAGTCAAGCTAGAAGGATAAGGGCCAAGGTAAGAAGCCCAAGTTGCGGGAGGGGTTTGCAGATAAGCGTAAGGTGTAAGAATAACTAAAGCTACCGCTATGGCAAATGGAAGAGCATAAACCTCCCTACCTTTTGGGGCCTTTTGGTCTAAACTTGCTGCGGCATAGAGGCAAGCAAAAGGTAACAAAGGAAATCGAAACCGATTGATCGCAAAGAGAAGGGGAACTGTTAGAAGGTGATAGATTCCCCAAAGATCAAGGAGGGAGAAAAAGAATTTCTTACTTCTAGCCCAACCAAGGATAGCAAGCGGGAGCAAAAGGGCATAAAGGGTGTCGTCAAGGAGAAAGAGAAGGAGGATATACCAACGCGGAAGCCGACCTGTAGTAAAACCTTTTGTCAATCGTTCGGCTCCTGTATAGTTGATTTGCAAAAGTGCAACAAATTCTTTCAATCCTTTGTGCAGAAAAGCCAAAGGATGCTGTTGAATAATTTGCAACCCTTCCCTAGTAAGGATGCTTTGGCGTTGACCTTGCGAAGCAGCAGTAATCTGGGGTTGTTTGCCTTCCCCTTCTACTGCTGTTTGCGCCCCTAAAAGCAGATTGTAGGCTCCCGTCGTATCTACGATGATCGTTCCCCCATAAAGCCGACTTGCGTAACACGACCAAGGTAGGATCGTAAAGACACAAGTAACCAAGAAAATGAGAGGGAGAAGTTTGAAGGGAGAAAGAAGGGAAGGCTTGTTAAGGTCTTCTGGGGAATTTGCGGTAACGTGCCAAAGCCATCCCACTACAAAGGGCAAAAAGCCTAACGTTAAGCTACGGGTCAAAGTCGCTAAACCAAAGAAGATTCCTGCAAAAATTCCCCATTGCCAAGTTTGTTTTTTGGCTTGCCAATGAGCTAAACTAAGAAAAGCTATCAGCAGAAGGGTAAGGTAGAAGGTCTCGCTAAGAAGCATTTGAGGATAAGTAGCAAAGGGAAGGTAGATCGCGGCAAAAATTCCCCCTAAGCAAGCAATTTGGGGTGAGGGAAAGAAGCGTCGCCCAAGCGCGTAGATTAAACCAATGTTCCCTAGACTCAGAAGGGTTTGGGAAAGGTAGATTGGTATAAGGTTTAGCCCAAACAGCCTAAGATGAGAAGCGATAAAGAGAGGGTAGAGGGGAGCGCGAGTCCAAAGCCAATCCTGATACCAGGTAAAGCCGCGACCTTCTGCTAACCAAGCGGCGGCGGCCAAGTATTCAGCTTCATCGCTGATCATGCCCATGCGGGGAAGCCGATTCCACAAAGCTAGCCGCAGTAAGCCCCCAAGAAGTAAGGCAATTCCTAGCCCTTTGTGTTGCTGAAGAAATTTCACTGAGGCGCAACTACTTCTATCGTCCCTAGAAAGAGACGGTTGTGATCAAGAACATTCCTTCCCTGAACATTCAAACGTGAAGTAGGAGAAGGGTCATCTGGTTGGTAGAAGCCCAGCAGAAGGGAATAACGGCCTGGAGCTAAGGTTCTAGGAAGGTAAAGAGTACGCTCTTCACGGGCAGGCTTTTTGGGCAACCAGGTACTCGTTGGTAAGTAACCTTCTAAGGGAGGCCCATCACTGCTGGCAACGGGAGGAAGGTTGCAATTCTGGCAGAGATGAAGGAACTCGTTATAATCAGCTTTGGGCTGCGTTAGAACTTCCCAAAAGAGAGAGAGCGGAAGCGTTCCCCCTGCTTGATAAACACCTCTTCCTGCGGAAGTAGTTGCTTTCAAAGTATAGCCATTGAGCCGAATCGTATTGCTAAAAAGGGCCTCTACCTTTACGGTGGGAGTAAGAATAACTCCTGTCTCATAGGCTTCGGGTGAAGCTTGACAATAGAGGTCAACCCCACTATACTTCCAAATCCCGCAAGCCCACTTCTTCTCTTCCCTACTGTATTGGTAATACAACCCGACCCAGCCATACTTATCCCCTGGTAAAGGGGGAGGATCAACTACCTTGGCGTGTTCAGGAGCAATCAGAAGGAAGCTGCGAGAAGCATCTGCAAAAAGTCGTTTGCGGGTTGTATCCCATTCTCGTTTGGTAAAATCCTTCTGCCCTAATTTGAAGTCTGCAAAGGTGAGTACCTTTGGTGAAGGGTCAGTGGTAAAACGGGGGAAGTAGTAATCATACAAGGGTCGAATATACGCAGGGTGAAGGATTATTAAGTCATCAGGATGAGCTTGGTTCGCTAAAGTATGGATTGCTTCACGATATTGCTCTTTGAAGGGGCTACCTGAAAACAACCCTAGGCGCGGTTGGTATAAACTAAAGCTGCTAACGGCCAAAGTAGCTGCTATGGTTAAACCGTAAGCATAGCTCTTTCTTCCTGGTGAAAGGAAAAGAGAAGGGGAAGCGAGAATAAGGATCCATGCAGGGTAGATAATGATCAAATAACGGGCTTCGTAGGTCGGGATGAAGTAGAGGAAAAGCAGAAAGCAGACCAAAGGTATGAAAAAGAAGCTCAGAAGTAGGCGAGCGGGAGAGAAAAATCCGCTTCTTTGCCAAGCAGCACGAGCAATAGTGATTAAACCCCAAGCCAAAAGTATTCCGAAAGGTAGAAGTAAAGGCCACAAAATTTCGCCAGGGTTGCGATCTACGCTAAAACGGATAAAGGTACGCCAAAGTACAAGCGGGAAAGCTACAGAACTAACTGCCCATCCTAGCCAACCGACAGCTATCCCTCCGAGGAGCAAAATCAAGCTACATTTGACCTTCTTTTCTAGTATGAAACCTAATTTATTTTCCATAGGAATCAACAGCTTTAGCTGTTGCGCCCCGGCTAAAGCCGGGGATTCCGCGAGGGTTTCATTTCCACGGATGGCTCTAAAAGAGGCCTTAGGGGCTGCTTTTGCCAGAAAGGTTGTCAAAAAAGAATGAAGGGAAAGCTTCATAGCCAGCGCTGCGAGAAGTAGAAAAATGGCTAAACGGTGAGTATTCACGCTGAGGAGCGCAATAATTCCCCAAATAATCCAACTTCGAGGGCTGTTCTGGCGTAAAGCGCGACTGAAGCTCCAGATAAAGAGAAGGGAAAGGAGCAGAAGTAGGCTGTAGACTTTCGCTTCTTGGGCATATTCCCAGGCAAAAGGTGAAAGGAAGAGCAGAAGCGCAGCAATGAAAGAGTAGTTACTCTGCTTGCTTGGGGAAGGAGATCCTTCATTGCGCGAAAGTTCTTGGGCCGTGAAGAAGGTAGCTATCACCGCTAAGGCCCCCGCTAAAGCTGAAGGGAAACGCAGCGCAAACTCACTATCTCCAACAATAGCGATCCAACCCTTCAGCAAAAGGTGATAGAGAGGATAGGCGGACTTAGGGCTAAACAGTTCAGCGAATAAGGTAGGCCAGCTTGAATGCGTGATCTGCCAAGTGCTACCTTCATCAAGCCAAAGGCTTTGGGAAGTTAAACCCCAGAGTCTTGAGAACAAGATTAGGCTAAAAACTAAAGTTAAGGAGAGGGGGCGTAAGCGGGTCATGATGTCTGTTTTTGAAGCATCTTCTGGTAAACTGCTTCATATTGTAAAACGGTTTGGTCCCAAGTAAGGTGGGTGGAAACCCGCGCCCTTGCCGCCCGCCCTAGGCGGGCGGCAAGGGCGCGGTCACTGAGAAGCCTCTTTAACGCTTCAGCAAGAGCCAAAGGTTGTCTTTCAGGGACAAGTAAACCATGGACCTCATCTTCGATTACGTCAGGTACTCCCACTACCTTAGAAGCAACAATTGGGACTTCCCCCGCCATTGCTTCCAGCAGCGTATTGGGCAAACCATCTGTTCCCTGTTCCTGCACGAGCGGGAGCGCAAAGATGTCGGCAGCAGCAAGATAAGTAGCAACTTGCTCCCGATCTACTTGCCCCGTGAAGTATACTTGTTGAGCAATCCCCAAAGCCTGCGCTTGCTTTTCCAAGGCTTCCCGCAAATCCCCGTAGCCCACCAAAACAAGGAGCGCATTGGGATGTTGCGCTAAAACATGGGGCCAAGCTTCAAGTAAGACGCTAAAACCCTTCTTATAGACAAACCTTCCTAAACCTATTACTAAAGGTCTATCTTCCCTCACCCCCAAGGCCACCCGTACTTCCCTTCGCGCAGAAGGGCGCGGGCAAAACTCTTGCGGGTGAATACCGTAGGGAATAACGCTTGATTTCTCAACCTCAGCACCTAAACGCAGTGAACGTTGCAGTAGATCGCGGCTACAAGCTGTCAGCGCAGTCGCTAAACGAAAGGTAGCCCTTGCAGCTAAAGCTAAAGGGGGGGTTTTTTCTGCCAAATAAATATCACTTCCATGCAAACTTATGAGGATCGGAAGGTGATACTTTCTGGCCAGAAGGGCAGCAGGAAGGCCATTTGGAAGGGCCCAATGGGCGTGAATCAGGTCGAAAGAAGAAGTGGTAAGTTGCGCTTGTAAGGCCTTCACCGTTCCAAGGAGGGCAAAGGGAATTGCGCCTAAAGTTTGCCACTTAAACTTAGTATCCCCAAGAAGGGATTGCGCGTAACCCCACACATTCAAGGTAGGATGGGGTGCATAGCGATAGAAGGAAAGGTTTACCCCCCGTTCAACTGGCTCCCGCCGCAGATCAGGATTATAAGGTGCAACTAAGTCTACCGTATGGCCGCGAGCGGCCAAACCCGCTGCTATCTCCTCAATAAAGGGGGCCGTCGCTTCCCCCCGATATTTTGGATAGGATGAAGTAAGCATTAAAATCCGCATAAGCTCGTCTTCTTAAATTTGAGCAATCATAATCGTCAGATCGTCGTGAGGTTCAGTTTCGCCTGTGAAGCTTTTTAGTTCCCGCAGCAAATGATCTAACATGGCTTGCGAACTTGCCCGTGGGCCCCTGGCTAAAGCTTGCGTCAAGCGTTCAAACCCCCATAACTCACCCGTCGCATTCTTTGCTTCCACAACCCCATCGCTGGTAAGAACTATTAGATCACCGCGAGTTAAGGGAAGCTGAACTTCAGTGTACCCTAACTTTGCTCCTAAACCTTGCCCTAAAGCAAACCCCCCTACTTCTGGAAACTCTACGCTTCCATTTGCCCGCTGGACAAAAGGTGGAATACCTCCCGCATTGGCAACCTTCAATGTTTCCTCCGTCACCTCTAGGTAGCAAAGGGCACAGTTTTGCCGCTGCGGTTTGGTATAGGGCGTTAAAACTTGATCCAGCCGCGCCAACCGTTCTCCTGGCGAAAGGGAGTGAGCAAAGCTGGCGATTAAAAGGGAAAGGCTGGTCGCCATTAAGAGGGCTGAGGCCACCCCTTTTCCCGAAACATCGCCTACCGCCAGCGCGAGTTTCCCATTCCTAAAGGTGTGATAGTGATAAAAATCGCCCCCAACTTGCCGCGCAGATTGGCTATAACAGACAAGGTCTAACCCAAACTTGCTTGGAATGGGGGCGGGAAGCAGACCTTGTTGAATTTGCCGTGCAAGGTTAAGATCGCTCTGAAAGCGATCCATTAGGATTTGCATTTGCCGATTGGTCTCTTGCAAGTTCTCATTGAGCTTCTGCGCCAATTGCCGATGCAAAAAACCTTCCCACCTTTGGCGCAGCAGAACATGGTGGAGGAAAATCGAGAGGATACTTGTCGGAATCACCAGGGGAAAGACCATGAAAGCAAAAGATTTATTCTCTTCAAAGAAGATATACATGGATAAACTTAGACATAAAAACAAAGTAATCGTTTGAAGGCCAACCGTCCAAAGCGTTGGCCAAGGGATAGCTATGCTAATTAGCGCGAAAATCAGACTCATAATCACAAGCCCAGGAGATTCATTGGTGAAAACAAATTCTCCCAGTGCAATTACTAAGATAACGCTTTGGGCATCAAAGAATTCTTCATAAAGTTTTTGGAGCTTTTGGCGTTGATAACTTATAATAATTAGAAAGAAGCCCACAAGAATATAGAGTAGCGGATAAAGATAGGCTGTTGAGCGTGTAGCTTGAAGAAGGTAGAAAGAAAGCAGCGCCGAGGCTAGGTTGTAAACGACAACAAAGGCTCCTGTAGCCCGCATTATCTGACGAAAAATACTTTCCCCTTCGGCCTGAAATTCGGTTGCAGAAGCATAAAATTTTGGCGGAATAGGGTCTAAGAGCAAGACCCAGCGCAGTATCCATTCCCTTACATTCATCCTACTACTCCTTACCAATTTCACACTGACCTAAAATGGGTTTGGGGAGGGAAATTGATAAATCATTACCAGATTATCTAGCGAAGGACTCCGATAAACTAACACAAACCCATCAATGACGGCCCCGACCTGAGCATACTTTGCATTTCTGAGCGAAGCAAGATTTTGGGCCGCATCCCCCTTCAAGCGCTGGAGGTTTTCGAGGATCAGGTAGCGGGCATGGTAATGTTCCCCAAGCGCAAGCAACGCTTCACGGTCACGGGTCTGGGGAATCATGATTGCAGGCCGCTGGGCATGCCATTGCAGTTGCCAAGGGTTACGGGCCATCACTACTTCAGTGGGAGAAGTATGCGTGCGGAGCCATTCGTAGGCTTGAAGGTCGGGCTGCCACTTGGGAGGTTCCTGGGCAAGTTTGGTCTCAATAAGAAGCCAAGAAGGTTGCCCAATTTGCCAAAAGATCAACCCTACAAGGAGTAAAGCTAAGGGACTCCAACCAACTTCTGCTAGACGGTCAAAAATCTTCCAACTTACCCAAGCAATCAGCAGGGCTAACCAGGGAAGTAAGACCACGAAGTACCGTTCTTCGTTCGCATGCCAATAGGTGCAAAGGAAGAGAAGGTAGGGCGCAAAAGTGAAGCAGAGAAGGGCAAAGAGGGAGCGACGAGTATAGAACAGCCCTAGAAACCCAAGTAAGGCCAGCCAAGCACCCAGGGAAGTAAAGAGGTTCTTTCCCGCAGACTTGCTGAAGAAAGTTGCAAGGGCAGGTTGGTCGACAAGGCCTGCGGGAAGGCTTGCTTGCGGCGGCATAAGGTAGTCGCGGGCGGCGCTGAATTGTCTTTCCCCTTTGGCTAAAGTTCGGTCAAAGCCCCAGCGTAGAAGCCAACTTCGCTCTGGTAGACCTTCACCTTTTAGCTCTGGCGCATAGATTTTATAAATATCGTTCCAAGATTCCTCATCATCGCCGCGATACCCCAAGACCCACGCATCCTTCTGTTCCGTTGAATAGACAGGTTGGCCAAAAAAATGCCAATTGTAAAGGAGGTAGGGCGAAAGGAGAAGTAAAGCAGGTAAAGCCCAGACCAAGAAGATGAGGCAAGGAGTAAGGATCGTTTTCCAAGTACGCGGCAAAATGGGTTTCGGAGGGCAGATTAGCTCCCGCAGAAGCCAGCTTCCCATCCCCACCGCCAGCAAAGCTCCGCTCGGTTTTTGCAACATCAAAAGCCCCGTCAGGAGGCCAGCGGAAAGATAGGCTAAGGGAATGGTCAGCCGCCGAAACCTCGGCTCCCCTTTTGCAGCGCTTGCTTGATACAAGAAAAAAACTGCGCCCAGCGCGAAAACCACAAACGCGAGGTCGCTTGTTGGGTAAATGGTCAAGTTGAAAAAAAGATAATGGGTGAGCGTCAAAATCGCGGCTGTCGCGCCGACGCGCCGATTTGCAAACTTCGTGCCCATCGCAAAGATCAAAAGGAGCAGAAGAATGTTAAAAAGTAGGTTTGGTAATTTGGTGGCCCAGGTAGTTGGCCCAAAATGCGCGAGAAAAGGGGCAATCCAAACTGGCTGGAGCAATGGCCACGTTTCCTGGGGCCGCGTGCAGGTTGGATAAAGGCGGTAGAATTGAGTAACGTAATCTACGACCCACCCTCGCCCTAGCACTAAATTGCGGGCGACCACGGCATTATCGGCGTAGTCAGCGTGGCCCACGTAAGGGAGCGCCAAAAGCACGCTCGCCTCGTAGCCGACCCAGCCCAGCCCCCAAAGCGCAATCAGCACGAGGAGCAAAAACCGAGACCGCTCGAAGAGGCGCATTGTACTTGCGATGGCCTGGGGCAAACCCTCTTTTCCTGTTACGATAAGCAGTAGTAAGAAAGCCCCGATTGTTGCTACAATGAGATAGACCTCGGCAAGATAGGGCGCAAGAGGAAATTGCCATGTGGTTTTTCCGAATTGCGAAAAGAATGTGCGCCAGGTTGTGAAGTTCAGCTTCTGGGATATTGCAAGCAATTCCACCAGCGCCGTGAAGGTTAGTGCTGAATTAAGTTTATAACCACTCATGAAGCGCCGCCAGAGTTCGCGGCCCAAACGATTTATGGAGCGAGATTTGAAAAGAAAGATCAGCGTAAAACCAAATAAACTAGCCGTTAAGAGGCTATTCATCCAAAAAGAGGCTTTGAGAAACCCATAGATCGCTGCACTAAGGACTCCACAAGTGAATCTAAAGGCTATCCAAGGTGCAAAATTAACTTTAAGTAGTAAGAAATAGAGGCAGAGAGCATTAACGGCAAGAAAAAAAACCATGCGCTCGTTGGGGAAATCCCAGCGCTTGTTGGTGGATACAAAGCTTTTGTTGGGAAGATCCCAGCGCTTGTCGGGTGTAAAAGCGGCGACGATGAAAGGACTTTTTGGGCTTTCAAGCTGAATTTGGGCCAACCGCAGCCCTTTTGGGCGCGGGTCTGGGCCCCGCAACGTATTGGTGAAAGTGGCCGAAGTTTCGATTTCAAGGGTTAAAATAGAGGCAGCCTTTCGGCTGCCAAAGATTATAAAAGCAAAGATCGAATGCAATTCATTTGCCAGGTTCAGATTGAAAAAGACTTGTTGCGCCGTCAAACGTTCTGGCACAAAGAAGCTATATTCAGTCCATTTCGGGGTTGGGATGAAAGTGTAAATGATCTGGCCATTGGCCCGCACCGTGACTCGCGGTTGTTTCCCCACCACCCCCTGCCCTGGTTGGGCCAAAGCATCTGTCGGCCAGCCTTGCGCGAGGAGCGTGATTTTCAAGGGCGCAGAGCGCTTGGGCAAGGGGAAGCGAAGCAAAGCCCGTTGCCGAGTCCAGCGACTGCGCTGCGTCGGCGAATCGGGGGTCAAATCATCAGCATAAAAAGCTCCTTGCGCCGTCGCGGTGGCTCCAGGCCCCGCTTCGACAGAGAGAAAAAGCCGATCCCCCAACCAACCAAGCGCAAGCTGACTCTGAGTTGGCCCTTGGGCGACCAGGAAACTAAGGAGAAGCGTTAGACAAAGAATCCAAAAGGGATATTTGATCATAAAAGCTACTTTTTGGTTGCCAGCGTTCCTAAGAAAAGAGATTAAGGCTCCATTATACCAGGGGTTGATCAAGGCAGTTCCAAGCGCTGGGCTAGAACTTAAAATTAAGGTTTTTTGGCTTTGGTTTCAAGACTCGTTTCTCATGCTACTTTGCGTGATTTGTGTTACCATGATTCTTCCCTTCCTAAAGCGAAGCGGGGTCTAATCGCGCAAACTAAGCTCTCGGTTAAGAGCTTCTGGGGAGAAAAGAGACCCTTTCTTTGCCCAAGGTAGTGCTGGCATAGGTTGTAGAACTATGACATCAAAGATGCGGATTCTGGTGGCCGATGATTCGATGGCCTTGCGGGTTTTGTTGCAAGGCACGCTCCGGGCAGCAGGCTATGAAGTCATCACCGCCACAAATGGCGATGATTTAGTGCGCTTGGCCCAAGAGCAAGTCCCCGATTTGCTCTTGGTCGACCTTATGATGCCAATGATGGATGGTTATGAGGCGATTCGGCAACTCAGAAATGACACCCGGACCAGTCATTTGCCGATGATTATCCTGACGGCTCTGAGTGATTCAACCGATGTAGTCACAGGTTTTGATAGCGGAGCCGATGATTATGTCGTTAAACCCTTTAACACGGCGGCTCTTTTGGCCCGAATTCGGGGGCATCTGCGGCGGGATAAGCGAAAGCCTGTCCGCAACCCCCTCACTGGCCTGCCGGGCAATGTTTTGTTACAAGTTGAACTCCAGCGGCATCTAGGTCAAAAGCAAGATTTTTCCTTGATCTATGTTGATTTGGATAATTTCAAAGCCTTTAATGATGTGTATGGGTTTGCACGCGGGGATCGGGCCATTCAAACGTTAGCCGATGTTTTGTCCCAAACGGTTAAAAGTGAAGGTTTTTTGGCCCATATTGGGGGCGACGATTTTGCCATTATTTATAACGGGGCCGAAGTTGAACCGCTCTGCCGCAAAATTATCCTCGCTTTTGAAGCGGTAGTCCGCTCGCTCTATGATCCCCAAGATGTCCAGCGCGGCTATCTTTTAGGGCATGATCGGCAGGGTAAAGCTTGTCGGTTTGGGATGTTAAGTCTCTCGATTGCAGTCGTGAGTGCGGATCATAACCGCTTTCAGAGTGTAGATGAAATCGGCAAAGTTGCGGCAGAACTCAAAAGTCAAGCCAAACTTATTCCTGGCAATAGCTACAAAATAGATGAACGCTTGCCCCGCGAACGCCGCGACCACCGCCGCCCGATTGCCCTCCTGATTTGCGCCGATGATACGCTTAGGTCGGCTTTGGCTTCGGCGCTGCGCTTTCAAGGCTATTTACCGCTGGCGACGACTAATTCAAAAGTTGCGAGTTCGCTCTTACACCGAATGCCTGACCCAGCCTTGCTGGTCGTTGACGCATCTTTGGGCGAAGAATTGTGGAACTTTTGGCGGAAACTTGCCTCGCCGCCGCCCCTCTTGGCCATTGCGTCTGATAGTGCTGCCGCCGAAGCGGCTTACAATGCGGGAGCGTATGCCAGCATTGCGAATACCGCCGACATCTACCAAGTTGTGATCCAATTGGTGCAGCATCTCCCTTCTAGGCCTGAAATTGATTCAGAGGGAACGAAAGAAATCTCGGATGCTTAGAAGGGAGGCGTGCGCCAAAGGGCTGCAAGCCTATTTTACTTTCTTGTAATTTTGTGGTAAAATAGTCAAACTGATTTAGCTCATTGTAGCAGGAGGAAAGTAAAATGCAGCACAAAATCTTGTATCCTGGGTCTTTTGCGACATTGCATGTTGAATTGGCCAAAGGTGAAAGCCTCAAAGCCGAGTCCGGGGCGATGATCGCCATGAGTAACACCATTGACGTGGAAGGTAAACTTGAAGGCGGCTTCATGAAGGGCCTGGGCCGGATGTTGGCTGGCGAAAAGTTCTTCTTTCAGAGCCTGGTGGCCAAACGTGGGCCTGGTGAAGTCTTGTTAGCCCACTCTATTCCAGGTGCTATTCAAGCCATTGAAATGGATGGAAGTTGTAACTACATCCTTCAAAAAGATGGCTTTTTTGCAGGCACAAACGAACTTGAGATTGACTCAACTTGCCAAAACTTGACGAAAGGGCTTTTTTCGGGCGAAGGCTTCTTTGTCGTTAAAGTAAAAGGGGTCGGCACACTCTTCGTTAGCTCTTACGGTGCAATTCATCCCCTGGATATCCCTGCGGGGCAAGAGATGATCATTGATAATGCTCATTTGGTGGCTTGGCCAGAGGGCATGAATTACAAGATCGAAAAATCATCCTCTGGCTGGCTTTCATCGGTCTCTTCTGGCGAAGGGCTAGTTTGTCGGTTCCAAGGTCCAGGCCGGGTCTTGATTCAAACCCGCAACCCTGGAGGCTTTGGGCAATGGGTTAGTCGCTTTATCCCCAAAGCGTAGATTGAAGGAGGCCAACCAATCGACCACGATACCCAACCTTCTTCCATCTTCGGCCTCAAAAGGATTAGCTTGCAGCGTTATTTCGCCCGCTTCGGTGGGAGGATATAAGATGGCCACAAGCCGCCATTTCGGGCCCAGCGCAAGCTCCTGACATTCCTGCGCCCCACAAAGTCTCGCAGCTTGCGGACGGGGCGCAGTAAGTCGCACCCGCACGATTGAACCCTTTTGCCCTTCAAGTCGCAACCGAAACCGAGCTTCTCCCTTTGTCCAGCGAGCTTTCGTTCCCGCAATTGTCTCGCCAGCGTAGACTCCCTTCACAAAGCCAAAATCTAGCCCATCCCCCACATCTATACGGGTCGGAGGAAGCGCCTTGAGATATTGCCAACTCCAGGTAAGGAGCGCCTCTTCACTGGCATGCTTCCCTGCAAAAGCCTCCCTTGCTTCCTCTTTGCGGCCCTGTTCCCGCAGCAAATCCCCTAACTTCAGACTTGCAGCAATATACAAAGGTTCTCTCCCCAACACCGTGCGATAGCTGGCCTCAGCCTCCTGCATTTTCCCTAATTTGCGATAAGTATCCCCCACCACCAAGTAAGCATCATTGCTCCGCCCACCGTTTAAGGCTTGCTTATAAGCTTCTAAGGCTTCTTCCTGCTTTCCCAACAAGTTCAAACTATCCCCTTTAAGCTGCGAGAAACTCCGCAATGCTCCTCGGCGGGCCCAATCCCACGGGTAGTTAGTCGCTACGGTGAAGAAGAGCAAAAGAAGGAGCGGGGAAGCCCAAAGGAGAGGTTTTAGCCCGCGCAGCGGCCAATTCCTTTCCCGCACCCTTTCAAAGCCCAATTTTGCACCCCAAGCAGCATAAGGGATGAGAAAGGGTAAGAGGAAATGGCGATAACGTCCTTCGCCGTGGGTCACTAAGGTTATTCCAACAACGTAGCTTAACCAGAGCGTGACCAAGGTAGCTTTGGCACGGGTTTGTTCCTTCCCCAAAGCCTGACTTAGCCCCCCTATCCCCAAGAGCAGAATGCAAAGATAGAGCAAATCATCAAAGATTAGCCCGCTCAAAAAGACTAGGGAAGGTGGATCTGCGTAGGATGAAGCTAACAAAAAGCGATCTTCAATCGGTTTGACCCGCCAAAGATATGTCCAATTGGGGCCTACTTTTCGGAGCAGCAAAGTTGCATCTTCCCGCAACCTCTGCAAACCCTTCTGGGTAGCAAATTCGGCGCGGGAAGCAGGATTAGGAATGCGCTCTAAGGTTTGGTGAATCGCATTAAGGCTTTCTTTTGGTTCGCTGAAAGCCCAAAGGTTATATGAGAAACCTGTTTCTACCAAAATACAATTTTGATAAGCTAAACAATTGCGGATCGTCCACGGACAGATTGTTAGCCCCACAAGGATCCCAAAAAGGAGACCTTTTGCCCCTTTCTTTGATCGGGCCAGCCAGATCATTAACAAGGGTAAGAAGGCCAAGGGAAGCGACCTTGTGAGGCAGGCCAGCCCGAAAAGAATTCCCGCAAAGCTGAAGCTTGGCCCAGGAAACGACCTTTGCAAAGGTTGATCTTCGCGCAGAAGCAAGATCAAACTGGTCAAAAAGAGAAAGGTGAAGAGCGTCTCGCTCATCGAAAGGCTGGCAAAGGTGTTGAAGGTTTGCAGCAAAGCGGCCCCTAAAGCAGCCAGAAGAGCAACTTTGGGCCGTGCGGGAGCGCGAGGAAAGAGAGCTTGCGTGAGAAGGTAGATCAAGTAGACGTTGGCCAGGCTGAGGATGATGTTAGGCCAGGCCGCCAGATACCAATCCCCGTTGGTCAACCAGAGCGAGCCAGCGAGGAAAAGGGGATAAAGCGGGGCCCGCAGCCAGCGATAGTGGTCGTAGAAAACCCAGCCCTTCCCCGCCAGAAGGTCTTGGGCTACAGCGATATATTCCCGCTCATCATTGGCTGGCTGGTGAGGCGGCTGGGACCAGAGCGCGAACCGCAAAAAAAGGGCCAGTAAAAGAAGGCCAAAGAGTTGCTGTTTGCTTGTCAAGAGTAAAAATTTCGTAATAATTCGGCTTGCCTACCCTTTTGCGTAGGTAGAATTGTAGCAACTTGCCAGCGAAGAGTCAAGCGCTTAAACGTTTGCTGATAGTTCTCTCCTGCGGTACAATTACGGCAACTTGAATCAGGCCGCCCCAAAACTACTTTGGGGAGCAAAGAAGCTG
>DCSM01000098.1:20154-29276 GCA_002325605.1 Chloroflexaceae bacterium UBA1466
TATGTATGAGCAATCTGTGTCAAAAGAAGCCCTAACTTCCCCTAAAGTTGCGGTGATTATCGTTTCCTACAATACCAGTGCCCTTCTCTGTGGCTGCTTGCGGTCTTTGCAAGATGTAACTTTGCCTCTCCGCATCTTGGTCGTTGACAATGCTTCTAAGGATGATACGGTTGATTTGGTTCAAGCTTATTTCAGGGATGTGCAACTAATAGGCTTAGGGAAAAATGTTGGTTTTGCGGCTGCAAACAATATCGGGCTGCGCGAATGTGGTTTTTCAGACGGGCAAACCCCCGAATCAACAAGCCTTAGTTCGCAAAGCGCATTACCTGAATTTGTGTTGTTGCTCAACCCAGATACCACAGTGCATCCTGGCGCAATAGAGGCGCTAGTTGCTTTTCTCCAGGCGCATCCACGCGTGGGGCTGGTCGGGCCGCAACTCCTCAACCCCGATGGCACTTGGCAACCTGCCGCTTTTCGCTTTCCAACTTTGCTGATGAGTCTGTTCGAGGTTTTTCCGCCCGGCGAATGTTTGCCAGGGCGTTGGTACAATTCATGGGCCCACGGGCGCTACCCTCAAACGCCTACTCCTTCGCCGATTGACCACCCGCTCGGCGCGTGTATGCTCGTGCGCCGCGAGGTGCTGCCTCAAGTTGGCCTCCTTGATGAGCGCTACTTTATCTATTGCGAAGAGCTTGATTGGTGTTGGCGCATCCGCCAAGCAGGTTGGGCGATCTGGCAAGTGCCGCAAGCGCAAGTGACGCACGTCGGCGGAGCCGCGACCAACCAAGTCCATGAGCAAATGTTCGGGGCTTTACACCAAAGTCGCCTGATCTTTTTGCAGCGCCACTATGCCCCAAATTTTGTCCGGGCCCATCGCCTGATCACATTCATTGGCCTCCTGCGAAAAATCTTCCAAACTTGGGCCGCTTTTCGCCGTCAGCAACTAACCTATTCCGCTTTTCAAGCCCAACTTAGGGCCTACAGCAAAGTTCTGGCGATTTTGGTGGTTGCATGAATGCCATGCTAATGCTATAGTTAAGAGTAACCTGCACGCAACCCTGGCGCTCAGAGCGCATTGGGTTTGTGCCGGAACCTGGGACTTGAAAAACTGGAGCCGCAAACGCCACTCCCAAGCCTTTCATCTGCCAGGGTTGCTCTCATTTTTATCAAGCCTCCCCACAACAGGAGCGAGAAACAGGTACAATGTCATACGAGCAGCGACGAATTGATGTAGCGGTTTTCATTGATTTTGAAAACGTCTATGTCAGCGTCCGGGATAAGCTCGACGCGAACCCTAACTTCGAAACGATCATGGAACGTTGTAACGATCTTGGGCGCGTCGTCATCGCCCGGGCCTACGCTGATTGGTACCGCTACCCCCGTGTCACCAGTGCGCTCTATGCGAACGCCGTTGAACCGATCTATGTCCCGACCTATTACTACGATAGAGATATGGGCCGGACGGGCCGGGCGATCAAAAATAGTGTGGATATGAACCTCTGTATTGACGCGATGAAAGCGTTATTTATCCACACCAATGTTGGCAAATATGTCTTAGTGACCGGTGACCGTGACTTTATTCCCTTAGTGAATAGCATTCGGCAGCAAGGGAAAGAGGTCATTGTGATTGGCATTGGAGGGGCTGCTTCAGCCCACTTGGCGCAAAGCGCCGATGAATTTATCTTTTATGAGCAGCTTGTGGGCAAAGTTCCCCTTGCTGCTGCCGCTCGCAAAGTGGTTGCGCCGCCTGCGCCACGAGCCGCCGAGAAGGAGAAAGCTCGCCCCGTTGAAGTCGTGGTGGCCGAACCGCAAGAGCCTGATATTTATGATACTCTGGTGGAGGCCATTCACCTCGTGCGCGAGCGAGGTTATGTTTCGACGCTGGGGTCACTCAAATTGGTGATGAAGGAATTGATGGGCGGCGATTTCAAGGAAAGTCGCTATAAAGACCTCAATGGCAAACCGTTTGCGAAGTTTAAGGACTTTGTAGTTGATGCTGAAAAGCGCGGCAAAGTTCAAATCTACACGAATGGGACGGTGAACGAGGTTTTCTTACCGGGCGAAGACCCCAAGAAACTGTCGCAGTTTGAAATCAAGGAAGAAATCCTGGAGGGTGAACCTGAAATTCTCGCGCTGACCAATGGGCATCCCGAAGCGTTTGTCGCCCCCAGCGCTGGGCCGCTCTTGGCTCCGCTCCAGCCCGTCAGCCCACCAAAGCGTTCACGGCGACGAAAGCCCAACAAAAAGCGCTTGGTTCCCCCACAAAATGTCGCCAATCTCAAGCAGGATGAGCCAGAAGAAAGTGCTGAAGAGTTTGAAGGCGCAGAAGACGACCAAGATTTGGCCGAAATCGAAGTCGCCTATGACTCTGCCGCTTTAGCCGCTGATGATCCTTTTTCGCTCCCCGAAGAAGCCTTTTGGGGCCCGGAGAATGACCAATTCTCGGCGGTGGCGGAAATGGCCTTTATCGCAGACGGAAGCTTGCCTGAGTATCCCTGCAAAGCCGAAACAGCGCTTGAACCCGAAGATATTTTTGCGGCAGCCTTGGAACGGTTGGAAGCCCAGGATAAGGAAACGCTGGATGCCGATGCAGTCATTGCCAGCTTGGCGCAGGAAGATGAGCGAGCGAGTAGAAAGGAAGCGGATTTCGCGCTTCTGGCCGACCAGGTCGGCGAGGCGATTAAGCTTTCCTTTGCCCAAGCGCTCTCTTTTGGGGAAATCGAAGCTCCGGACTTTGAGATCGCACCTAAGCTGGCTGAAGGTTTGGAAGCCCAGACCCTTGAACCAGCATGGCCCACGCTCGAAAAGGAGGAGCCGGCGAAAAGCTTTGAAGAACCGCCTGAAGCGCCGAAACTCCAGCCAACGCAGCAATTGTTCCTGGTTGAATTGTCGCTCCCAGTGCAAGAGACCGAATCGGTCAACGCTGGAGCAAAAGAAGAAGGGCCTAGCGCTGCCAACATTGATTTTAGCGCGGAAGAATGGCAGAAGTTTCGGACGCTGCTGGCCAGCTTTTCAAAACCACTTCCCTTTGGTAAAATCTGGGAACTGCTCCGCGAGCGCCGCAACCTTCAGGAATTTATGCGAACCAATGAGCAGTTGCGGAATTTGATCAAACAAGCCATTGGGAATGGAACCTTAGAACGCAGCGGGGGCGGAAAACACGCTTATTACAAGCTGAAGCCGCTTTCTGAACCAAAGAATCCATGACCAACGTCAAGATTTGTGGGCTTTGCACAATTGAACATGCGCTGGCGGCGGCAGAGGCCGGAGCCGATTGGTTAGGCCTTGTCTTTGCGCTCAGTCGTCGCCAGCTAACAACCGCGCAGGCCCTAGCCATCGTGACGGCCCTGCGCCAGCACCCTGCCGGGCAGCGCGTGCGCTTGGTTGGGTTGTTCGTCAACGAACAGCCGGCCCAAATCAATAAGTTGGCCGAAATTTGTGACCTGGATTACATTCAACTGAGTGGCGATGAGGCTTTGGCCCAAGCCCAATTACTTTGTCGGCCCGTGATCAAGGCCGTGCGCCTTAATCGGCAAGCCACCGAAAATGCTTGGCTCGCAGCGGCGCAAGCTACCGTGGCCCAAACGCTTCAGTTTGCGCCGAGTCCCATTCTCATTGATGCCCACTTACCTGGAAGTTACGGTGGAACAGGAATGTTGGCCGATTGGGCCCAGGCCGCCGCCTGGGCCCAGCGCTTGCCGCTTACGCTGGCCGGCGGTTTGACTCCAGCCAATGTAGCCTCGGCGATTGCTCAAGTCCAGCCTTGGGGTGTGGATGTCAGCAGTGGGGTTGAGCGAGATGGCACAAAGGATATTGCCTTGATTCAAGCCTTCATTAAGGCTGTTCACGCTAGTTCTTAAAGCAAATTAGTCAACCAGCTAATTTTGTACTTTCAAGCCCTTTTCCTTATCTTTTAAGTCTCTATGTGTTGACCAAAACCAACTAAACAAAGAAGGATTGTATGAAAACTCTTGGTCGTCTTCTTGGGTTTGCAGCGTTTGTCGGTTTACTAATCATTATCGTTCGGGCTGTTCGGCAATATCAACAGGATAATGAGTTTCAACTTACAGCAAATCTGCCAGGCGAAAGCCCAACTGCCACCAAAAAACGCAACCTTAGCCCAGCGTTATTGGAAATTCTGGCCGACCCCGTTGACAAAGGGCCCGTTGAGTTGCTCACAGATGGGGAAGGGAAGGAATGGCTGGTCAATCGGCGCAACGGCTATCGCTACCCCGTAGAGGATGGGATTCCTATTATGTTGATCGAAGAAGGCGAAAAGCACCGCGACGCAAGTTTAATCGCAGCTTAGGCCGTATAAAATCAAGGGGTAAAGGGAGGCGCTGCCGCGCCCTTTGGGCGCGGCAGCGCCTTTTGCTGCGCCAAATCAATCTAACGGAGGCCACCGCTTTAGCGGTTCGGGCCCCACGGCTGAAGCCGGGGATTCCAGGTGAAAGGTTTCTCAGGAACTTTCCCGAATAGAATATCTTTTTTCGGCAAACCAAGCCAAAAAGACTTCTACCACTTTGGGGTCAAAATGGGAACCCGATTTAGCAGAAATGTAGCCATAAACCTCGCTGGCCGAGCAAGGGCGACGATAAGGCCGATTGCTTTGAAGCGCATCCCAGACATCAACCACCGCAAAAATCCGCGCCGCCAGGGGAATATCATCTCCGCGCAGCCCGCGGGGGTAGCCGGTCCCATCCCACCTTTCGTGATGACAATAGGGAATATCTAAGGCGGGCCGGAGATAAGCAATGGGTGAAAGCATCTCATAGGCATAGAGCGGGTGAAGCCGCATAATCATCCACTCTTCATCGGTAAGTGGGCCGGGCTTGAGCAAGATCGAGTCCGGAATACCCATTTTGCCAATATCGTGCAACAAAGCTCCCCGCCGAATGTGAACCAACTCTGGCTCACCGATTCCTATTTTGCGGGCCAGAAAGAGCGTCATCTCCGTTACGCGCTGCGAATGGCCTTCCGTTTCGTGGTCGCGCAGGTCGAGAACCCGCGACCAACCCTCGATAGTCGCTTCGTAAGCCAGGGCGAGTTCGGCATTGGAATGCTGGAGATGAGCAAAAAGTTCGGCATTGTCAATGGCAATCGCGCCTTGCACAGCAGCGGCTTCCAGAAATTCCAGCCATTCTGGGTCAGGTTCAAGCGGCGTGCGATGGAAAATCTCAAAGACTCCCTTGACTTGCCCTTTGGCAATCAACGGGATAACGTGGTAGGTAACAAAGTGTTCCGCTGCAAATTGTACCGCACGAGGGTCGGGCAGAAGGGGGTAAGTGGCTTGCTGATCCCCCTTCAGAGTCGGGCCCCAAGCCAGAATCCGCCGTTCCAGGGCCGCCCGCCCCGCATAGCCTTCCCCTAAACGAATATGGACACTGCGTAAGGCCGTCGTATAAAAGCCCCGCGCCGCGCCCCATTCCAACAACTGGGTATGCGGGTTGAGAAGCAAAATATCCGCCGCGCTGGCCCCAAGTTGCACGATAACCTGGGCCAAAAGAATGTCGAGCGTGACCCGCAAATCAAAACTGCTACTAATCGCTCGGTCAATCGTATGCAGCGAAGCCAAGCGTTTCAGGCGTTGCTCAGTTTGTTCAAAGAGGGTGGCCCGATGAATCGCATTGGCCGCAATATCGCCGATAGCGGCCAGCAGCCGACATTCATCATCCTGCATCTGGGTAGCTCGCCCGACCCAAAGCGTGCCGACGGTTTGGCCCTGCACAATTAAGGGCACATGGGAGATGGCGGGCTTATGGGCATGAAGGGCGTGGGAAAAAAAGCTCAAAGTAGCTTCCACGCGCTCGGTTGGCTGAAGCCGTCGCCCCGTGGCCACCGACCAATCCCCCCGCCCCAACTCGATTATAACTTCATTCGTCATGGGGTCGTTCATCGCCAAGGCCGCGCCTTCGGCTTTGAAAAGCAAAATTAGCTGGGCCAAAATAATGGGAAGCATATCCGCCCGCGTGTGGGCCGCCCGCAACGCATTGGCTACCGTGACCAGCCCTTCTAACTCATGTTCGCGGCGCTTGCGTTCGGTAATATCTTCCTTCACCGCCAAGAAATGCGTAATCGTTCCCTGGTTATCAGTGATCGACGAAATCGAGGCTAATTCCCAATAGAATTCTCCATTTTTGCGGACATTATGAAATTCGCCATGCCATTCGTTGCCCGCCTTAATGGTTTCCCACAATTTCTTATATTGGGCTTCGGCCATTTTGCCCGATTTTAGGATGCGGGGGTTTAAGCCCACCGCTTCCGCAGGGGTATAACCCGTGGTTTGCTCAAAACGGGGATTAACATACTCGATATTGCCTTCTACATCCGTGATCACAATCGTACTTGGGCTTTGCTCTACGGCCCGCGAAAGTTTCCGAATCTGATCTTCGATTTGCCGTTGATTCGTAATATCCCGCAGAGAGGCCAAATTAGCCGTTTCAGCTTCCCATTCAATCTCAACCACGCGCATCTCGGCGAGGACTTTGTGGCCTCTGAGGGGCGAAAAATCAAGCTCAAGGACTTTCTTTGGCTCCAGCGGAAAGCCAAAGGGTTTGCCAAGCAATTCGCTCCCTGAAGCGCCAAACAAGGCTTCTGCCGCAGGGTTGACAAACCGCATATAGCCCGCTTGATCAACCACAACCATGCCATCCACATTGCTGGCAATGATATGGCGGAATTGGTTTTCGCTTTGCCGTAAGGCCTGCTCAATCTGTTTGTGCTTGGTAAGATCTTCCAAAGCACCAGCGTAATAAAGGATTTCACCCGCACGGGCCTGCGCCATGTGGATGCTAAGGCGACCCCAAATGATCTTTCCATCATAACGATAGACTTGCAATTCAAAGCCTTCAACAGTGTTTCCTTGGGCAACTAAGGCTTTCCACCGCTCCCGTTCTTGCGGATTAACATAGATACTCAGAACATCAGTCCGTAAAAGTGTCGCTCGATCTGGGTAGCCCAACATCCGCACCATGGCGGGGTTGACATCTAAGAATTGACCGCTGGGAGTCGTGCGATAGAGGCCGACGGGTACGCCTTCAAAGAGGCCCCGATAATCACAGCCATCGTCGTCGCAAGAACTTGCTTGGGCTTTGAGTTCGGCTTCGGTTTCCAATTGGGGTTCCAACATAGTCCCTTATTTGGTAGGCAAAAGCTTTTTGTCTCTGCGTCAAGCAACTATAGCATATTTAGCTGAATCGTACCAGAAAACCCCGTTTTTAGGCCGGCACTGAAGAGCGCCTTTCCCTTTTGTCTTCTGAAGGTTTTTAAGCTACAATAAGTGGTAGGGGAAGCTTGTTTGGGGGAATTTTTCTTTTTGGGGGAAAAGAAAGAGCGTTGCACGGTTTTCTAGCCCCTAAGCCTTAAAGCGCAATTTTGCCCCTAGCTCTATGATATGGTAAAATACCCCAAAGGATAGCAAGACTCCGCCGAATGAGCGTACAGAAATGCTATTTTGGGCTATTTTTGTAGACCTGAAAATGGGCAGAAAGTGAGACTTCAAATGGAAAAAGCTACTTGGAACACTAAAGTTGGTTTGGCCCAAATGCTCAAGGGGGGCGTGATCATGGATGTGGTCAACCCGGAGCAGGCTAAAATTGCGGAGGAAGCGGGAGCCGTCGCGGTGATGGCTTTAGAGCGAGTCCCTGCTGATATTCGGGCCCAGGGAGGAGTTGCCCGAATGAGCGACCCCTCCCTAATTAGCCAGATTATGGCGGCTGTCACGATTCCCGTGATGGCTAAAGCCCGCATTGGGCATTTTGTTGAAGCCCAAATTCTGGAGGTGTTAGGCATAGATTATATTGACGAAAGTGAAGTGCTAACGCCAGCCGACGAAGAGCATCACATCAATAAACATCATTTTAAGGTTCCTTTTGTCTGTGGTTGCCGCAATTTGGGCGAAGCGCTGCGCCGCTTGAGCGAAGGAGCCGCGATGTTACGCACGAAAGGCGAAGCGGGCACGGGCAACGTTGTTGAGGCGGTGCGCCATGCGCGAGCCGTCTACGGTGAGATTCGGCGCTTGCAAGGCATGAGCGAAGATGAGCTTTTCGTTGCGGCCAAAAATATGCAAGCACCCTATGAACTGGTGCAAGTCATTGCCAAAGCGGGCCGCTTACCTGTGGTTAATTTTGCTGCGGGCGGGATTGCTACGCCTGCCGATGCTGCTCTATTGATGCAACTGGGCGTGGATGGCGTTTTTGTCGGGAGCGGGATTTTCAAATCCGGGGATCCTGCCCGCCGCGCTAAAGCCATTGTCGAAGCTACTACGCATTTTAATGACCCTAAAATCATTGCTGAAGTCAGTAAGGATTTGGGCGAAGCAATGGTTGGCATTGAAATCAACACTATTCCCAAAGAAAAACTCTTGGCTGAACGGGGTTGGTAGCTTAGAAAGCTCTAAAATTAGGCATTCTTGTTGATTTAATTGAGATATTTTGCTTATGAAAGTTGGGGTACTTGCGCTTCAAGGGGCTTTTCGGGAACATGCCGAAATGCTGAAGCAGCTTGGGCTGGTAGCCCAGCTTGTCCGTTTGCCTGAACAACTGGCAGAAGTTGACCATTTGATTATTCCAGGCGGCGAAAGCACGACTATCAGTAAGTTACTTGTACGGTTTGGTTTGCTGGAGCCGCTGCGCCAGCGAGCGGGGCAGGATTTGGCGCTCTGGGGAACCTGCGCGGGCGCGATTTTAATGGCCCGCCAAATTGAAGGTGGTTGGCCGAGTGGACTTTCCCACCTTGGCGTGCTGGACATCGTCATTCAGCGCAACGGCTTTGGGCGACAACTTGACAGTTTCGAGACCGATCTTGCTCTGCCTGCGCTTGGCCCAAAACCTGTGCAGGGCATCTTTATTCGGGCCCCTGTGATTAAGACTGTGGGGCCCGAAGTCGAAGTTTTAGCCCGTTTGCCAGCCAAAGATTCAGTGGTTGCCGCACGCCAAGGCCGCTTGTTGGTGACGACTTTTCATCCTGAATTGACCACCGATGCGCGGCTGCATCGCTATTTTTTAGCTTTATAAGCAATAAAACAGCCCTTGGAATGTGGTGGAATCCTTCTACTATGAAATCCCTGAATTTGGAATCAAATAGTCTGAAACCCAAACTCTTTTCCCCTGGAGGCCACAGCT
>DCSM01000098.1:29317-56000 GCA_002325605.1 Chloroflexaceae bacterium UBA1466
CACGGCTAAAGCCGGGAACTCCGCTTCGTAGCAAGCTAGTTTTTTTATGATTCGTTCTGTTGCCCCAAGCGATCTTTGGTCCCTGCGTTTTAAACCGCGCCAGCAAATTATTTTGTGCAATGAGCAGTTGTTTGTCCAACCGCATCAGCCCCTTTGGTTTGCCCTTTTCTGCCTTTTGCGGGGCAATAAGCGCGACCATGCCATGGTTGTTTTCCAAGCGCGGGGCCGCCGAGCGTTCATTCAGGCGCAAGGTCGGCCTGGCCGGCCAGAGCAAGAGATCATCTATCTCGCGGGGCAGGGGGAAATAAACCAGGGTTGCGAAAGTAACCCTGACCTTTGGTTTCGGTTACTCGAACGGTGGTGTCTTAAAGCGGCGCAGTTTGATATTCAGCGTTTTTATGCGCCCCTCTGGAGCAATCAAGTTGAGTTGCGCGAGATTTTTCGCCAGCTAGGGTTTCAAGCCTATACCCGCCGCAGCATCCTCCAGCTTACTCTGCCGCAGCGGCAGCCAGGCCTAACGTTGGCTCCCATGCGGCCCCAAAGGCTCAGTGATGCTTGGGCCATTCAAAAACTTTATAGCCTCCTTACGCCGCAGCTTGTGCAAGGGGCGGAAGGCCGAACTTCCCTAACCTGGGTTTTGCCCCCGAACCAGGGTTGGCAAACTTCGCAGCGCCAAGCCTGGGTCTTAGGCCCCGAAGATAATTTGACAGCCTATCTTCATCTCTTGAGTGGCCCCGTAGCCCATGTTTTGACGCTCTTAATCCACCCCGAAATGCGGGACCAAACCGCCGCCGTAATCCGCTTTGGGCTGGCCCAATTGCCTGACTTCCGTGTAGTCTACCTTTTACTCCGCGATTATCAAGCAGAATTGGTGATTCCTGCCCAAAACTTAGGATTTCAAACGTTTGGTGAGCAAACCTTGCTGACCAAGACGGGTGCAATCCCCATGCGCCACTCTCTCTTTCGCAACGCCTTTGATCTTAGCAAGGAAATTCAAGTTAGCATTCCAAGCATCGCTACATCCAGGGAGGATTCCTAGCCCCATGTTAGATCAAATCAAAGCCCAGAGTGATCTGCATTGTCTTATTGAAGCTTTACCTCCACCAATTCAACAAGCTCTTTTGCAGTTTCCCAATGAACTTAATGATTTACTCGAAGTTGTCTTAGATTTAGGTCGTTTGGCTGAAGCTCGCTATGTTGATCATGAACGTTTTTTAGGCCCTGCCGAAATCACCAGCGAAGATTTGGCTTTAGTCGTTAGCAAGATCGGTGAATTTGGCGAAGATAATCGGGCGGGAATTGCTCGCACGTTGCACCGCATCTCGGCCCTGCGAAATCGGCGGGGAGTCGTAGTCGGCCTCACCTGTCGTTTTGGGCGGGCCGTTTTCGGCACGGTTACCATCATCCGCGACCTAATCGAGCGGGGCCAAAGCATTTTGTTGCTGGGCAAACCTGGCATGGGCAAAACCACGCTTCTGCGCGAAACGGCTCGTGTTTTGGCCGACGAACTGCTCAAGCGCGTGGTTGTGGTTGACACTTCCAATGAGATTGCGGGGGATGGCGATATTCCCCATCTTGGCATTGGGCGAGCCAGGCGGATGCAAGTTCCGCGCCCAGCGGAGCAACATGCCGTGATGATTGAGGCCGTTGAAAACCACATGCCAGAAGTCATCGTGATTGATGAAATCGGCACAGAACTGGAAGCGCTCGCGGCCCGCACGATTGCCGAGCGTGGTGTGCAACTGGTTGGCACGGCCCACGGCAGCACCTTGGGTAATTTGATGATCAATCCCACTCTTTCGGACCTGATTGGCGGCATTCAAGCGGTCACTTTGGGCGACGACGAAGCTCGGCGACGGGGCACGCAAAAAACCGTTTTGGAACGCAAAGCTCCGCCGACCTTTGACGTGTTGGTCGAGATCAAAAGCTGGGATCAAGTGGTTGTTTATCCCGATGTCGCTGCCGCCGTGGATACAATTTTGCGCGGCGAAGAGCTTGAGATTGAGCAACGCACGCGCACGCCTGACGGGAAGGTAACGATTGCCAATTTGGCGCTGGAAGCCGAAGCAGATACGCCCTTTGTCCAGCGGCGGGACAAGCGCAATGGGAACCGCGAGAAGCCGCTCAGTCCAAAAGAAAATCGGCAAGTTAGCTCTAAAACGCAAATTGTCCTGGGCAATATCCAGCGAATTTTCCCCTTCGGCGTGAGTCGAAATCGCCTCGAAAAAGCCATTGAACACTTAGGCATTTCGGCGGTAATTGTGCGGGATATGCAAGAAGCCACTTTGATGATGACGCTCAAAAGCTATTATCGCCAAAATTCGCAACGTTTGCGGCAGGCTGAAAATCAGGGAATCCCAGTCTTTGTCCTCCGCAACAATACGATTATTCAGATGGAACGGCAACTTGCATCTATTTTTCGGTTGGAAAACTCTGAACCCGATGATTCTTATGCCGAAAATGATTTTGAGCAATGGGATAATTCATCTTCCGAGAAGTCGGCCTTGTTAGAAGCTAAGTCAGCGATTGAGCAAGTGATGAATGGGGAACAAGAAACGATTGAACTCACGCCTCGAAACAGTTATATTCGGCGCTTGCAACACGAATTGGCGGGTCGGTTTAATCTGCGTTCGGCCAGTCGGGGGAATGAACCTCGGCGGCGCGTGCGAATTTCGCGCTAAGGGTTCCAAGTGAACGGTTTTTTTCTGAGCTTTGAAGGCCCTGATGGCGCAGGGAAAACGACGCAGGCTCGCCTTTTGGCCGAACGGTTGCAAGCCCAGGATTACCCTGTGCTCCTCACGCGGGAGCCAGGCGGCACGCCCATTGGGGAGCAGATTCGGGCGATTTTGGTCGACCAACAAAATACGGCCATGGCCGCGTCAACTGAAACGCTGCTTTTCTTTGCGGCTCGCGCCCAGCTTGTGCAACAAACCATCAAACCCCACCTCGCAAAAGGGGGAATTGTGCTTTGTGACCGCTATATTGACTCTACTTATGCTTATCAAGGCTATGGCTTGGGGCACGATCTGGCCCAATTACGCCTTTTGACCGCAATTGCCACAAGTGGGTTGCTCCCCGATTTAACGATTTATTTTGACCTGCCAGCGGCGGAGGGTCTGAAGCGCAAACGCCAAGCTGCCAATACAACTGAATGGAATCGGCTTGATGCGCGCAGTCTTACCTATCACCAAAGAGTTATTGATGGTTTTCAGCAATTGTTGCTTCAAGATGTCAAACGCTGGCGGCAAATTGATGCCAGTTTGCCGCCCGATGAGCTTGCTCAAGCAATTGAAATGCAAGTTAAGCCCTTTTTGCCTCGGCCAACGTTTTTTTAATGTGATTTTTTTGCAAGGAGGAAGGCTATATGCAGAGTTTTATGGCTAACGTCTGGCCCATTCTAAATTTAATTGGCGCTTTATTTGGGGCCTATTTCTTACTTCTCTGGGCTGCATCGGTTCTCTGGGCCTATCGAGACATCCGTGACCGCAGCGAAGACGTTTTTGTCCAAGTCTTAGCGGTAGGCTTAGTTTTACTCTTACCCTTCATTGGGATTCCGCTCCACATGATCCTTAGACCGCATCAAACGCTTGCTGATAAGTATGAACGTTCCCTGGAAGAAGAATATTTACGCCGAGATATTGAGGAAAAGTTCGTTTGCCCCACCTGTCAACGCCCAATTGAAGCCGACTTTATCCTTTGCCCACATTGTTATACCGCCTTGCGACGACGTTGTGGGGCATGCAATCGTGTTATTGACCTGACTTGGAGTATTTGTCCTTTTTGTGGTGATGATGGTTCAACAATGTTACATCATGCCTATCGGCGGCAAAATCAAGGCCGCGAAACCGAACATTTGATAAAGATTGGCGATGAACGTTGATTTTTTCCCGCTCAGGGTTGGGCAATGGGCTAGAAGCCTGTTTTACCTTTGCTTAAACGTCAATTAGCAACTGCTGAATTGCTTTCGGCAGTTTTCCAAAGTAATGAAACCTCATTTTTACGTTCTTTTCTTTCTGCTCTTCATTTTAGCCGCGTGCAAAATTGAGGGTGGAGTGCCGACCCCCACGGTAGCCAGCTTCCGCCCCCCGACCTCCGTGGCGACTCCTGTGCCAACAGAACCGCCTGTAACCAAGGAATTCCGCTTTGGTTTGTTGGATCAGCCTGAAAATCTTTTGCCCTATCTGCAAGGGTCTACCGAACAAAGCAGCGCTGCACCGCTCACTGAGCTTCTCTTTCCTGCACCCTTACTGGCTCTTAACTATGGTTACACCACAACAGGGGTTTTAACGAGTGTTCCATCGCTTGAAAATGGCGGAGTTGAGCTACGGAAGATAAATGTCTATTTAGACCAGACAGGGAATATCACAACTTCGCAAACCGAGGTTATTACGCAGCGCCAGCAAATCGTCGTAACGTATCATTGGAATCCCAAGTTGCGTTGGTCGGATGGGGTAACGGTTACGGCGAAAGATTCGGTTTTTGCCTATAAGCTGGCCCAAAAAGTTAATTTGGGCGAGGATGCCCAGCGCAATTTAGCGCTTTTAGAAAAGTATGAAGCGGTAGATGATTTCACAACTCGCGCCTATCTCAAGCCCGATTTTACTGATGCCGCCTACTTTCTTACCTATTGGACACCTTTGCCCAGCCACTTGCTCACGGGAACAAAAACCCTTACTGCGACATGGGCCAGCAGCAAATTCGCTAAAAAACCTGTAGGTTATGGCCCTTATATGCTAGATAAACGCGAGGGAGATACAATCCGTTTGAAGCGTAATCCCTATTATGCAGAAAAAGAGCTACCTGTTAAGAATTTAGCTTTTGTTTTCTTGCCCAATGTGGATGCGCTGCGCGTTTCAGTCTTAAATGGGGGCCTCGATCTTGCAGTTGCCCAACGAATTGAACCTGAACAATTGGCTTTTCTCAATCGTGATCACGATTTACGGTTGCTTAACGTGAGTTATGTGCCTAATCCTGTCTGGGAGCATCTCGATTTCAATCTTGATGAACCGCTTTTCCAAAATATCTTAGTCCGCCGGGCAATTGCCTATGGCACAAATCGCCAAGCCATGGCCGAAAAACTTTTCGCAGGGCGGATTCCTGTCTTACATAGCTGGATTCTGCCAGGCCAATGGGCCGCCACCGCGCCCGATTTGCTGCTGCGCTATCCTTATGACCGCATTCAAGCGAATGTAATGTTGGATGAAGCAGGTTTGAAAGATAAAGATGGCGATGGAATCCGTGAATTTCGCAGTAAACCGATCTCTATAACCTTACTTACCACAAGCGAAAATCCTTTGCGGGCTGCAATTGCCGAACAATTCAGAAAAGATATGGGCGCAATGGGAATTGGCATAAACGTGAAAGCCATTTCAACCGAAGTCCTTTATCGGCCAGATGGGCCTCTCTTTCGCCGAACTTTCCAAGTAGCGCAATTTGCGTGGGTCGCCACGCCAAACCCTGGTGGGGTGGCCCTTTGGGGCTGCAAAGCCGTGCCAAGTGTGAAAAATAACTGGCGAGGAAGCAATTTCGCTGGTTGGTGTTTCCTGGAAGCCGATAAAGCGATTCGGTTAGCCAACACTTCGCTTGACCGCGCCGAGCGCCAAGCTTCTTATCTGCGCCAGCAATTACTTTTCACGCAGGAACTACCTGTTTTACCGCTCTTTCAGCGCCTTTCAGTTACGCTAAGTAAACCAGATCTGCGCGGTTTGGAACCTGATCCCCTTGCACCGATCACTTGGAATCTGGCTAAATGGTCGCGGAATTAAGAAATCACCAGACAACAATATCCGAAAAAGGAGTTTTCAAAATGGACCGTATCGTTGGAGATGTTATGCACCGTGGAGTCCTCACTTGTCGCCCAACCCTTTCCATTCAAGATGTGGCGCACCAGATGACGACGCGAGATGTTAGCGCCCTTGTAGTGGTCGATTCGGACGAAAGCCTCCTTGGTTTAGTTTCACGGACTGATCTCGTGGGCGCTCAAATCCGTGAAAATCAGGGTGAGGGCATGGTTAAATTCACGGTCAAGGAGATAATGGTCACTAATATCGTTTCAGTTTCGCCGAATGATACGATTGAACATGCTAGTAAATTGATGATCAATCATAAAATTCATCGCGTTGTGGTAACAGAGGAACATGGGGGGAAACAGCGGCCTATTGGAATTCTTTCAATCACCGATCTCGTGCGTGAAATGGCTCGGAAGAAAGATTAAAGTCGTTTTTCAAGGCTGTTCAATGAAGATAATTAGCGATTTGAGAAATCCAGTTTTCAAGACCATAGCTAAGAAGAAGCAAAATCGCTATTAAAGTTGTTAGCCAGCCTGCATAACCACGTTTTTGAAGGGTAGCGTACAAAGGCCCTGCGCCCAAACAAAGCGCAGGATAGAGGAAATGCTGCCATCGCACGCCTTGCGGTGAGATCAAGAGAAGACAAAGTGCCAAAATAGTACTCAACCACCAGGCAGCTAAGGTTAGCCGAAAATGCGCCAGAACCTTCGCATAGCCCCAAAGAAAACAAAAGCCAAGTAGCCCACCTGCGGCCAACAAAGGATAAAAAGGCGCGTGAGCAGTAATGTTAATTGTGGAAGCAACACTTAGCACAATTCCATTGATCGATTCAAGGAGTGAAGGTGGCTGAGAAATAGCGTTTCCTGGATTATTTGTTAAGCGCTGGGCAAAGAGAGCAAGAAACTGAGGTGCAGAGTAGTAGAAAACGCCTACTAAACTCAGAGCTAGGGCAGGATAGCGATAAGCTAGAAGCAAATTTAGCAACGACTTACGGTAATTCAATTTGAAAGAGCCAAGAGTTGTTGCTATATTTATCATTAGCTTCGCAAAAAAGAAGAGCAGAAGCGAAATTGTCACGCCCAAGTGCCCTAAAAAGCTCATGCAGAGCAAGGGCAATCCCCACCAGCCCAAAGTTCCCCCATAAAGCAAAATAGCAGGTAAAGCAAGTGCTTGGCCCCCAACATTCGCATATTCCCCTATCGAAAACGACTTTAAGATTGGTCCTGGCAACAGATAAAGCGTCGCAGTAAGAAGAGATGCCCGCCGATTTAGCCCCGCTCGCAGCACAATTAGCCCTAAAAGCAGAATAACAAAACTATCTAAAAGCGCGACTCCTGCTTGAACGATAATGACACGGCTCTCCATTTCGGGTGGCGCAAAGAGTAATGTGGGCAAAAGCCAAAGATAGATGCCTGGCGGATAAGGTGCTTGGCCACCACCAGCTTCAGTTGGCAAACCTTCTGTCAAATAGATTTTCCCAAGCCCCACCTCGAAAAGATTGTTTGCATTAAGGCGATGATCGCTAAAAATAGCTGTAGGATGCAACATTCCGCCCAAGCGTAAGGCAAAAGCTAAGAGAAAAAGAGCGATAAGCTTCTCTGAAGGTTGAAAGAAAGGAGGAATAAGAAGCTTTAGCAGAAGGGCTAATCCCCAACAAACCAAGCTTAACAAGGCTAAAGTGGGTGTGAAAAGCGTGAGGGGAAAGCGATCTGTGGCTAAAAGCAATGTTGTGAAAAGAATCAAACCGCCGAGAAAGCTCAGAGTTTGCTGTCTAGTGAAATTAAGCCAGCGAATGAGCGAATAAAGCAGCAGGAGAGTAAGCGTTAGCCAACCAAGTTGGGATATAGCAGGGAAGTGAACAAAGCTTACTGTGGGCACAAGGCGCAGATCACGCAAGACAAAGCCTAAATCGCGGGGGTCAGTGGGCGAAAGATAAGGCGAGGTCTGCATTCTTATTGTCAAATCTCCGCCCGCATCGACTTGCCCCAGCAGATGATAGCGGCGGGGGAGCGCAGGAATAGGCACTGGTAAAGGGTAAGAGCCAAGTTGCCAAACGCTATTCGTCGGCAAACCATCGGGGCGACCACTACTCACTAATAGAGAAGAAATCCATTTTTCGCTACCGATTCCAGGGAATCTTAACGTTGCTTTGCTCTTTGTCCAGCGATAACTATAGCCTGGCGCTAGTTTCCACCAATCAATCTGTGCCCGACTTGAAGGTTCAGAAGCATTAAAACCTTCAAGAAAAGGAGCATCAGCTTCACGACGATGAGTACTACTATCACCACCGATTGGTAAATGCACGAAAAGTGGGATTTGATAGGCGAGCGACCAGAGAAATAGCCCTAAAAGAAGGGTAAGCACAAGGGCGCGAAGGTCTGGGGTGAAGCGAGAAAAGTTCAATGGTTTTTACTGAAAATTAGGCTTTAAGCAACTTAGCAGATAAACCCCATAATCGCAAATCCCACTTTGCATCGTGTATTCGCGCAAAAGCGTGAAATGTGGGCCCAGTAAAGCGCGATAATCAGCATTGGTACGGATATAACCGCCGCGATCAAGCCAGTGCATAAGATGCCCAGCAACATTCCAAGCATTTTGGGGCGGGATATCTTCCATAAGCAGGATAATTGCCCCAGGTTTTAGCACTCGATGGATTTCGGCTAAAGCGGTTTGAGCAATTTGGTCGGGAAGATGATGTAAAACCCCAACAACCAATGCAGCATCAAAAGATTCGCTCTTGAACGCTAAAGCTATACCGTTCATTGCTGCAAAATTTCCCTTTTGGGTTTGCTGGGCGAAAGAGAGATATTGACGCGAAAGATCAATCCCTACATAGCGCTTTGCGGGAAAGCAATTCGCAAATTCACCCGTGCCGCAACCAAAATCTAAAAATAAGCGTTGATCATTAGGATTCAGAGGCTTTAGCTCTGTAGAAATAAGCGCTTTCTCGCCCTTAAAATCAGCTTCAACGACTCGACGCAACAGACTCCAGAGATAAGGTAACTGACTAACACGATCTAAGAGGTTTTCAAACATCGTCTACCACATCCCTGGCTTGCGAGCTTGCAGCTTGACGCGCTCTAGCGTTTCGGCCAGTTGCCCAGGTTTGGCCTCAATTTGCCCATCAGGCCCTTTTGGTAGGATAATCACCCAAACTTTACCATTCCACCAAACCCGATTGGGGCCCGCCAGAGTCTCAAATTTGAGTTCGGGACGTTTGAAATCGTGATTAAAAAAGAGCATGGCCCACGAGAAGAGACCATCTAATTCACTATGAAGCTCACTACGGAGCATATTACTGAAGATTTGAAGGGCTTTCGCTATCTTTTGCTCATCCATTTTTATACCTCACGAGGGTGGTTGATAGGTTTTACGTTCCAAAGCAAAAAAGTCATTGAGATGACAGAATTCCTTTCCCGCCAAACGCCCAATAGGTTGTAACTTCTGCAAATCAACATAGTTTCGTTCATTGAGAATGTCATCTTGAACAAAGATATGTTGAATAAGCCCAATAATTAACGTTGCACTGCCTGGCCCCTCACCGATAGGCACAGTTGTATGCAGTTTGCATTCAAAACAAACAGGCGATTCAGCGACACGCGGCGGTTTAACGACTTTACTGGGAATTGGCGTTAGTTCCGCAACCCTAAACTCATCAATCGCTTCAGGAAAATCCGTCGCGGTCTCATTCATCGCCAAAACGGTCTTTTCAGTCACAATATTGACGACAAATTCACCTAATTCGAGGATATTGCGAAGGGTATCCTTCTTTTTCGTCGGGTGAAAGGGCGTAAAAGTAACAGCAAAGCAAAGCGATGGTGGATTTGACGATATACCCGTAAAAAAACTAAAGGGCGCGAGATTATGCTGCCCAGCGCGATTTTGCGTACTTACCCAAGCGATAGGGCGCGGCACAATGCAGCCCGTCATCAATTTGTAGGTCTCAGGTTGCCCGATTTCAAAAGGATTGAATTCCATAAGATGCTCCTTTTAATTCGCAAGGAAATTGCGTAAAAGCATTTTACCGTCGGGAGTCATTATTGATTCAGGGTGAAATTGAATTCCCTCAATCGGATATTCACGGTGACGAACCCCCATAATCAAATTATCTTCGGTCCAAGCAGTGATTTCTAGCTCATCTGGCAAATTATCACGCTGAATAATTAGCGAATGATAGCGGGTAGCAGTGAACGGCATCGGTAAATTAGCATAAAGCCCTTGGCCATGATGATGAATTTGGGAAAGTTTCCCGTGCATAAGATAAGGAGCGCGAATAACAGCGCCGCCATAAGCCGCTCCAATAGATTGATGCCCCAGACAAACCCCAAGTAACGGGATCTGCGGGCCTAACTCTTGAATGAGTTGCACGCTAATGCCCGCTTCGGCGGGAGTACAGGGGCCAGGGCTAATTACAATGCGATCTGGCTTCAAATTAGCTATTTCCTGGACGCTGATTTTATCGTTTCGGTGAACCTCTACCGTTGCGCCTAGTTCACAAAGATATTGGTAGAGGTTGTAAGTGAAAGAATCGTAATTATCGAGCAAGAGGACGTGCATTTAGATCTCCTTTTGCGGTATTAGAATAGGAACATCTAATCCTACTCTTTCAGCAATTTTTCGGGCGAGTTGCTCAAAATCATGATGGGCGGACCGAACGGCAGCAAGTTGTGAACCAATGGCTCCATCCGCCGATTTAAGAAAAAAGATTGGCTTTCGAGCCTCTTGAGCCATTGGCATAAGGCTTCGGTAATGTTTCAAATGAGCTAAACAGTGTTGATCTTCTTCTATTTTAGGAATGTTACCTTCAAATTTACCCAAAACAGCTTTTTGATAAACTTCAGGAATGCGACTCATCCATTTCTCATACGCTTTCACAGGTTGTCCAGAGACTACGGAGTGTTGAAGAACAATATAACCAACAGGTTCCATTTTTCCTTGCGGTAGGTCAATATCTTTCATGGGGTTTTTCTTAAAGCGATCTGCCCATTTTTCCCGCCAATCCCGTAGGGTTGGGCCAAGATTCTTTAAGCCTTGCAGCGAAAAAAGGTCTGGCGAAAGGGGAATAACCACATAATCTGAAGCAATAAGAGCCGCACGATTGATTGCGCCACGATTTGGCCCCACATCAACCAGAATTATATCAGATTCTGCTACTTTAGCTGCTTTTTGAAGAATGCGCCAGAAGGCTGAAATGATGCGAAAGGCTCTTTTATCCCCTTCCAAGCACTTTGGCCACACCTCTGAAAGCTGATCTTCAAAACTTGAGAGGGCTAAATCCCCAAGGATAATTTTGAGATTATATTCAAGCTCTTCCATGTGAGGATTAGCTATATCGCCAGTGGCATCTATCAGGGGTTGAACAGACCCAAAAATTGTCTTTTGGGAATAGTTTTCATTAGACCAAAGATCTTCTAATCGTTCTTCATTAAGAAAAGCGGCTGTGAGATTAGCTTGGGGATCAAGATCAGCCGTAAGAACGTGAAGCCCTAACGTTGCATACATCCACGATAGATGATAGACCAAAGAAGTTTTGCCTACTCCTCCTTTGTTGTTAAAGAAAGCAATAACAGGCTTATTCATGGTTTTTTCCTATTATAACGAGAATATGAGTGTCTTCAACAACAAACTCTAAGAGAGGATTCCTGTTTTTTGCGAGTTCTCTTTGGGCAATAGGAATTCCAACCCCAAAACGTTGCACATAACCGAGGTTTTTCATTGCGCCTGCAAGGTTTGGATTGCGATAATCATTGATTCCTTGCCCAAAGTTTTGCCGCGTTACCTGCCCAAAAGGCCCGCCAGGATTGTGCATTTCTATGCGGTCACGAAACCAATAGATTTTAATTGGGGCATTAGTTCCCTCATAATTTCGATGTAAAACTGCATTTCGGGCTAATTGCTGGAGGGCAATCAGCGGATAATCGGGATATTGAAGCTCTATCGGGTCAGCAGTGATGTCTGAAGCTATAGAAATATGCGCTCGAAAGATATTTTCTAACATTTGCAACATTTCAGATAATGCACCGCTTATTTCTTTTTGATCTTTTATTGGATCATTAAGTTCTGGCCCATCAAAACGCACAAACTGAATATACGCTCCAGGAATGAAGCTGCAAGGGTCTTTGCCAGCCACCAGAAGCCCTAAAACTGTCGGTCTAAGTGGTGCTTCAGCCGATTCTTTTGTTGCAAAGCGCATTGAAACAAGTTGTTGCTCTATGGAACGCTCATTTTGCTCAAGAACATCTATTGGAAGTGCTGAAGGAAGATAAATTCGACGAAAAAGATCAAGATCGAGATCATCTAAAGTAGCATACGAAATAGGCTGAAGATCAAAAGGCAGGTCTTTTGAACGCCGTTTTTCATTCAATAAGCGTTCTTCTTGGGCGGTAGCTTGGCGCGTTGTTGGCCCAACTCTTATCCAGGCTCGCCCATCATAGCGCACAGGGGTATTTTCTGAAGGTTCAACGAAAATAACCGCAATTTCACAACCTTTCAAGGTCTTCTTTTGCACTTTTAGTACTGGAAAAGGTAAGATATTGCCATCTGAACGGATACTTGCAAGAGTTATTAAAAGTTTATCGTCTATTGAGAGATTAGCACAAGTTCCATTGTCATTGATGCCAACAAAAACAACTCCTGGCTGCTTATGATTTGGAAAATCATTTGCGAAAGCACAAATAGCCTTACAAATCTTGTCTTTACTTGAAATAGAGGCTTTACGCTCCACTCGATCTGACTCTAAATCGTTCAACAAGCGCTCTAATTCTTCATCATTCATAATGGTCTCCAGAGCAATTAGTAAACCCTTCAAAGACTAAGAATCGGTTGTTTTTCACATCTCTTGCACTATTTTTAGGATTGGTTCAAAAGCAAAATGTTGAAAATTCCATACACCTTCCAGGGCTGCAATCCCAGGATCGCGGTCTGCTTCTTCAAAAGTGGCCAAAAAAGCATGAATCTGCGCTTTGCTTAAAATCCGTGGTGGTGGACGATGGGCTGCTTTTTTAAGAGTTTCGATTGCATTTTCAATGTATTTAATCGCTAAAGACAGAAGAGGATCATCGGCACTCATTTGAAGAAGTAAGTCTTCTAAAGCTCCTTTTTGTTCAAAAAGAGGAATAACAATCACGCTAACTTTGATGCTTTTGCCAAAACTTGTTGGCCCTTCAACAAATTCCAAAGGCTTTTTGGGCGCAGGAAGACCGACATTCTTATTGCTTAAAGCGCTACAAACCGAATCAAAAGCACCTTTGGGATTGCCATCAGCATCGCGGGCAATGATGAGACTTTGAACAGGTAAATCTGGCTGACGCACAATAACCTCAAGTAAAGCACGTAATCTATCTTTCCCATTCATTGGAATAACTTGCGTATCAGTTCTTTTTAAGGAATTTAACAAAGCATCAAAGAAATCTTTATCTGTTTTACCCTCGACAATGAGCAATTTCGCTTTTTCAATCGTGAAAGGCTTAGTTTTTGCTTCTTTCTTAGTCATTAGCGCATCTCCAAACCCATCTCAAACCCTGTTGCAAGCATCTCTGCTGTATAATCTACGACTCGCGTTGTTTCCCCTATTCTATCAAAACGATAGGCTTTAAGATCATCAGTATAGCCCAAGGCTTCAATTGCTTCATGAATAGCTTGAATGCACTCATAACTATGCGTTGCCGCAAAGATTTGAACATCTAAACGCCGCGCAGTCTCTGCAATCATCTTCCATAAAGCAACTAAAACTGAATAATGCAGCCCGCTTTCGGCTTCATCAATCATGACAATGCCACCTTTACTATTCAAAATAGCGAGAACAATTGAAAGAATCCGTGTTGTTCCCTCGCCCATCAATGAAATTGGAATTAGATGGTCTGTGCCGAGATCACCATAAATGACACTTCCGCGTTGCGTTGCTGCAACTGTCAAACGTTTCAAACGAGGTTCAATAATCTGCATTGCAGTTAGAATCTCATCGTATCTTCCTCCAATATCTAGGCGGCTGAATCTTTGCGCTTCCTGACTTGTTGTAGTAATAACCTTTGCTGCCAAAAAAGCTACAGGAACATTATAGTTTAAGAGATCAGCGCTCCATTTTCCACAATGATCTTCGTATTGTGGATTACTCTGATATGAATTTTTGAATTCCTCGGCAACATCTAAGCGTTTGGAATTAAATGTCTTTGATTGTTCTGACGATCTCCTTGGTAGCTTATCAGAAGACATATCACCTTCATACCTTGTAAAAGTAAGAAGAACACCAACTGTTTGTCTATTTAGTTCACTAATTTCACCAATTTCTAAATCTGTTTGTTGCTGTATAGCTTTTATCTTCAATTCTTTTGTGAAAAGAATAGCACCTTCTGCAACTTTAATTCTCAGAACTATATTCCTTGTGTTATTCCAATTATAGAAGAAAGAGTCCCAAAAATCAGGACTATCTGCATCTATATCATATCCTCTCTGAGAATTCAAAATTCGTAAAGCCGCTAAAGGGTCAGTAGGTGGCGCAAGGAGAAACAAAGCCTCCTGAATTACGGTTTTCCCGCTATTATTCTTGCCAAGCAAGATATTGATTCGACCTAAATCGTTGATTTCTACTTGCTTTAAGTTGCGAAAATGCTCAATTTTAAGACTTTTAATCATGCAAAGACCTCTTTAAGTTCCAAAACAGCCAACATTTCAACGTGGGGAGTTTGGGGAAACATATCATAGCCGCGCAGCGTAGGAAGCTGATAACGCGCTGAAAGAAGGTTAATATCTTCCAATTGAGTAAGAGGATTACAAGAAACATAGATTATCCGCTGGGGTTGCAAGCGCAATAGCTCATTACAGACTTTTATTCCTAAGCCAGTACGCGGTGGGTCAGCGATAATCGTTTCAAAACTCTTTTCTGCTTGCTTTTCTAAGAAGATTTGGACATCTTCCGCAAGACTTTCAACGTTTTCTACACCAGCCGCAAGGATATTCTGCTGCGCGAGAATGGCACTTTCTTCGTAGGATTCAACCGTTACAACTTTCTCAACCTTATCTGCCAGGTAAAGGGCAATTGTGCCAAATCCTCCATACAAATCGGCTATTTTTGCACTTTTCCCCACTTCTTCTTTGACCGCGTCAAGCAGCGGAAGGAGCAAATGAACATTATTTTGAAAGAAAGTATTTGGCCCAAGTTGCAAAATCAGTGGCCCGACTTGCATTGGCAATGTTTTCTCGCCCCAATATTGCACTGAATCGCCAAAAGAAACGTCTGAAAGCCCATCATTCAAAAGCCACTGAAAACTCACTACGCCAGGCTGCGCCAAAGCTTCCGCAGCCAGTTGCGCCATTCCTTCAACATAATCGCCTTTTGCCGTAATTGCAGCCACCAGAAAAGTATCTTGCGGGCTACGTCGCACGACCAAATAGCGCAAAAAGCCCGTATGATCACGAAGATTATAGTCTGGAATATTCAATTCTTGCGCTTTATCCCAAACTTTGCGGACCGCCGCAAAAGCAATTGGTGGAATCAGATGACAAGTTTCTAAATCTATAATGTAATTGAACTTTCGTCGCATTCGCAAACCAAAACGACCTTTAGTAGTTACATAATCCATGCGGGTGCGGTAGGCAAAAGGATTGGGCGAAGCTACAACCTCCAGCGCTTCGAGAGGAAAAGGAAGCAAAATCGCTTCATTTCGTGTTTCCCAAAGTTGTTGCAAAGCCTTAGTTTTAGCTGCGACTTGGTCGGGGTAAGCGCGATCTTGGAAAGAGCAGCCACCACAAAAACCGCTATGGGGACAAAGTGGCTCCGCGCTCGGACTCGCTTGAATCTGTTGACTAATCAAGGCCCGAAAAGACTTATTGGTGAAAGAAAAGGGTTTATTTAGGGACATGGTTGCTCACTTGGCTGGGGTGGATCACGAATAATGATTTCTAAAGATGCGCCATCTTTGAATTTGACAATTCGCCGATGCGTAGGAATATCACGATAAACTTTGCGGTACTCTCTCACGATGGAAAGACGTGTGCGATTCGGGGAAGTAAGGATTTGTTCAACTGATTGCTCAATAACTTGCTCTTCATCGACTAAAACACAACGTTCTTTATCATCTTTAGGGCGTTCTATCGTGGGATAATCCTCTCTAATTAGCCGATTGCCGTGGGCTGGGCCCATCATATAACCGATAAACTCCCCAATACCCAAAGGGGAAGTTGGAGATAAATGAAAGGTCAGCATACAGCAGCCAGGCATAAGGAGCGGTAAAAGAATGAGGAGAAGAGCCGCCGTATTTGAGCTACCGACAATGGCTACTTCTTTTGGACTGCCCATGAAAACCTCCTAAAAAGTTTATTCCTAGCGAAACCCCAAGGCACTAATTCGCTCAAGCTGCATTCTTACCGTAATTCGGGCTTCTTTTTGATATTCAGCTAAGACTCGCGCTTCGCCTTCAACTTCGCCAAGATAGCGAATCGCTAATCGGCGCACATCTTCCTGGGCCAGCGCTTGATCTTCAATCAAAGTAGCTTTGCCATAAAGGGCTAAATAACGATAGCCAGCCTCAATGATAAAGCCAATGCGCGGATCTCGCCGAAGATTATGGATTTTCTGTCGCCCTTGTTTGGTATTCAGCATTATTTCATTGCCTTGAAGCTCATACCACATCACTGTCAACTGAGGACTTCCATCTTTATTGATGGTAGTCATAACCGCAAAATGCGTTTCGGCTAAGAATTCGCGCATTGAAGAGGTAAGAACTGTTGTCAATTTGATTTCCCTTCGCAACTTTTGAGGTTTGGGATAATTTTTGCACCAAACACTTTAAGGAAAGCTTCCTGATTGCGCCCTACGTTATGGAGATAAATCTGATCAAAGCCCAAATCCAGAAAACTTTGCAAATGCTGCCGATGCTCATCCAAATCTGCTGAAATCAAAACACGGTCTTTGAAATTTTCAGGCCGAACAAGTTTGGCCATCGCGGCAAAATCATCAGGCGAGCGAATGTCTTGCTTAGGAAAATTCATTCCACCATTAGGCCATTCAAGAAGCGCATTTTGTAAAGCTTCTTCGTAAGTTTCGGCCCAAGAAATATGCAGTTGCAGTAATTTAGCCATTTTTTGTGGGTCTTTCCCTACTGCTTCTGCACCTTTAGCAAAACTAGCTAAAATCGCTCGCAGCTTATCAGGACTTGCGCCTGGCGTAATCAACCCGTCGCAAACGCGCCCCGTGAATTCCAGGGTTTGGGGGCCCGTCGCTGCAATGTAAATTGGGATAGGTTTAGTAGGTAAAGTGTATAACTTTGTGGGATTAAGCGTAAAATACTTTCCCCGATAACGCGCTTTTTTGCCAGATAAGAGCTTTTGGATAATTTCAACGCTCTCAATTAACATTTCCAGCCGCGTCAGGGAATCGGGCCAAACCCCGCCAACCACTTGCTCATTCAAAGCTTCGCCCGCACCCAAACCAAGCCAAAACCGCCCTGGAAACATTGCGGCCAACGTCGCAGCGGCTTGAGCAATTACGGCAGGATGATAGCGAAAACTGGGGCAAGTCACGCCAGGGCCAAAATCACTTTTTGTCATTGTCCCCAACGCGCCCAACCAAGAATAGACAAATGCGCTTTGCCCTTGTTGCGGAACCCACGGCTGAAAATGATCCGCCGCCAAAACCCCTCGAAACCCAGATTTTTCGGCAATTTGGCAATAATTAAGCAGTTCAGTCGGGTGAAATTGCTCTAAAGCCGCAGCATAACCAATCTTTGTCATCGCTGTCTCCGTTCCAAAAAATCTTTAAGCGCTGATTGTGGGTTAAAATCCTCGGCAAAAGACCTTTCCAAAGCGACGAAATCTTCAGGCATATCTATATCTAACGCAATTGTTGGCGAATCATAGATATAAGGAGCAAAGCCTAAATCCGTGGCAGCTTCGCAATGATAGCGAAAACTATCATAGCCAAATTGAAAAGGCAGCGTCGAAGGAAGCTGAAGCCCTAACGCATTTGTGCCGCGCCTTTTTCTATCTGGGGCAATGACCACTTGCACTTTTGCGAGGTTTTTGAGCAGGTTTTGCACATCTTTAGGCGTGAGCAAAGGCAAATCGGCAGGAACAACTAAAATCCGTTTTGCGCCCTCTTGAAGGGCAAGCTCCCGCGCTAAATGTAACGCGGCGTTGATGTCGTCGTGGGGGTCGTGGAGCGGCTGGGCTCCAAGCTGCGGCGCTTTTGCCAAAATAGTCGCGTCGGTGCTTACAAGCCAGACCTTTTGAAACGCCAAAGTGGCTTCTAATCCAACCAAACTGTGCAGAGTTGCAAGGACATTCTGAAGCATGGCTAAAGCCAATTCCTGGCGTTCAGCGAGCGAAAAGAGGTCGGCAAGCCGACTTTTTACCTGCACAAGCGCTTTCATTGGCACAATTGCATGGATTGGCATCGGTTTCGCTTATCTTTCTTTCTGATAAGATTCTGCGGCTGCAAGCGTTGCTTTCGCTAGACGAATCTTGTCTTCCATGTTACGCATGATCGTATCTGTAATAACGACGTGAATTCCTAGAGCTTCAATCTCATATTTCAGATGAGCATCCACATTATCGATGATTAGCACATTCAAAAAATCTCGATAGGCTTGAGCTACCCCTTTTGCCGAGGTTTCCAAACCTACGGCTTGCATCAAAGGCACAGCAGGCCCCTTAATCGCTGCTCCTCCCACAATTGGGCTAATTCCCACGATAGGTGCAAGCGTGTCTTGTAAGGCTTTGCGAATCCCTGGCACAGCGAGAATCGGCCCAATGCTTACGACAGGGTTACTTGGCCCCAACAAGATAATATCAGCATTTTTAATCGCGTCCAACACTCCAGGCGCAGGTTTAGCTTGCTCGACATCTACAAAACGCACACTTAAAACCGCATCTTTCGCTTGGCGTTCTACAAGATACGCTTCAAAGTGCATTTCGCCTTCGGCTGTAACGATATGAGTCGGTACAGCCTGATTACTCATGGGCAGAATCTGCGCTCCCACATTCAAGGCCCGCCGAAAAAGATCGGTAATATAGGTCAGAGGATGGCCAGCATTAAGCAATTGGGTGCGTTGCAAATGCAAAGCAAGGTCTTGATCCCCAATTTTGAACCAAGTCGGTGCGCCTAATTGTTCCAAAGAATCAAGACAAGCGTAAGTATCACCTGCAATGCCCCAGCCTTGCTCTTGATTGATGATTCCCGCTAGGGTGCAAGTAATAATATCGAGGTCAGGCGAGATATGCAAACCATGTAAAACGAAGTCATCGCCCGTATTGACGATGATTTTGAGTATTTCTGGGGAAATAACTTGGACTAAACCTTCGAGGAACCGAGCGGCTCCTACGCCTCCCGCAAGTGTTGTGATCATAATTAGTGTTCAATTAGTTTTCAAAATGAATTATCAAATCGTCAAAAGAAGGTCGGGGGCGATTTTCTGCTTTACCCGCCTCGTAGCCGACAAGGATAAGAGCGTGTGGTATCAAAGATTTATCTAAGTTTAACACATTGCGAACAACCGCAGGGCAAAAGAGCGGCGCACTAAGCCAGCCACATGCCAGCCCTAAACTCTCAGCCATTAAGAGGATATTTTGGATGGCTGCGCCTAAACTCTGAGTGGCCATGGTGGTTTCAGCGGTTTGTCGAGCTTCATCGGGGTAAGAATCCATTTTAGCGAGATAAAGGCAAGGTAAAATCAATGCTGGAGCATTGACAATTCGTTCAGAAGATGTTTTTAGTCGCTTTTGAATCGTTTGCTCATCTATTTTATCGGTAAGCATTTGCTCTTTCCACCGTTCACCCATGGCTTGCGCTAGTTTCTGGCGCGTTGCAAGCTGCGTGAGAACGGCAAAACGCCAAGGTTGCCGATTGTGGGGCGAAGGCGCAAAGCTGGCCGCTTCCAAAAGTTGCCAAAGTTGCTCAGGAGCTACATCTCGCGCTTGAAACTTACGCACGGAGTGCCGTTGTTTAAGAAATTTGGCAAGATCGTTGGGCATAGATAGATAGATTCGAGACCTTTATGAATTTGATAGCGTAAATTAGCGAAACAAATCAAATTTGGGGTCGCGGAGCAACGCTTTTGCCCCACTTTCGCTTGGAGCATAAGCGTAACCACGGATAATTGCCACAGGAATGTTGTCAATTTTGCCCATAACTAACTCCGCCGCGCTCGCCAATTCGTCGGCCACCGCAAGGAGGCTGGCTTGCAACGTAAAGCCATAAGTATCTTTGACACCTTTATAATTGCTTAAAGGCTCAAGCCCTGCAACGCCAATCGCAACATTTACTTGCCCTTCGCGCCATGGCCGCCCAAAAGTATCTGAAATAATTACAGCTACTTCGATTTTCAAGCTCTCATTTAGCGTTTTTCGCAAATCAAAAGCACTTTGATCAGGGTTTTTAGGTAAAAGCGTAACCATTTCTGCGCCATTCACATTTGACTCATCCACCCCAGCATTAGCACAAATCCAGCCCTGCGCTGTTTCTGTGATTAAAATCCCCCGATCCATCTTTACAATTCTTTGGCTTTGCTGTAAAATGACTTCATAATAACGGGCATCTTTATGACCTTGTGCAGCAAGGGTTTGGGCAAAGGCCGAAGGTGTGATTTGCTTCAAATCAATCAGACTACCTTCAGCTTTAGAAACGATTTTCTGCGTAACGACGAGAATATCGCCAGATTCTAAGCGTTCTTGTTGCTTTGCCAACGCAGCAAGAATCAGGGCCGCAAGATCTGCGCCAGGTTGAATTTCACCAATTCCAGATACAGGGAAAATGCGAATTTCGTTGCCCAAAGTTATTTCCTTTGAAGGATTGTCAGGCATTGAATGCCTGACAATCCTCGAATCACTATTTTAGAGATATTTACCTGCTAACAAAGCAACTTTTTGCCGAGTCGTTTCTGGGATTCGCGTGCGGTCTGTGATAATTGCATTTTTTAGCGCATGATGGGCAGGGCTATCAAAGCCATCAATTAGCGGAACAACCTCGCTCACCACTCTTTGCGAAAGTTCTGAGTTGGCCATTAAGACTTGAATGACCATATCAATAGTAACAGCATCGTGGCCAGTATGCCAACAATCATAATCCGTGACCATTGCCAACATTCCATAAGCAATTTCAGCTTCTCGCGCAAGTTTGGCTTCGGGAATAGCTGTCATACCGATAAGAGCGTGCCCTCGTCGCCGATTTTCTTCGCTTTCGGCGAGCGTCGAAAACTGCGGGCCTTCCATACAAACATAAGTTCCGCCTCGATGCACCGTCGCGCCTGCTTTTTGGGCCGCTTGATAAAGCCGTTCGCTCAAAAGGCTGCAAAAAGGCTTGTCAAAAGCAATATGAACGACAATTCCTTCATTAAAGAAGGTAAAAGGCCGCACGCCTTTAGTGTTATCATAGATTTGGTCAGGGATAACAATCTGTCCAGGGGCTAAATCTTCGCGTAAACTTCCAACAGCACTTACGGCGATGAGATATTTAACACCCAACTGCTTAAAACCGTGAATATTTGCGCGAACAGGTAATTCTGTGGGCGTAAAACGGTGGCCCCGCCCATGGCGCGGCAGAAAAGCGATCCGTTTTCCCGCCAAAGTGCCCAAAATATAAGCGTCGCTGGGCTTACCATAAGGCGTTTCCAGCACAACCTCTTCAATATCTGTCAATTCCTTCATTCCGTACAAACCGCTACCACCGATAACGCCAATTGTTACTTCGGTCACTGTGAGGCTCCTTTGTCTAAACATTGCAAAGCGTTGCCGTTGACTAAATTTTGAGGATATGCGAAAGTATAGCGGATTAAGGCACTTGCTGCAAACTTGCGGCACTTTGCTTTTAGCGCAACTTTTTTGCTTAGTTTTGCGTCTTAGCCATGGTTGTTTTGGCGCGTTTGATGATGAAGGATTTGCCTGCTTAGGAGTTATCCAAAGATGGATTTGCAAGAAACGCTCAAAGACTTGATGGAAAAGATTCCAGGTTACACTGGTTATCGAGAAATGGAAGATCGGCGGGACGCAGATTACAAGTTACGAACCCATTTAGCGAGCGAATATAAGGCTGAACGACGAAAACTAGTTCAGCTTTCGCAAAAAGTCGTGGATGTCAAGCGCTTTGATGTGATTACGAAGGTTGACGAGGTATTACAACAATTGGATCGCTTCGTTTCACGCCTCGAAACCGCGCCGCGTGGCTATTCTCCCTGGTTCAGCGCCCAGAAAATTGATCTCGCCACTCTTGACCAACTTTACGATTTTGATGCTAAACTTGCGGAGGGGCTGGCTGGTTTGCGGGAGCGGTTGGGGTTTGCGCTCACCGAACTCAACCCCGAAGGGAAATTTGCCGAAGCTCTTGACGCGCTACTGGATTTTGTGCAAGAATTGCAGAGCCAATTTGATGCCCGCCAAAATTTCTTGGCCATGGGCAAAATGGGCTAATTTTGCAAAGGAGCGAAAATGCCACGGATCATTGATGTAATTGATTTTCTCGACCAGACGGGGACGGAAGTCGCGCACCGCGAGCCGCAAAGCGGGCCAGGTGATTTTCGGCTGGGTTCGCAAGTCATCGTGCGCGAGAGCCAACGCGCCGTTTTTTTCCGCGATGGGAAGGCTATGGATGTTCTGGGGCCAGGCCGCCACACGCTCAGTACGGGGAATATTCCAATTCTGGCGGGCCTGATTGGTTTGGCCACGAGCGGCAAAACCCCTTTTCAAGCCGAAGTGGTTTTTGTCAATATGCAGGAATTCATCGACCAAAAGTGGGGGACACCTTCAGCGATCATGTATGAAGACCCCGAAATTGGCACTTCGTTCATTAGCGCAAATGGCGTGTATAGCTATCAAGTGAATGATCCTGCGCTTTTCATCAATAAGATCGTTGCCCAGCAGGCAAGTGTCACGACTAAAAAGATGGCCGATTACCTACGAAACAACGTCATTCAACATTTCAGCGATCTTTTGGGCGAATTGGCCATGCAACGTTCGTCAGTTTTCTATCTTACGGGGCAAATTAGCGAATTGAGCGCCGCGACCAAGGCTAAAGTGGCGAATGGTTTTGAATCCCTGGGCTTGCGGGTCGGGGATTTTTATGTGCGAACCGTCACGCCCGACGAGCGGACGCGCCAATCAATGGATGCGAATCGGGATGTACGGGCTTTGGGGCGTGGCATGACTCCGCAAGCGGCGGTCTTGTACAACCAAATTCAAGCAGGTCAGGCGATGAAAGCTGCTGCCGAAAACCCCAGCGGGATGGCGGGCATCGGCACGGGGATCGCGGGGGGGATGGCAATGGGCAATATCATGCAGCAAAGTATGCAGCAACCACAAGTACTGGGGCAACAACCTCCCGCGCAGCAACCTCCGGCCCAAAGTAGTGGGGGAAGTATCAACCTTGACCAGGTCAAGCAAGCCATTGATAATCTCGATTTGCGCTTCTCCATGGGCGAAATTGATCAGCCGACTTACAATCGGCTAATCCAGAAGTGGCAAGATAAGCTCAAGGAATTGGGTGGTTAAGGTCAGCCTTTATCTAAGGTGAAAGAAGGTTTTGGCCGCTCAAAAAGCGTTCTTCCTGCTAGGGGGGACGCTTTTTTTGAATGCTAAAGTAAGGATAAAAAGATGGCTATTCGTGAAGGTCGGTGGGATTGTATTCGTTGTGGGACAAAGGGAATTTTTGGAAGGTCAAAGGTTTGCCCCAATTGCCAAAGCCCGCGCCCTGAAGGGGTTAAGTTTTACTTGCCCGAAGATGCGGTAGAAGTAACGGATGCGGAGCAATTGAAGCAAGCGCAGGCGGGAGCCGATTGGATTTGCGCTTTTTGTGGGGCAAGTAATGAAGCGGGACGGGCAATTTGTAAGCAATGCAATGCGCCACGGGAACCTGATAGTACGCAGCAGCAGGTGAAGGATTATGCGCTAGGCGCAACCCCTACTTCGGGTGATAATAGCGATGACCCTTTGCCTCCTCCCCTTCCCCCCAAGAGCAAAAAAACCCGCAACCTCATCATCAGCGCAATCGCTTTTGTCTTCTCCCTCTGTGTTGGTTTCTGTTCACTCTTTCTGATTACGAAGGAAGTAACGGCGACCATAACGGGTTTTTCGTGGGAAAGAACCATTGCGGTTGAAGCCTATCGCACGGTGACTGAAAGTGGTTGGTCTGTCCCTGCGGGAGGGCGTAAAATTAGTGAGCATCTGGAGAAGTATGACACACGGAGGATCAAAACAGGTACGGAGACCTACGCGTGTGGACAGCGCGACCTTGGCAATGGCCATTTTCAAGAGAAGCGGTGTACCAGAGATACTTATCGGGAGGAGCCGATCTATAAGACAAAGTATACTTATGAGATTGAGAGGTGGGTAACAGATCACACAGAGCGAGCAACAGGGAAGGATCACAAGCCTTATTGGCCACGGGTAAGTTTAGCTTCCCAAAAGCAGCGGGAAGGGGGGCGGACAGAAACCTATACCGTTTACTTCAAGGATGCGAAGCAGAAGACCTATAATCTCAACCCTTCTCTGAGTGCTTGGCAAACCTATGAGATTGGGGAAAAGCATGAGATCAAAGTAAATATGCTGGGGGATGCGACGGGGATCGTAAAGTAAAGCAACCTTTTTGCACGAGACCTGCTAAGTTAGGCAACTTGGCAGGTCTTTTATTTGGCCTTTCTTTCCTCTTTAACCACGAAATTGCATTGCGGGAGAAGCTCAGGCAAATCTTCCACCGTTCCTTTCTGTGGCGCAATGCCAACCCATTGCCGCTTTAGATTCTGGGCGGCTACAAGCGTTGTCCCGCAGCCACAGAAGGGGTCAAGAATCCAATCCCCCTCATTGCTGCTGGCTTGAATAAGTCGCTCTAAAAGCGGTGCATCTGCATTTACGGCGTACCAAAGATCGCTTAAAGGAACTCCTGGATTATCCTCAAGGTAATACTTTAAGGTCGGTTGGCCACCCTCTTTCTTGGGCCAGACTACTAAACCTTGTTGCTCATACTGCTCTATTTTGCGGGGAACCGTTACCCAATGCATCCCGTTTCGCCCGCACTTATTCGGGTCTATCCCGCGCCACGGCTGACCTGTTTCCCCAGACCTTTGCCCGCTAACAAGTAATGGGACAAGCCGATACTTCCCGCGTGCATCTTCCTTTGTGTAAAGCTTCTGCGAACCTTCTGATAATTGCTTGTACTGGAGATTGAACGTATAAGACTCGGATTTGGTGTAAAATAAAAGTAGCTCATGGGCTGGCCGATAGACCTTCTTAATCCCAGAGTAGGTTTGATTCTGTTCCAAAACAATTTCATTGCGAAAGTTCTTTGCCCCAAAGATCGTGTCTAAAATTAGCTTGAGATAATGACTTGTGGTAGGATCACAATGCAAATAAAGACTACCTGTAGGCTTTAAGACGCGGTGAAGCTCTAACAAGAGAGGAGTCAGCAGCAATAAGTAGTCGGTCATTTGGTTTGGCCCCAGCAGGTCGTAGAAGGTCTGAAGGAGCTTTTGAACGGGTGCGGGAGCATTCAAGCAAAGGTCTTCAAAGGTCGCTTGGGGCGCGGCATCCTTCTCGCATTGCTCCTTATAAAGGTAGATCAGGTCAATCCTTTCAGCGCTAAGATGCTCCCGCAAAATGGGCAAGTTATCACCGTAGAAAAGCGTGTTATCAGTAAGTGGTTTGGGCATGATGTTTTTCTCTCAAAGCCCCATATTATGCTGATCTGGTGGTTTTGTTGACTCTTCTATCTGCTTCCCATGTTGCTCTAAAGGAAGTCGATGCTTAGGAGGTAAGCGAACCTTTGCCCCTTGCAATAATTCCGCTATTGTGAGGATTTGCAAACGAGGATATTCCTCTTGATAAGTGACTGAACGATAGATTCCTGCACTCCGCGCCTCATTCAGCATTGGTTCGGTGGGGTTTTCAAGCGTAAGAAAAACCCCCAAGGCAGCCCCTTCCCTTTCCATTGTGCCCCGCAGATCACGGATCTCCCTTGGCCCCACTTTCCCGCTCTTCACTTGGACTATCCCGGTTTGCGTTTTCAAAGGCCTTCCATCAAAGAAGGAAAGGTAGCCATCTATTCCCCGATCACTACCCTTCTTGCCCTGCTTACTCCCTACTTGGGCCCCGTAAGGCAGCGCTTGAATCAGCGAGACGGCCCAGAATTGGAATTGATAAGGGTCATCCTTAGCTAAAATTTTAGCAGATGCAAGGTCAGTAGGTTCCCCTTTGACCAGATAATCCCGCTTAGGGAGCAGACCAAGCAAATCGGCCAGGCGATTTTTATGCAGCGCAATGGCAAGGTGCGTAATATCAATCCCAACCCACTTCCGCTGGAGCTTCTGCGCCGCCGCAATTGTTGTCCCGCAGCCACAGAAGGGGTCAAGAATCCAATCTCCCTCATTGCTACTTGCTTGAATAATCCGCTCTAAAAGAGCTAAAGGTTTTTGGGTTGGGTAGCCAAGGGCTTCCCTTCCAAGAGCAGGCTTAATATCATCCCAAATGTCAGGAATCTTCTCGCCTTGGTTTTCGTCTAAATAGCGTTTATAGCGAGGATTACCGCTCCCTGAGTAAATAATTAGCCCCGCATCTTCTAACTCTTGCATTTTCTCCTTCGCGTAAACCCAGCAACGCGAGGGAGGAGTAGCTTTACCCTTCCATTTATAAATTTGGCCTGTCGAAGCCCGTTGAATTGGCGCAGTAAGATCACTTATACGGTAACGTCGGCCTGTTACCTCTTCCACATACCTATACATTTTTGCCACATAAGAAGGGTCAAGGGGGCGATAAATCTGATTCCAGGTTTCTTTCCCAATCTGCTTTGCGTAGGCTAAAATAATATCGTGAATAGCTCCAAATTTACGTTGAACATTCCCTTTAGCGTTGATTCTTTGCCAAATCAATTCATTGCGAAAGTTCTTAGCCCCAAAGATCGTGTCTAAAATTAGTTTGAGATA
>DCSM01000093.1:0-5421 GCA_002325605.1 Chloroflexaceae bacterium UBA1466
AAAACGCCCGTTTGTTCAGTCTTCCGCGCTGATTCTGAATTTACCAAAGATTGTTGCACTGCTTCTTCGGCCTGCTGAAGCGCTGCCTTCGCCCGCTCATATTGTACTCGATAACTGGCCTCTTGCCCTTCACTCGTTTTGTTCTTAGACTTCGCGCCCGTCGAGGGATTGGAAAGATCAGGGTTGACAGGATCCCGCCCATTATCGTCTACATATTGCCAATATTTTTCGGCCAGAGCAAAAGACCATTGGGCTTGCGAAAGCTGATAAGACGCTTGTTTGACCTGAAGCTCGGCTTGGGTTTTGGCAAAGGAAAGCCGATCTTTGGCCGCTTGAAGATTAGCTTCGGCCAGCGCCAGATTCGCGGCGACAGCAGCTATATCTACTTCTTTAGGTGGCTCTTTTTCCTTATCTAACCCAGCCTGCGCTTGGTCAATTTGAGCGACTGCAATCTCAACATCGGCGGTTTTAGGCTTCTCATTGAGCGCGGCCTGTTGCGCTTGCGCCGCCGCCAAACCCGCTTGCGCCTGGCGAACTTGCGCCTGCGCCGCTTCTACATCAATGGCACGAGGTTTTTCAGCCAGCGCTTGCTGCTGCGACTGCGCCACCGCCAAACCTGCTTGCGCCTGGCGAATTTGCGCTTGGGAAGCTTCCACATCGGCGGCCCGTGGCTCTTCATTGAGCGCACTGAATTGCGCTTTGGCCAGCTTCAAAGCCGCTTCAGCCTGGCGCACACGCTGGTCGAAGGGGCGCGTGTCTAAAACGGCCAACGTCTGATTTGGCGTTACCACGTCGCCTTCTTCAATCAAGACTCTGTCTACAATCCCCGCCACGCTAAAGGCGAGATTGGCATCTTGTTCGGCTTTGACTTCCCCAATCGCCGTAACGCCTGCCGCAAATTCCACTTTCCCCGTGGGGGTGGGAGTTTGCTGGTCAAGCAATTTTGACTTGGAAGTGGGCGAGGCTTTAGGCTTTTTGGCCGAACTGTCCGCCGTTGGCGGGGTTTTTGCCGAGCCGTCTTCCTCGCTGGCTTTGCTGCAACCCCCTAAGCCCAGCAACAGCAAACCGACGCAGCAAGCGGTTAGGATTAGTTTTTGCTTCATTTTCTACCCGAATAAACTCTCTCAAATTCAAGCCAGAGTATAGCATAAAATCAGCGTACCTTCATCCGCTCCTCATCCGAGCGAACAAAGAGCGGATTTTGGTCTGGAACTTCAAGCTCGCCATTAGTCGCCTGGCGCTTTTGCCCATTCGCTCGCAGAAAGGGCATTCGCTTTTGTTTCAAAGATTGGAGAACTGTCGAGATCGTTGTCCGTTTGGCCACAATTTGAAAGCGCGGGGCTTCTTGTGCTTGAGGCATTTCCGCAAAACTTAAAGCGGGCAACGCTGGCGCTTCAGGATGCGCTGAATCCGCCACTACTGGCGGTTTAGGCGCACGTCGCCAGGGCCGCCAATGAGCAAATTTGTCCATTTTATTGGTCAAGCCATCCAAGAGGCTATAGGCGGTTGGCACGACCAAAAGCGTCAAAAAGGTTGACGTAATCATTCCGCCAATAACCACGATGGAAAGACCACGGCGAGTATCGCTCCCTTCGCCCGTTCCAAGTGCAACAGGTAAACCGCCAATGATCATGGCGAAAGAAGTCATCAGAATGGGGCGCAGCCGAATCGCTCCTGCAAGTTCGAGCGCGGCATGTTTATTCATCCCTGAGTCGCGCAACCGATTGGTAAAGTCAACCAATAAAATTGAGTTTTTGACCACCAACCCCATTAACATGATTAAACCAATCATGCTAATGATGTCTAAAGGCAAGTGAACCAGTTGTAAAGCCAGAAAAGCCCCGACAAAGCTAAAGGGCATGGCTAACATAATCACGAAAGGTTGCGAGAAAGAGCCAAATTGCGAGGCTAAAACCATATAAACGAAGAGAATTGAGAGTCCCATGGCAATAAAGAGCGTACCAAAGCCTTCTTGCTGACTCTGTTGACTCCCTTGAAAACTTACAACAACGTTTTCAGGGATTTTGGTCTTGGCCAACTGCTCTTTAATCCCTAAAACAACGTCGTTGACATTGCGCCCAATGACGTTTGCGCCGATCAAAACTTGATTCAGCCGATTGTAACGCCGAATCGTGGTCGGGCCCGATTCAACCTTGATCGTTCCCAACGAGCCAAGCGGCACATTGCCATTGACCGTCGGTACACTAACGGATTTAATCGCATCTACTTCGGTGCGGTCTCCAGGTTGCAAACGCACTACAACATCAGTATCTTCGCCATCTTTGCGAAAAGTCGTCGCTTTTTCGCCATTGATCAAGGCCCGCACCGATTTAGCAATATCATCATTGGTAACGCCAATATCACCTGCCCTGCTGGGGTCGAGATAAAACTGCAATTCAGGTTTACCAGGCTTATAAGTGGTATCAATATCAACCAGACCAGGGATTTTATTAGCTTCTGCTTGGAGACCAACTAAAAGCGGCTCTAAATCCTTCAATTTGCCTGTGGTTTGAAGGCTCAACTGAATGTCGCGCCCTGTGATTCCAGAACCGCCACTATTGGCTCCCATCCCTGGTTTAGCCATCGAAAGTTGGGGTAGAAAAGTAAGTTTGGGACGCATTCGAGCAATCACTTCATCTGTAACGTGGCCTTTTTTGAGATTGATCGAGAAGCTGCCCGCTTCAGAATTTCCGCCATCGCCGACGGTGGTCAGGAAGTTCTTAATTTCAGGTTGTTGGAGTAAAAGCTCTTCGGCTTGGCGGGCAAACTTTTCCGTAGCCGCCAAGTTTGAACCTGGGGGAAGTTCAAAGCCAATCAAGAATTGGCCTTTATCTGAACTAGGGAAAAAGTTAAATTTTAAGCCTTTAGCAGCCTGAAGACTTACAAAAAGAATTCCAATCGTGATCAAAACCACAAGAAACCGATTATGCAAGCTCCATTTGAGCAAATTGCCGTAGGTGCGCCCCATCCAACCAGGGTCTTCATCGGCTTCGGCGAGAATGTTTGCATCATTATCTGTAGATTCAATCTCGACATGTTTTTTCGTTTCGTGACCTGGCTTCTTTTTCTGTTCTTTGAAGAGATATGCCGAAGTCATCGGAGCCATTGTAAAGGCTTCAATCAGCGAGAGAGTCATTGCACACGAAACGGTAATGCCAAACGATTTGAAGATAATCCCCGCAATGCCTGTCGTAAAGGTCACGGGCACAAAAACGGCAATTAAAGTCAAAGTCATCGCCACCACGGAGAGCGCGACCTCGGCGGTGGCGCGACTGGCGGCAATCACGGGCGGCTCGCCTTGCTCGACGTGGCGAAAAACCGTTTCCCGCACCACGATAGCATCGTCAATCACCAAACCGACTGAAATCGAAAGCCCAAGCAGCGTTACGACGTTAATCGTTAAGCCAAACAACTGAATCAGAAAGAAAGTCCCAATCAGAATGACAGGCATTCCAATTACCGTCACGAGCGTGTTGTGAACATCCCTGAAAAAGATTAAAACGACTAACATCGCAGCAACTGTGGAAGCAATAAGTTCCTCAATCGCGCTGTCAGCCGATTGCTTGGCAAAAATTGAAGAATCTTCAGGAATGGAATAATCCAAATCAGGGAAAGTCGCCAAAACTTTGGCCAATTCTTCTTTTGTCTTATCCGCAACTTCAACCGTATTAGAGCCAGATTGCTTTAGCACACCAACCGTGATCGCGTCTTTACCATTGATCCGCGAATAGCTCTTTTGCTCGACCACGCCATCTTCAACCCAAGCCACATCGCTGACCCGATAAGGCGTGCCCGTAATCTGCATCAGCCCAATATCTTTAGGGTTTTGGATCATACTTGGGGCCCGTAAGCTGATTTTGAGGTCTCCCGCATCAATACTGCCCAAACCCCGATTGACATTGGCACTGCTTAGGGACTTAATAATCATGGAAGGCAGGATTTGGCGCGTCTGGAGCTTCTGCAAATCCATATTTACGTTGAGTTGCCGTTCCTGTCCGCCGCGCACCGCCACCGATCCAACGCCTTGCACCTGCTGAATAAGCGGCACAATCTCATCATCCACTATTTTTCGCAATTGAAGTGGTGTGTGATCGGTCTTACTCGTCACCACAAAGGAGAGAATCGGTCTTTGATTGGGGTCGATTTTCTGATAAATGGGGTCTTCGACATCGCTGGGCAAGTTTGGCAAGATGGCATTGACTTTACTTCGCACATCTTGCTCTGTCAGATCAATGTTGACCCCTGTAACAAACTCGATAATGATGGTTGTAATGCCCTCATTTGAGGTCGAATTGATTTTCTTAACCCCACTAAGCGTACTTAATTGGTTTTCAATCGGATCTGCGACCTGTTCAGCGACGCTTTCGGGGCTGGCTCCAGGGTAAGGAACACTAACCACCACGATAGGAATATCAATTTCGGGATAGAGGTCGACTGGCATCGTGAAATAAGCTAAAAGCCCCATCACGACTACCAGCAACATTAGCATCGTCACAAAGACAGGTTGTTTAATGGAAGTATCGGCAATCCAAACCCCATTAAGCTTCATTTTAGAGATTTTGCTCATCGTTTAGACTGTTTTCTGCTCCCGTGTGAACGAAAACAGCCCTTCCTCCTTTCGGGCTTTAGGTTAATGCAGTCCCGTTCTAAGTTGACTCTGGAGCCAGTTCACGAGTATACTATACAGTAAAATCTTTTTACTTGCAAGTATAAATTTAACCTTTATTGCTTTAGATACCTGAAAGATCGCTCTATGGTAACAACCTTGCGAGAACGTCGCCGCCAGCTGCTGCGCGAGGAGATATTGCAAGCGGCCCAAAGTTTGATGGCCGCCAAGGGCCATCAAGCGATGTCAATGGATGAACTAGCTGCGCGGGTGGGGATTTCTAAGCCAACGCTCTATAGTTTCTTCTCAACTAAGGAAGAAATCATTATTCAGGCTGCGATTAGTTCGATGGAAGCCTTGATCGCGCTAATTGAAGCTGAACAGGGCCATAAAACCCCTTTAGAGAGCTTGGCTTTATTGTTGCATAGCATCATTCAACTTCAAATAGATGATGAAACGATGGCTTTACGCCCTTGGACAGCGGAGTTGTTTCACTTATTGCATACGAATCAAGAAGCTTTAGCCTATCTTGAGCGGATTGATGCAGCGATTATTTGTCTGATTCAAGCGGGAATTGCCCAAGGTGAAATTGACTCAACGCTTGACCCCGCGACGGTTATTCGGGCCTTTTACGGCTTGATACATACGCCCAAAATTGCTCCTCATAGCAAGGGGGGTGAACCTAACCCTAAAGCAATTGCTACTACATTGACTACGATTTTTGTGCGGGGTGTGCGGGGTAATTCAGCTTCAAAGGAGGATTAAATTGTTTCATAAGGAGGTTTGGTCTCTGCTCTGGGCGCGAAAAACGGCTT
>DCSM01000093.1:5459-11469 GCA_002325605.1 Chloroflexaceae bacterium UBA1466
CTTGAAAGCCGTTTTTCGCGCCCAACCTTCCACTTTAACGCTAATTATTTCATTACGTTAAAGAGAAAATGACAAATATCGCCATCTTGCACGATATATTGTTTACCTTCCATGCGAACTGCGCCAACTTTTTTCGCATCATTCATACTCCCCGCCGCGACCAAATCCTTATAAGCCACAACTTCGGCCCGAATAAACCCGCGTTGAATGTCAGAATGAATCGCGCCCGCCGCTTCTACCGCAGGGGTAGAATGGCGAATTGTCCAGGCACGAACCTCGTCTTCGCCCGCCGTAAGAAAACTAATCAAACCTAAGAGTTCGTAAGACCGTTTGATCACCAAACTCCGTGCTGACTCTTTAATCCCCAAATCATCCATAAAAACTTGAGCATCTGTTGCATCTAATTGCGCTAATTCAGCCTCGATCTTCCCAGCTAAAGGCATAACCCCACTTTTGCGAGCAGTATATTCTAGCGTAGGCGGAGCAGCAAGTTGTTTTTCATTGATATTGAGGATGATAAGCAGCGGTTTAGCGGTCAAAAACTGATAACCTCTGACCAGTAATTCCTCTTCAGGCGAAGCTTCCAGTTCCCGAATCGGTTTATCCTGCTCCAGGCCCGCTTGAAAGCGCAAAAGCAAATCGCGTTCAAGAATGCGAAATTCGCGCTCGCGGGCCGACATTTTGCTGATCTCAGCTTCCAGGCGTTTAAGCCGTTTTTCAATAATCGCAAGGTCGGCAAAAGCTAATTCAAGATTAAGATTCGCAACATCTCGCGCAATATCTACCGTTTCATTAGGATGTGGAATGGCTGAATCTTCAAAAGCCCGCACAACATGCAATAAAGCATCAGCCCCACTGAGATAATTGAGTAGAGCAGGTGGTAAACCTCCGCCTTCTTGCTTTTTACCTCCGCCTAAACCTGCAATATCTACATATTGCACGTCGGCAGGCGTAGTTTTCTTTGGTTTGAACAGTTTGGTAAGAACATTCAAGCGTTCATCGGGAACTTTAACTGTGGCCATATTGGGCGCAACTTGGGCCGCCGAAAAAGCTGTGGTTTCAGCATTCCCGCAGGTAAGCGCATTGAAAACCGTCGTTTTGCCACTTTTTGGGAGTCCAATCAATGCAATGTGCATAGCATCTTTCCTTTTTGCTAGATTTGCGAATCACAGAAAAGGGGCATTGTATACAACGCCCCTGCTAATTTCACCAAATTATTGAGCTTTAGCTGGTTTTAGGGCCCGTTGGTCACGAGGCCCGCTTCAACTAACACTTGATACTCAGCCGTGTGCCCTTTTTCCTTATCACGGACCGCAACTGTATAAGTGCCTGGATCGAGGTCAACTGTGCCATACCAACCATCGGCACTGGCTGTCAAGTCTCGCACCCATTGGCCATCTTTCAAAAGCGAAATGACCGCAAAAGGAATCATTTGACCATCAATGGACGCAATGCCTTGCAAATGACCTTTGGTCGGATAGGCAATCCAGGGCCAAACGGGAGCGCGAGCAGGCTGTTTGAAAATCGTGTTGCGTAGCTCATCCATGAATTGCCGCCGCTGCTCAAAGCCCCCTCCATAAAAGGGTTGATTGTAGGAATAGAAGGCAACACCTGAAAGTTGCCGGCCCTGCGAATCGGTGACCAGCGCCCGTTCGGCTTGCGCGATGTTTTGGGCGCGGCTATTCAGCCACGACCCCATCCCGACCACAATCGTTCTGCGCCCCGTGTTTTCCCGATCCCATTTCAGCCAACCATCATACCATTTGCGATTTTCAGCTTTGCCTTCGTCAAAATAGTGCATGGGCAGCGCAAAATCCAAAATTCCTTCTTGCAACCAGGCTTTCCAATCTTGAAAGACCGTTTTGCTGGCCGCCGAATTTGACCAATCATTAGCACTGTAAGTGCCGATTCCGCCCCAGGAGACAGTGGCCGCACTTACCTGAACCTGAGGATTGATCACCTTGATCCGAATATAGAGGCGGCGAACAAGCTCCGTAATCCGATCTCTGCGCCACTGACTCCAGAGTGCTGCGTCGGGTTTAGGGCGAAAATCAGCTTCCAAACCATACTTGCGGCGATAGAAGTCTAAGCTGACACTGTTGTAACCGTGGTCACTCCAGCCGAAGCGAATGAAATCGAAATGAATCCCATCGAGACTGGGGTAGTTTTTGAGCAGATTTTGAACGATTTGCTCCATATAGACAACCGAACCAGGGTGGCCAAAATCGAGGTCGCCGATCTGGTGGCCCGCGTAATCGGCGGTTGTCCAGCGTTCGGTTCCCTGGGCCGAGGGGCCATGTTCAGTACAAACATGCTGGGGATTGCCCCATTGGGTATTGGCTCCGGGGCAGGCTACGCTGATCACCAGCCAGGCATGAACACTTATGCCCTTGGCGTGGCCGCGCTCAATGGCATAGGCCAGGGGATCAAATTTGCTTGCGGGGGCCAGCTGGGAGTCGTTTGATCTGGGTTCAAGACCATTGTTATACCAAACATCACCGTGGCGGCGCATTTGAATGAAGAGCGTATTGGCGTTGGCCCGTGCAATGTTGTCCATCATTTCGTCAACTTGGTCGGCGTTGCGAAAGCCAGGATTGTAAGCATCGGCCCAAAAACCGCGCAGCTGCTGAATCGGGGCTTGGGATTCCTGCTGTGGGGCTTGCGCTTGCACAACCAGCGAAATTGGGGGCAAAACGGTGAGCAACAAAGTGAAGAAAAATAGGCTAAGAGCTAGTTTTCTAAGCAAGGGGAAAGGTCTCTGATTCAACATCGGGGCAAAATCTCCTTAAAGACTGGCAAAAGCTTCAGCACTTTCGTGGTAAGTAGAACGATTTTTGGATCCATTTTGAGCGCAGGAAAAAAGACTAAGGAAGAAGAATCGCAAGATTCTGGGCAGAAAATCAAAAAATCCCAAACCTAAGTTGGGCAACGCAGTCAAGTATAGGATGATAAGTGGGTTAAGAAGAAATCTGAGCAGGTGCAAAGAGAAGCATGCTGAAAAAAAAGAAACTGGCTTCATTTTACGCCTATATGCCATCTGCCCAGCGAGTGAGGAGAAAGGAATTGAAGGTACAAAGAGGTTTTAGTGCTAAAAAAATTGGCTCCCCGACTAGGATTCGAACCTAGAACCTACTGATTAACAGTCAGTCGCTCTACCGTTGAGCTATCGAGGAACACAAAACAATTGGCAAATGTTATTCAAATTTGACCTGCGGCTAGTATAGCAGGCTTTTCCGTGTCTGTCAAGGACCCTGCGCGTGGTATAATCAAACGGCGATTTTACATCGCTCTAGTAAAATTCGTAACGACTGAGGAAAAAATGGTTCAATCTATTGACCTGTTGAGTGCCAACACGATCCGCACGCTTGCAATGGACGGGGTACAAAAAGCCAAAAGTGGCCACCCTGGAATGCCAATGGGGGTAGCTGATGTTGCCTATGTTCTGTGGACTCGCTTTCTCAAGCACAATCCCGCTGACCCATGCTGGCCAAATCGGGATCGTTTCATTCTCTCGGCAGGTCATGGCTCAATGCTTCTTTATAGCTTATTGCACCTTACGGGCTACGAGCTTTCATTAGATGATCTGAAACACTTTCGCCAATGGGGAAGCAAAACGCCTGGGCATCCAGAACACAAGCATCCCCTCGGCGTGGATACGACCACGGGCCCGCTGGGGCAGGGTTTCGCTAATGCGGTGGGTATGGCCGTGGCGGAACGTGCGCTGGCCGAGCGGTTTAATCGCCCTAACTTTCCAATTGTTGACCATTATACCTATGTGATCGCTGGTGATGGCGATTTGATGGAAGGGATTACCTACGAAGCAGCTAGTTTGGCGGGGCATTTCAAACTAGCAAAACTAATCGTTCTCTATGATAGCAATGGGATTTCGATAGATGGCCCGACCAATTTGACCTTTACCGAGGATGTCGGCAAGCGTTTTGAGGCTTGTGGCTGGGATGTGCAAACCATTGATGGGCACAATCTGACCGCTGTTGAGCAAGCGCTTCAGAAAGCCAAGGATCAAAAGGAAAAACCCCAGTTTATTATCTGCCAGACGAAAATTGGCTATGGTAGCCCTTCCAAAGAAGGTAAAGCTGCATCTCACGGTGAACCTTTAGGCGTTGAAGAAGTTGAGAATACGAAGAAAAAGCTCGACTGGCCCTCGAAGGAAGCTTTTTACATTCCCCAAGAAGTCTCAAAGCACATGCGCCAGAGCGGGCAAAAACAAGACTTGCCTGTTTGGCAAGAGCTAATGACCCAATATCGGCAAGCTCATCCTGACTTAGCGCAAGTTTGGGATGCAATGTGGCAGCGGACAACCCCTACGGATTGGGCGGCGGTTTTGCCCCAATTCAACGCGCAGGAGCATGAAAAGGGCTTGGCAACGCGGGTGGCTTCGGGGAAGATTATCAATGCGTTGGCTCCCCTTGTTCCCTCCCTCCTTGCAGGTTCTGCCGACCTTACCGATTCCAATAAGACGCGCATTGAAGGGGGCAGGATTTTTCAAGCTACCTCCTTAATGGGCCGTAATATCCACTATGGTGTACGGGAACACGGAATGGCAGGAATTATGAACGGGTTGGCTTTGCACGGGGGCTTTATTCCCTTTGGGGGAACCTTCCTTGTTTTTAGCGATTATATGCGGCCTTCCATCCGCATGGCGGCGCTGATGGGCCTTCAGACGATCTATGTCTTTACCCACGATAGTATTGGGCTGGGGGAAGATGGCCCCACGCATCAACCTATTGAACAGATCCCTTCCCTCCGCTTGCTTCCCAACCTTCACGTGATTCGGCCCGCCGATGCTAATGAAACGGCCCAAGCTTGGCGCATGGCCTTGGAACGGAAGAATGGCCCGACGGCCCTTATCCTTACGCGGCAAGCTGTGCCCCTTCTAACAAATCCTTCTGCTGAAGGGACTTTGAAGGGTGGGTATACTCTCTTTGCTTCGCCTGATCCCAAAGTTCTTCTGTTGGCGACGGGTTCTGAAGTTTACCTTGCTTTGGAAGCGGCTAAATTGCTTGCCCAAGAAGGTATCGCAGCAAACGTTGTTAGCTTACCTTGTTGGGAATGTTTTGAAGCGCAAGATCAAGGGTATAAAGATTCGGTTTTGTTGCCCACGGTCAAGGCCCGTGTAGCCATTGAGGCCGCAGTTACATGTGGTTGGGAGAAGTATGTTGGTTCGCAGGGCCAAGTTATTGGGATTGACAAGTTTGGGGCTTCGGCTCCCTCTGAACGCCTTTTCGAAGAGTATGGGCTGACGGTAGAAAAACTTGTGGAAAAAGCAAAAGAGGTAGTGGCGCATGTCAAGGATTAAAATTTCCCCTTCCATCCTCTCCTGCGATTTCGCTCGGTTGGGGGAGCAAGTGAAGGAAGCTGAGGCGGCAGGTGCAGAATGGTTGCACATTGATGTCATGGATGGGCATTTTGTACCTAACATCACCATCGGGCCGCTAATCGTGGCTGCGATTCGCCCGTTGACCAAATTGCAGCTAGATGTTCACTTGATGATTGAGCAGCCAGACCGTTATATCCCCGATTTTGCGCGAGCGGGAGCCGATTGGCTTACCGTGCAAGTCGAAGCTTGTCCGCACCTTCACCGAACCATTCAGCATATCAAAGAGTTGAACGTTAAGGCGGGGGTGACCCTTAATCCTGCAACTTCTTTGACAACTTTGGAAGAAACTTTGCCCAATGTTGACCTTGTTTTGATAATGGCGGTGAATCCTGGCTTTGGGGGCCAATCTTATATCCCTTCAAGCACCGCAAAGGTTAAGCGAGCGCGAGCAATGCTGGACGCGCTTGGTTCAAAGGCCGAGCTTGAAGTTGATGGGGGCGTGAAAGCTGAGAATGCACGGGAAGTAGTGGCGGCGGGAGCTACTGCATTGGTGGCGGGTTCGGCGGTTTTCAATAAGCAGGGAACCGTTTTGGAAAATATCACCAAGTTACGGCGAGCGATTGAGGGGAGTTAGAAGCAGCAAAGGTATCTTGATGGGGCGCGGGGCGCGTC
>DCSM01000129.1:0-5361 GCA_002325605.1 Chloroflexaceae bacterium UBA1466
CCTTGGGAGCATGTTAAACAGCGCGAAAATCAATTTTCAGCGCAGACTACCTATTGTTTTCCGCTGCTTGTGGGCCCTAAGAGCTTAGGTGTTGTGCAAGTCTTTGATTGCCTCCCCTTGTTGCCCGAAGCGAAGCCTGAATTTACCCTGGCCCAAGTTCTGGTGAATCGGATGGCCACCGAGATCGAGAAGACGCAGCTTTTAGCCGAAGCCCAGCGCCGTGAACATCGCCAGCAAGTTTTGTTGGACATTATCGCCCGCATGACCACAACCTTAGACCGCAACGCGCTGCTCAGAGATATTATGCGCTCGGCCCAGGATTTGCTGGACGTTGAAGCCGTTTCGATTTGGCTCAAACAGCGCGACGACGATGGGCGAGAGCAATTAGTCCTCCACTTATGTGTTGGGCATCATTGCGCTAATCTGCGCGAAGTAGCAGTTGATCTGGATAAAGGCATTATTGGCCAAGCGATTCGCACGGGCGAAACGATTGTGGTCAATGATGTGCGTAACAATCGCCATTTTTACGGCGAGATTGATCAGCAAAGTGGGTTTACAACGCATTCGATTCTTTGTATTCCCATGTGGGCCCCTAAAATTCAGCTTGGAGGCGAGCGGGGTGAACTTCAGAAAACCATCATTGGGGGCGCTCAAGCGCTTAACAAGCATGACAAAATCCCTTTTAGCGATGAGGATGTGCGACTTTTCAAAATCTTGGTTAGTCAAGCCGCAACAGCTTTACAGCTTTCGCAGTATTACAATGATACCTATACGCTCTTTTGGGGCATTATTGATGCCATTACGGGCGCGATTGATCTGCGCGATCCCTATACATTGGGGCATAGCCAGCGCGTTTCAGAATTTTCGGTGGCCTTGGCCCAAGAGATGGGGTTGCCCCAGGAGATGATCTATCACATTCGGATTGGGAGCAAGCTCCACGATGTGGGCAAGATCGGCGTGCGCGACCAGATTTTGCGGAAGCCTGGCCCCTTGACTGAAGCGGAAATGGAAGAGATGCGCGAACATGCTTCCAAAGGAGCCGAACTCTTGCGGGCGGCGGGGCTTTCCAAACTGTTGCAGCAGGAACTCCGCGCTTTGGAAGAGCATCACGAATGTTTGGATGGGCTGGGGTATCCGAATGGGCTAAAAGGGTTTTTAGAGGAAAATGAGAACGGGATTTCCCTGATTGGGCGGATTGTGGCGGTGGCGGATATTTTTGATGCGCTGACCAGTGACCGCCCCTACCAAGCTGCGCGAACGGTTGAGCAGGCGCTTCAGATTATACGGAACGCGGCGGGGACAAAGCTGGACCCGCTCTGTGTTGAGGCTCTCATCAGGGCCCGCGAAAAAGGTGTGCCGCTCGTGCGGGTCCAGGCTGAACGGCGCGAACTTGAGCCAACTTGAATCCTGGGCCCGCGAAGCCTAAGCCCCGTCCCAGAGGAAAAGAGTTAGGTCAATTTGCCCTTTAGCTGTGAAAGTGACTCCCTCTTGCGCCAGCAAAGCCTGCTGAAGATCAGGTTCGTAGGCATTGCTGATATAACCTTTGGCATTGATGACGCGCCACCAGGGAACTTCGTCGCCCAACTTTCCAGCGCGGAGGCTGTGGAGCGCGTAGCCCACCAATCGTGCTTGGCCGCCCAGCCCCGCTAAGGCCGCAATTCGCCCATAACTAGCGACTTTGCCTGGGGGGATTAGGCATACTGTAGCGAAGATGGCTTCGTAAGTTGTGCCCGCCGTTTTGGGCAATGATTTCTGCATTGCTTTTGCTCTTCTTGGCTAAATGAGGTTGCTTAAAGACAAGAATAACATCCACCGCATTTTCCCGCAATGGACAGGCAGATGGACAGGCAGGAGGCCTATCCTACATGTGTTACAATGCGGCTCGTGTAGATCAGCTGTAAATCAACCTCTAGCCTTCGGTGGCTTTCCTTGCCAGATTGTTTCCAAACAAGCTATGAGTGATAATTCCGTTGTCAACCGCCGTCGGAAGCTCTTTGTCCGCAAGAACTATCCCCCTTTGCCCCCTCGTCGCCCAGGCAAAAAGGCCTCTTGCCTCTTGAAGACTTTTGGCTGGCTGGTCGCCCTGGTTGCTCTGGCCGCGCTAGTAACCGAAGCGGTTGTCTTGACGATTCTCCTCAGCGAGCGCGGCTATGCGGGCTATCTCTACCCTAACATTCATGTCCAAGGGTTGGAGATCGGTAATCGGCCTCTGCCCACGGCCCGTACCGACCTCGAACAGCATTATGCCTCCTTTCTGCTTAATCCTGCAACCTTGACCTACGGCGAGAAAACTTGGAACCCTACTGCCGAAGACTTGGGGCTTACGGTAGACTTCACGGCGGCCTTGCAACTGGCCGCCCCCATTGGGCGCACTGCGGCCAGAGTGGATAACGCCCGCACCGTAGCAGCAGTCTGGCAATGGGGCGTACAAATCCCTTTGCAGGTCAAGGTCGACCAGCCTAAGCTGCAACAGTACCTTTTGCGCCTCGCCAGCGAGATCGAGGTTGCGCCGCAGAATGCTGAAGTAGCATTAGTGGGGGCGAACGTAGTCCTTACGCCCGAAGAATGGGGCACGCAAGCTTTGGTTGACGAAACGCTTGCGGACTTGACCGCCGCCCTTCAGACGCTGCGCTCGCAGCAGGTGAGCTTCCGCACGCGGGCCTTAGCTCCGGTCTTTCGGGATAGTGATGCCCAACAGATAGTGGCGCAGGTTGAGGTTCCTCTTAATGGCTCAATCTTTCTCAATAGCCCGATTAAGCAATGGGAATGGCCCCGCTCGCGCCTTGCTCAGTGGGTCAAGCTCAACCGGGTTGATCCTCCTTCTAACTACCCGCAATACTCGCTCACCTTTGACCAGGATGGCATCCGGCAGGCCCTTGAACCGCTAGAAAAATCCTTCCGCCAGGAAGGGCGGCTGCCCCGCCTTAACTGGCAAAATGGCAACTTATTCATCTTTGAGCAGGGCGGCACAGGCAAAGGGTTAGATGGCAACTTGGCGCTGACCAAGATCAATGAGGCGCTTCAGGGTGGCTCCCGAACCATTGAGTTGGCTCTTACGCCCTTGCCGCCGCCGATCACTGCGGCTGACCTCCCTAGCCTGGGAATCAATCGGTTGTTGGCCACGGGCGTAAGTTCCTTTAGCAAGTCTGAAGCCTATCGGATTACCAATATCGTGGCGGGAGCTAACCGCGTTCACGGCGTGCTGATCCCCCCAGGCGACCTCTTTTCGTTCAATGCGTCGCTGGGCGCAGTGGACGCAAGTAATGGCTTCGTGCCAGGCTACGCAATCATCAATAATCGGACCCAAAAGGAATGGGGCGGAGGCTTATGCCAGGTTTCGACGACGCTCTTTCGGGCGGCGTTTATGGCTGGGCTACCGATCACCGAACGCCATGAGCATCAGTTTCGGATTAGCTGGTATGAGGAATTGGGGGAACCGCCGGGCTATGACGCAGCGATCTTCACGGGAGCCAGCGACCTCCAGTTCGTTAATGATACGGGGGGGTGGCTTCTGACGCAGGCCTGGGCCGACCTCAAACAACAGCGGCTCTATCTCGCGCTCTACGGGGCGAAGGCTCCGCGCCAGGTCACGATGAGCCACCGGATCACCAGCCAAACCCCGGCTCCTTCGAAGCCCGTGACTATCCAAGATCCAACCCTTCCCGCAGGCACGTATAAGCAATCTGACTGGGCTAGGCCAGGTTTAACAACCATTATCTACCGGACCGTAAAGGAGAATGGTCTCCTCCTGCGCCAGGATAGTTTCCCAACGACCTTCAAGCCTTGGCCTAACATCTTCGTGCGCGGCACAGGGCGTTAAAGTAGCTTTCGCTCAGATTAAGCTAAGAAAGGATTTCTAATGGCCGCTGTAACAATGCCCAAATTGAGTGATACCATGCAGGCCGGGATCGTAAGTCGCTGGCTGAAAGAGCTTGGCGACCAGGTCGAGAAGGGAGAGGTCTTGGTGGAGATTGAGACCGATAAGGCGACGATGGAGCTTGCTGCGCCGGAGAGCGGGATTCTATCGCAGATCTTGGTCAAGGCGGGTGGGAGCGCCACCGTGGGCATGCCGCTTGGCCATGTTGCGGCGGCGGAAGCTCCTCTCCCTGCGCCGCCAAGTGAGGCGGAAGCACCTTCTCCTCTGCCCGTGAGCAGCGGGGAGCCAGACCACCAGCTGCCTTTTCCACCTTCCCCCGCATTGCCCGATCCTGACCAGGTCAAAGCTTCTCCCCTCGCCCGCCAGCTGGCGCAAGCTTATGGCCTTGACTTGCACCTGATCCCAGGGACAGGCCCTGGCGGACGGCTAATGCGCGAGGACGTTGAGGCCTTCGTGAAGCGCAACAAGCTTCTCCCCCTTCCACCTCCCGAAGCCCCTTCTGCGCCCTTGCCTGCGCCCTTGCCTGCATACCTTCCGCCCCCGCTTCTCGCTCATCCGCCTACGCTCAAAGCGGGCGAGACCCTTGAACCTTTCTCGCGGATGCGGCGGGCTATCAGTCTCAAGATGAGCGAGGCCAAGCCTGGAATCCCTCACCTCTACGTGATGACGGAGATCGAGATGACCCAGGCGCTCAAGCTGCGCCAGCAGATCAATACGGGCCAGCTGGCGGGGGTTCATATCTCCGTGAACGACTTGATCGTCAAGGCCACCGCCCAGGTTTTGCGGCGCTTTCCCCTCCTCAATAGCAGCTTTTGCCCAGGGCCCAATGGGGAGGATGGGGTGGTCGTTCACCCCCAGATCAACCTTAATGTGGCTGTCGCGCTCGCCAAAGGTCTAGTTGCGCCGACCCTCTTTGCCGCTGACCAACAAAGCCTGCGCGAGGTGGCCGAAGCGTTAAGGGACTTGGCGACGCGGGCGCGGGAAGGGAAGCTCAAAACGGCGGAGTTGGAAGAAGGTACGTTCACAATCACCAACTTGGGAATGTATGAAGTGGTCGAAGCTACCGCGATTATCACCCCGCCGCAAGCGGCGGCGCTGGCCGTCGCAGCGGTACGGCAAGTCCCCGTGATCAACACCGCTGGCCAGGTCGGGCTTGGCGAAGTGCTGCGGGTGACCCTCAGTGTTGATCACCGCGTGACCGACGGAGTCGTCGCGGCTCAGTTCCTCTTGGAACTCAAACGCCTGCTTCAAACGCCCCTCGCGCTGCTGCTCTAAAAGTCGAGCGCTGCGCTTCTTGTTCAGCCAACGACCTGCCAGACTTGGAACAGTCTGGCAGGTTTTTTGGTCTGGAAGCTTGGCGCTGTTACCTTTAGCCAGCCTGTGCTTAGGGTTTTCATCGGCCACTTCCGTAGCCCATTTCCTAGCAGCCAGCCAGTTCCACTCCAGCCTTTAGGTAGGCCCTGACCCAGCCTTTATGTAGGGCC
>DCSM01000129.1:5470-5804 GCA_002325605.1 Chloroflexaceae bacterium UBA1466
GGCCCGATCCAGCCTTTATGTAGGGCCCCACCCAGCAGCCAGTTAAAACCATCTTCATTTGTTAAGTAAGAGAGAACAAAGTGCTAGTCAAAACCCTCAAAATTTGCTCCCTCTAAGGCATAAAACCACGAAAGGCAAACCTGGGGAGCCGATCTCGCTTAGGCTAGAAGACGGCAAAAAACTCCTTTAAAGTTGCCCTTTGGGTCTGATCTAAGCTGAAAACTGGCCCAAAAGCGCCTTGCCTTGGCCCTAGATCGCGCAGTTTCTACCCCGAAAGGAACAGCCTGAAAGACCAAGAGATCTTTGCTTTTCGGGATGCAAAAGACCTGCCAGC
>DCSM01000019.1:0-203 GCA_002325605.1 Chloroflexaceae bacterium UBA1466
CGCGAGTCTTGGGAACGTTTGGAAGAAAGTAGTCTGAGGGATTCTTTATGTTTATTTGTCTTGACCAACGTGATGGCACAGGTTGTGGCGCGATCAATTTCGCGCCACCTTGCGGCAGCAATCAGCACGTCGCTTCTTGGCGCGGGTGCGCTGAATCGGACCGTTAGGCTTGCTGTTCAGAAAGAAAACCATCGTCGGTTTCA
>DCSM01000019.1:294-8486 GCA_002325605.1 Chloroflexaceae bacterium UBA1466
AAAAAGAAAACCATCGTCGGTTTTATCTTCGGTTTTAACAAGAGAACCATTTTCGGTTTTGTAGTAATCAATAGCGAACTGCTTAAAGCCATTCATGGTTACAAAATTGAACCCGCCGCCAACTAAAGCACCAACGCCGAATGGCACTAATCGACCAACCGCGATACCGCCACGTTTCATTCCGAATTTTGTGACAATAGTCGCTCCGACTTTTTGATTGATTCGCTTGAAGACTTCTCCGGGCACACGTTTAAACTGAGCGACAGCTACTTTTGCTGCAACGCGAACAACAGGTTCTCTCCCTAAAGTAAAAACTCCACACCAAAGGCCAAGTATTTTGACAAACTCTTGATTAAAGGGAGCCTCTGTATCTCTCTCGTAAATTTGACCTACTCCACTTACCATACCCACCATGAAAACGAGCATACAAGTAAGGTCGGCTGATATGGCACCAACTTCGATTCCAATTTGAGCCATTGTGCCTATACCAGGAATTGCACTTGGCAAAGCGGTAACTGCACCTTCAGTTGCATAAAGCCAACATATTTTGTCGGCCCATTTATCCGCTAGTTCATCTTTCGTTAATCCAGGGTGAGCAGACCGTAGATCAGAAATCTGACGGTTGATTTGTAGCTTCTCTGTGGCCCAGAGTACAAACGCCGTGAGGTCTAATTGATCAGACATTTGGAGTTACCTATCCACCTAAACTTTTCAGACGGACATCAACCTAAAAATGAGCCTTGCTAATAGAACAAAGGCACTATACCTTACCATCAAACAAACTTCTTACATATTAGCACAAATAGAGATCGATTGCAATAGCCGAGGAAAATTCGTCACACCTCACTTTCCGTAGCCCTGCTCCCAAGAAGCGGGAACCGCTCAACTACCTGGAAAAATCCCGTTTCCTGCTTCTCAACCAAGTAGATCGCATCAACGAGACACCTGCGGTCTTCTTCGTTTTGGAACAGTCCGGTCTGTTCAAGCAACAACTGCTTGACCAACTGCCACCTTTGTTCGTCTGGAAGGCTGGTTATCAGGGCAAAATGCAGGTCAAACTTGTCCAGAATGCGATGGTGGGGCACACCATAACGAATGGTGTGGTAGCTATCATCTGCTGTGTAAGAGTTAAGATAGGGCTCGTAAAAGGGACTGGAATGGTATAGCACGTTGATCAGCGTCACGATCAAGTTTTGCAAGTTTTGCAATTCTCCGCTGGGCGAGTCGTAGGTGAGACACAAGGTCCTTGAACCGTACTTTGCCATGGCGTGGAACCGACCATTCACCAGCGTAAAGGATGGGATGCGGCTTGCAAGCCAAGCGAGCCGCGCTTTGATTTCAGCAACGTCGTCCGCGCTATATTCCAACGCATCGCCTAAGGTCGCGTGGAACCCAAAGGTCCGCGCTTGCTCAAGCCAAGCTGCAAAGTCCTGCAAGTCAGGGTTATGGGCCAACAAGGGGGTTGAAACTTGCCCCGTGCGAATGTCGTAGCCCAAAAATGATCTTCCAATCCCCGTCAGGGGGTGTTGCTCTGGATGCAAAAGGTATACCGCTAAAATAGGCATCTAGGATTCTCCAAGATTCAATGAACGAGATGATACTTCTAGAAGTCTGCTCTGGGAAGGCCTTTACGATCTTTCAGACCGCAAAGGCCTGAGTCGCAGCCCGGCAGGATGCCTGGCCTACTTGTTACTTGAGGCTGAGTCGCAGACAGGCAGAATGCCTATCCTACTCGTTATGCCCAGCGACTGCTTAGGGGCTTTTGAGGATTTCTTGCCGCTTCTTCTCAAGCTTCTGAAGGATTTGGGGATAATCGGCGGGGCGAGCGACAAAATCCGAGAAGCTATCTAAGCCAACCTCAGCCATCGGTGCGGTGGTCGATAGATCATAGTTAAGGGCCAAGGTTTGCATGGTATCAATTTCTTGCAAGATCCGTTGCATCAGGGGATTATAGTTTTTGCGGTCAACTTGCGAACTGGCAGGCAGCGACCCTTGTTTAACGGTCCAGGTTTTTTGGACCTCCTCAGAGGTCCAGAAGGTCAGGAATTTTTGGGCCGCGCCGGGGTGCCGAGCCTTCTTCGCCATCACAAGGCCATCAATACTTGCGACCCCGACGGGTGGAATCCCTTCATCGACTAAGGGAAAAGCAAAGTAGCCAAAATCCTTATCCTCCGTAAGTTTTAGGGTATCCTTGTAATAGCCCACTGTCCACGAACCAATGAGGGTCATAGCCGCTTTACCCTCTGCGACAAATTTGGCAGCTTCGTCCCACCCATAACCATTAGCATTGGGGTAGAAGTAGCCCGCATCAAAGAGTTCTTGCCAAAGCTGCATCACGCGGACTACCTCAGGGTCAGTGTAGGCCCGTTTGCCCGCCATCAATTCAGCGCGATAAGTGGGCCCCGCCGTGCGGAGGAGCAGATAATCGAACCAAGTCTGGGCCGGCCAGCGCTCCCGTGAACCTAGCGCAAAAGCGGGAAGCCCATGCTGCTTAAACTTTTCAGCAATGGCCTTGAGTTCGGCCCAACTTTGGGGAACTTCAGCCCCGATGGTTGTAAAGAGCTTCTTGTTATAAAAAAAGGCGAAGTAGTGATAGCAAAAGGGGACAACATACTTCTGTCCCTTGTAGGTCGAATTGGCCGCAAGGACCTTTGAAAAGACCTGGTCAAACTTCTCCTTCGCCCAAAGGTCATCAAGGGGTTGCAAGGTAGCAGCTTCAACCGCCGCTTGCACCCGCACTCCAGGCCACAAAGAGAGAACATCAGGCAGGTCCGTGGTTTGCAACATCACGGGAGCCGAGATTTTGAAGATTTCCATATCCACAGAATTGTTCGCAACCTTGATTTTAGGGTTTGCTTCCTCAAACTTCCCAACCACATCCGCCATAATCTTGACCCCCCAGTCATGGTGGATGTAGTGAAAGAATTGCAAGTCAGCGCTGGAATCAATACTCTCTAGCTCTTTGGCCGCGAAACTTTTTGGGGTTACGGAAGGTCTGCCGAGGGGCGAATTTGCGGTAGGGTTTGAACCACAACTTGCCAAACCGAGAATCCAAATCGTGAATAAGGTGAGCGTGAATAGTCTTCTTTGTAGGGTTTCCTTCATAGTTATTCCTTATCTAACTGAGTTATGGGCAACTTATTCTACCACAAGTCAAATCTAGCGTAAAGGCCCCAAGAAACAAGCGGTAAAGGTCTTAGCGGGGAGGCCGCACACCTGGCCCGTAGGTGTAGAAATCAGGCAAGGGGTTGTATTTTGTTTTGAAAGAGTCGCGGTGCAAAACTTGCCCGCTAGGTAAAGTCACGGTACGGTTATAAACCACATTCATTCCCGCTCGCCTATGGGCAACTTGTTGCGTTGTCCCTTTGGGCAAACTGGCATCGTATTCCCAAACGGGGGAGCCAGGTTCGACGCGCTTACTGATGTAAGGCCCGTCATACTTCACCATCCGCCTGTCATTAGAGAAGCCCCAAAGCTGGACGGTCACGGTTGCGGAGGGTACATTGGAACTTGAAAGGAGATAGACGGGGGCTGAAGTATCATTGATCCAGCGCAGATCGAGGCCAGGATCCTGCACCGCAGCATCAAAGCCAAGGATGTTTTCATAGAAGCTCAGGGCAAAGGTATGTCCATGGCGCTCGGTGATCTTCAGACCCGTATTAGCCACCGCCCGAAAGAGGGTCGTAGATACTTGGCACAAGCCGCCCGCGATCATCTTCTCCAGCCGATTCCCCACAATCCCGTAGCCCTCAACAAAGCCACTCCTTGCCGTAAAATCCCCCGAATTATTGAAAGAAAATTGAGCATTGGCGGGGACGATCTTGCCATGCAACAAGGTCGTCCCAAGGACGACATTAAGCTCGCGCTCAGGAGGGGAATTTGCAAAGAAGGTCGTTGCTTCGCCCAGCAAGGTCATGCGGGGAGGAGCTTTCATTGCCTCTTTCGCAGCGGGGTAACGTTCAAGCAATTGGCGGCCAAGGTCTGCAAATTCTACTTCTTTAGGCGTACCTATGGCCTTGGGATGATAAATAAACTTGCCCTTCTCAAAGTATTGAACTAAGTAGGTCGCCTTCTCAGCATTGTTGATCTCATAAAATTCTTCAGAGATCGGGTGGCCCCAAAGGTCTAACCCACCTCGCGTTTCCCACGTATTTTTGAAGGCCCCCCCAAGGGTATGGCCCGCTTCGGGAAAGAAGGTCCGCTGAGGGTCAGAGGAAGCAGTTAGGCGTTGGAAAGCAGGCTCTTTACTCCCCCACGTAAGGAGAGTTCCTAGCCACGTGAGACAGATAAAGGTTTTGGAATTCCCTTCAGAACGAAATTCAAAACGGGCCCGTTCAAAGTATTGAACATTCAAACCCGTCTCGGTATCAGAGATGACTTCAGTCAACGGTAGCCCAAAGGTCGCAAGGCCACCGTGGGTTTCAAAGAACTTCTTAGCTTCAGCGCTAACCATTCGTCCCGTTTCGGGAAAGTAGGCAAAATCCGCATTTTCAACCGCGAGGGGGGCCGCTGTGGTGGTCGAAGCTGGCCAACCTAGAAAAGGTAAGAGAAAGGCCAGCGTGAAGAACCAGAAGAGCCGTTTGTTCATTGATTAACCTCTAGGCTGAAACTCAAGCTCTTGGAGGCCCCAGCTTTAGCTGGTGGACTCCGAGGTAGAAAGTTCCTTTGGGACCTAGGAATCAACGGCTTTAGCCGTTGCTCAGATGGTTGACTAAAGCCAGCGGTCTCCAAGATTAAAGAGTTTCAGATGCTTTTACCACAAAGAAAGTGTAGTGTAAAGGCCCTCAAACTTCACCCAAGCCTGAGGGCCCAGAACGGTAAAGGGAGCCTAGCGGGGCTGCACGCCTGGCCCATAGATGTAGAAATCGGCCCAGGGTTTGTAGTTTGTCTTGAAGGAATCTTGGTGCAAAACTCGCCCGTTAGGTAAGGTCACGGTGCGATTATAAACCACATCCATTCCCGCCCGACCATGCACAAGCTGTTGCGTTGTCCCTCTGGGCAAACTGGCGTTGTATTCCCAAACAGCGGGGCCTGGCTCCGTGCGGTTGCTGACGTAAGGCCCGTCATACTTTGCGCTGCGCCCGTCGCTATGGCCCCAAATTTGGAAGGTCACGGTTGCAGCTTGCACGTTGGAACTTGAAACAAGATAGATGGGGCCTGAAGTATCATTTATCCAGCGCAGATTAGGCGAAGGATCATAGACCGTAGCATCAAAGCCGAGGATGTTCTCATAGAAGTTGATCACAAAGGTATGCCCATGGCGCTCGGTGATTTTCAAACCCGCATTGGAAACAGCACGGAAGAGAGTTGTAGCTACTTGGCACAACCCCCCCGCGACAACCTTCTCCAGCCGATTGCCTACAATCGCGTAGCCATCAACAAACCCGTTCCTTTCACTGAAGTCCCCCGAATTATTGAAAGAAAACTCAGTGTTGGCGGGAACGACCTTCCCATTCAGCAAGGCCGTGGCGCGAGCGATATTAAACTCCCGTTCGCGGAGGGAAGTGGCAAAGCTAGTCGTTGCTTCGCCCAGCAAGGTGATCCGGGGAGCCGCATTCATCGCCCCTTTGGCAGCAGGGTAAAGTTCTATCAACTTTCGGCCAAGTTTGGCAATTTCTACCTCTTTGCCCGTACCTGTGGACTCTGGATGATGAATGAATTTCCCTCGCTCAAAGTATTGAACTAAGTAGGTCATCCGATCAGTGTAGTTGATCTCGACCAATTCTTCAGAGATTGGGTAGCCCCAAATTTCCACCCCGCCCAGCTTTTCCCACGTATTTTGGAAGGCCCCCCCAAGGGTATGGCCCGATTTGGCAAAGAAGGTTCGCTTGGGGTCCGAAGAGGCCGTTAAGCGTTGGAAAGCAGGGTCTTTGTTCTCTAACGTCAGCAGACTCCCCAAGCGGGTGAGGGAGATTGAGTTTTGGTCGAGATGGAATTCAAAGCGGGCCCGTTCAAAGTATTGAACGTTCAACCCCGTCTCAGTGTCGGTGATAACTTCGGTCAAAGGTAGCCCAAAGATCGCAAGGCCACCGTGAGCATCAAAGAACTTCTTAGCTTCAAAGCTGACCGTATGCCCCGTTTCAGGGAAGTAGGCGAAAGCGGCATTTTCAACCGCGAGCGGGGCCGCTTTGGCGGACGAAGCTGGCCAGCCCAGAAGGGGTAGAATAAGGACCAGCGTGAGGAACCAGAAGAGTCGTTTGTTCATTGTTCAACCTCTACCATTGTTTAGCGATTTACGGTTCAAGTTGTTCAAGCTTGGCAAGGTTTGCCAGCATCCGTTTCTGACCTTTGAAGAGAAAATCTACCGTAACCTCCTCATCATCTTCGACCAACTTGCTGCTTACAACCACCCCTTCCCCAAACCGTTGATGCCGGACCCGTTGCCCAGGGAGAAAAATCCTTTCTGTTGGCCCAGAGCTTAGGACAGAACCTTTGCTAGAGATGGGCGAATTCAAACGCCGAGGTTCAGAAGGCCCTTGATTACTAAGGGGCGCAACAAGGCGCGGGCCGTTGCGCGGAACCAAAGTATTTTCGGGCGGCTGGACAAGCTTCTTGGGTTGGGCCGGACGGTTGATAAGGTCGGGGGGAATATCGGCGAGAAAGCGCGACGGGGTACTTGTAATCCATTGCCCATAAAATGACCGCCGAAAAGTATAAAGTAAGTAAAGCCGTTCCTTTGCACGGGTGGCCCCCACGTAGAAAAGCCGCCGCTCCTCTTCAATGGTATCTTGATTATCAAGGGAGCGACTGTGGGGGAGCAAACCTTCTTCCAAACCGATCAGAAAGACTACGGGATATTCCAGACCTTTGGCCTGGTGAAGGGTAATACACGTTACGGCCTCCGCCTGATCTTTGAGGCTATCTGTATCTGAAACCAAAGCTACTTCAGCCAGAAAGGTCGCCAGTTGTTGCTCCCTTGGCAAGCAAGTAAACTCTCCCGCCACGTTGCGTAACTCTAGGATATTTGCCCACTGTTCTTCCCCTTCATCCGGCCCATACTCCTTCCGCAGAATCTCCTGGAGCTTTAGCTGTTCCAAAAGCGCGTCAATTAAACCAACAAGGTCGAACATGGTACTGATAGCCCTCAAATCCTCAATACTTTTGAGGAAGGAGAGAAGGGCCTTGCGGGCCCGGGTGTTGAAAGGTACTTGAAGCCCCAGCGGGGTTTCGCCCTGTTCCAAGTTTGCCAAAGCCAGAAGGGACTGATAGATGGGAACCCCCATCGCGGTAGCCCAGCGCTGAAGCTCGGCTTCAGTTTGGCTGCCAATCCCCCGCCCTGGAGTTGCGAGAACCCGCTCCAGGCTGACGCGGTCAAAGGGGTTGTGAAGTAAGCGCAGATAAGCCAAAACATCTTTGATCTCCTTGCGCTCGTAGAACCGAATCCCCCCAATGATTTGATAGCGGAGGCCCCGCGCCAGGAAAGCTTCCTCTAAAGCCCGACTTTGGGCGTTGGTCCGGTAGATAAGGGCAAAATCGTTCAACTGGTAGCTTCCCACCCGCCGCAACCGTTCAATTTCCGTAACCACTAACCGTGCTTCATCGTCAGGGTCATACCCTTCTTGCAACGAGACCTTTACCCCCACCCGCTTCTCGGTCCAAAGGCTCTTCAGATACTTCTGCTTTTTCCCTCCCTTGATCACCGCTTGCGCTACGTCAAGGATGGCTTGGGTGCTGCGATAGTTTTGCTCCAGCAGAATCACCTGCGCGGTAGGGTAATCGCGTTCAAATTGCAAGATATTCCGCACGTCTGCGCCCCGAAAGGAATAGACGCTCTGATCATTATCCCCAACCACAAAGACATTTTGCCCCTGTGCCGCCAGATTCTTCACCAGAAGGTATTGAACCCGATTGGTATCTTGGTACTCATCAACGAGAAGGTAGGTATAGCGCTGCTGATAAGCCGCTAAAACCTCAGGGAATTGCCGAAAGATTTGCACCGTGGTCATCAGAAGGTCATCAAAATCAAGCGCATTGCTCTCTAGCAACAGTTCTTGATAGCGCTCGTAGCAAGAAGCCGTAATTTGCTCGGCGAAGTTTTGCTTACTTTGGGCAAACTTTGCTGCGTCAAGCATCTCATTCTTCGCTTTTGAAATCTTATTCTGAATCGTGCGAGGCAAATTTTGCTTTTCGTCGAGGTTCAAATCGCGGAGAACCCGCTTGACTAAGCGCAGTTGGTCATCCGAATCGTAGAT
>DCSM01000019.1:8608-12276 GCA_002325605.1 Chloroflexaceae bacterium UBA1466
GCGGCTTTGTTCGTGAAGGTGACGGCCAAAATGTTAAACGGGTCAACCCCTTCTTCCTCAATTAGGTAGGCGATGCGCTGCGTAAGCACTCGCGTTTTCCCGCTCCCTGGCCCCGCTAAGACCAAGACGGGCCCCTTCACCGCTTGCACAGCCTCCTGTTGCTTAGGGTTTAGCCCCTGAAGAAGCTCTGAAATCATCGTATAAGGTTCCTTTGCTATTGCTTCTACTCCCGACCTTTGGGGTTTGAAAAGCCCAAAGGCCCCTTCCCTGGCCCTTTTTTTCAGACCTTTGATTGTAAAGTTCTAGGTTTATTTTGTACACCCCAGACCTTTGCAGTTTTGGAAACCGTAAAGGCCGTTTGGGAGCAATTCGGGCGACGCTGGTTGCGGCAAGTTCGACAAGCTCACTTACCGCTCAACCCGTTCCCTGAGCTTGCCGAAGGGAACGCTGGTTGCGGCAAGTTCGACAAGCTCACTTACCGCTCAACCAACGGGTTCCGTGGACTCCTGTGGGTGCAAAGTCTGGCTGGGCTTCTTTCTGAATCACTTAAATTCATTCAACCAGCGGATTTGATTCCGCAATTCTTCTGCTGAAGAAGAATGAAGTAACCGCAGCAACCTCTGAAAGAGAACGCCAATTGGTTGTTGGGTTGAAAAGACAAGCCCCCAGTGTTCCCTTGCTTGAGCAAGATATTCTTGGTGGAGAAGAGCAAAGTCCTTTGTATTGATCGTTACAACGGCTCGCTGGTGGGTTACAGCAAAAATAAGTTGCTCCGCATCCGCTTCAGCCAGTAAGCCTACTTCTTGCGTAGAAACAACATCAAACCCATGTTGCCTTAATTGAGCAGCTAAACGGGGAGAGAGATGTTCATTTAGATATAATTTGGGCGAATTAGGCATAGTGTTCGTGCCAATACTCGTAGCTATTCACCTGAATGGCCTGCTGAATTTCTGCTCGATGGTCGTGATAGTAGGCTAATGCGCTAAAAAGCATCGCGGGCTGGATGAAATCCCAATCAAGTAACATCTCTTCTACCGACCTACCAAGGCGATAGTAGCTTTCAGCGATGTGCCAAACGGCAATTCTAGTGCCTGCGATAATTGCTTCGCCGCCACAAACCCCTTCGACCTTCGTGATATAGGGATAATTTGCTGCCATAAGTTTTTCCTCCTTTCATGACGCAGGTTGCGGCAAGTTCGGCAAGCTCACTTACCGCTCCCTGGTGCAAAGGTCTTCCGCTTTCCCCTTCCCTAGCCCCAATGGGACTTAATGTAGTTTATCATTTCAACACCTTCCAGCGTGCGCGAGTTGTTGACGCTCCGAATATAAAATTCCCTGTCCCGTAGAAAGGTAGGGGATTTGGCCTTCCGTACATTGACTGCACAGACCTCTTTTGCATCAATTGTTGCAAAGCTAATCTTCAGATAGTCAATAGAGTGCCCCCCGATGTGAGATACGATCAAGTCAGCTAAGGTCAGTTGAAACCCATCCTGATTTTTGTTCTTCACGAACTTGTAATCTTGCTCTAGCCCAAAGATCGTCCCATCATCGGCCACCCCAATCAACAGCGTTCCCCCTTCAGAGTTCAAAAAGGCCACGATAGTCTTCAGGACAGAGAACTGAAGGTTATCTTCCCGTACATTCCCTTTCACGCTCCACCGCAGCGTACTCTTAAACTCTAGGGTATCACTTTCCCCACGCTGAATCAACTCCTCAATGGAGGGCAGGTTGCCAATCAACCTGACGACGGGCATATAGTAGGGCAAATGTTGCTCAACCAACAGCTTGGCCAATTCCTCTTTGGTCGGGGCCGCCGCGATCTTCTTCTTATTCAAGACCGCCAGATATTGCCCCCCATACGTCGCCAGCAGGGTAGGCATTTGGGCTTCCAGCCATTCCTCATCTGCCCTGCGCCCCCGCGTACTGTAATAGCGCAACGCTTCTTGCATTGAAGTATGCAAATCCTTAACAGGGTTGTCCCCATTCTTCGAGATGTAATCCCACGCACCTGCTTTGAAAGCCTGCCGACAATCAACAACCGTATCATTCGCCGTAAGGACAATCAACGCCGAGGTAATCCCTTTCTGCTTCACCATTTCCAAAATCCCAAAGCCCCCAGCCTTGTCTTGCCCCAACCGCATGTCGGCGATAATCAGGTCGTAAGCTTTCGCTTCTAAAAGAGTTTTGGTCTCGGCGGCATCCTTGGCAACCGTAATTTGTTGATAGCCCCGTTTGCCCAGCGATTTGACCAACTGTTCCGCGAACCCTTTGTCATCTTCCACGAGCAAAAGCTGGACATTATCCAGCGATACTTCATTCGGCATCGTCGTCTCCTAAGACACTTAATCCTGCGTTATCCTTATAGGGAAGAAGAAGCTCAAAACGGGCCCCTTTCTCTCCCGTCTCAGCGATCCGGCCCCCCATCTTTTCTAAGGTGCGGCGGATGATAAAGAGCCCCATTCCGCTCCCCTTCTTTTCAAGCGCCGTCGTTTCAAGGGGCAGGAAAATCCGCTCCTTACGCTGCTGGGGTAGACCCCGACCATCATCTTGAAAGATAATCTGCCAATACTTTCCTCCTTTCCCTGGCTCCCTTGTGCGCTGAAGAAGCAAAGGATCAACCACATCCAGCGACGTAAGCTTAATCTGCAACAGGTTCAAATCAGCATTATGCTTGAGACTATTTTCAATTAACTCGCTAATCATGGAGCTAATCTTCTCCAGATCGCCATAAAAGCATGCCTTTGCGTTTTGAAGATCCAACTGGAGCGTAGCCTTCCCAATCGTTGGGGTGTGGGCCCATTTGGCAAAGCAATCTTCGATGAGAAAAGTCCTTTCTTTGAATGCAATGCCTTCATTCTTCATATCTTTGAGGTCATTCAGCGCAGCTTGCATAAAGCCGAGCCGCTCCAGAATTTGGGCAAACTCTTGGTGGTCGTGGCTTGCAGGCGGCCACTCATCAAGCGCATCGTTCACCACCATTTTCATTGTTGCTGCGCCTTGCGATACCTTGTCAACTACATCGTGGGCAGTGGTTCCGATGGTCTTGATCAACCTCTCATAGTTCGCCGTTGGAATCTGCTGAATGCTGTCCTCAGCCAACTCGCGCTTCTGGACAACCTTTTCCCTGAGCAGTTCCAATTGCGCTAGGATCGAGGCCTGTAGCTCTTGGCCTGCGGCAGTTTCGGCAGTGATGTCGAGCGTAGCAATCCTTAGCAAACCCACTTCATTCAAGACCTTATGATAGATCGCGCTACTTAGCTCCTGGGTATCCTTGACATTAGCCGTTCCAGTCGTATTGAACAGTTCCCAAAGCTCCTTGTTTTCCAACATGACGACAAACTGATTGAAAAGCAATAGGTAACTGGGGTTTTGATTCACGATGGTTTTCAACGAAGCCACGGCCTTGCGCCGCGCCTTTTGGGAATTCTCTCCTTTGGCCGCCAGCAGCCCCGTGATTTGAGCCATGTACTGGGTTGCGGCGGTGATTTTTCCTGCCCGATGGGAAAAGACCGCTGCGAGAAACAGAGTGATTAAATCGGCTTTCTTGACGCGCAGGGACGCTTCAAACTGGGCAAAGGCTTCTTCAAACCGCCCCGCTTGGGCTAACGCCGTGCCATAGCTGGTCAACGTGACCGTATCAAAGGCCTTGACGCGCAGGGACGCTTCAA
>DCSM01000019.1:12350-13059 GCA_002325605.1 Chloroflexaceae bacterium UBA1466
CTTGACGCGCAGGGACGCTTCAAACTGGGCAAAGGCTTCGGTGTAATTCCCCCTTGCCGCTAAGATTTTTCCCGAACCAGTCAGCGCATAGGTATCTCCTGAGTTGATTTTCAACGATTGCTGATATTTTTCCAGGGCCTCGATCTCTTTCCCTGCGCTTTCCAAGGCTCTCGCATACCTGTTCAAGGTGATACAGTTTTTTGAATCAAGCTTTAAAGCCTCTTCAAAGCATTCAAAGGCGCGGGAAAATTGCTTTCTTTTGGCAAGGTCGGTACCATCTTCGCTCAAAGCAATGATTTGGCGGCGGCGGTCATAGTTGTCATCGTTGTAAGGCATAGGTTCCTCATTTCAATTTGGGCCGTTCCCTGAGCTTGCCGAAGGGAAGCACCCGTTCCCTGAGCTTGCCGAAGGGAACGCTGGTTGCGGCAAGTTCGGCAAGCTCACTTACCGCTCAACCAACGGGGCGGCTCCGTTCCCTGAGCTTGCCGCAGGGAACCACCCGTTCCCTGAGCGTTCCGTTCCCTGAGCGTGCCGAAGGGAACGTTGGTTTCGGCAAGCTCAACCAACGGGTTCCGTGGACTCCTGGATGCTGCAACGGGCTGGGGGTGGGCAAAGAGTTTTCCCGTAAAGATATTCTAACACCAATTAGTCGCTGCGTGGTGGGGAGGCTTGGGGAGCTTGAAAGGCGGTGGGCGCGATGGCACAAGTT
>DCSM01000088.1 GCA_002325605.1 Chloroflexaceae bacterium UBA1466
GTTTTTGGTGCTTTAGCGCATAAGCAATCCCATTTTGCAACGTGCTGTGAACCACAATGCTATTCAAATCAATGCCTAGCGCAACAATAGATTGCGCGACCTCCGAGCGAATCCCTGTCAAAACCGCGCAGGCCCCAAGTAATTTAATCGCTTGCGTGGTCTGAATAAGCGCATTTGCTACTTGCGAATCGACCACCGAAACCCCTGTAATGTCGATGATAATCACTTTAACGCGGCGTTTTTCAATTTCACTCAGCGCCAATTCCATCGTTTGCTTGGCCCGATGCGAATCTATCGCGCCGATCATGGGAAGCAAAATTGCATTGTCGCTAATTTGCATGATTGGCGTTGACAAATCCCGCAAGGCGGCGGCTTGAAGTTCGATAACATGCTGGGCTTGTTTGCGTTCGGTGATGTCAGTTAAGGTTCCTTGAATGAGATTCGGCTGGCCAGCTTCAGTATAAAGCAAATTGGCCTCGTTATTGATCCAGACCAGTTGTTTATGCTTGGTTATAAGCCGATATTCAAGGGCCCAGCTACCTCTTTGCACGCTAAACAAGCGCGTCATTTCAGCCAGGACATACGGGCGGTCTTCAGGGTGAACCCACTCTGCGAAAATGTTGGTTTCAACTAAACATTCGGCAACCGTATAGCCTGTCAAAGTCGTTACTTGGGGACTAATATAGGCAAGCGTAAAGGAAGAACTACCTTTTTCGAGCATGGCAGTGTAGATCACCGTCGGAACCTGCTCGACTAAGGCCCGATATTGCGTTTCAGCCTGCTTTAATTCAATTTCGCGCTCGGCTAAAGCCGCGGACATGTGATCAAAAGCTAGAGCTAATTGCTGTAATTCAGTGGCAGCAGCTTTTTGCGTTAAACCGCTGCGGGACTTGAAATCCCCAGCGGCCACGCGTTGGGCCACGCCCAGCAAGGTCTTGGTTGGCCGCAGCACGAGCAGGTTTATGCCCCACCAAGCCAACATGAGGCCCAAACAGGTCAAGGCCCCCCAACCCCCAAGGTTGATCAGCAAAGCTTTATCGAGGTTTTGATAGGCCAAGTCGGTGGGGATGCCCACGCTGATAAAGAATTTGCGCTTATTTCCGATGCCTGTAATTTTCTTAAAGGCATAGAGGCGCGGCACACCGTCAAGCCCCACAGCTTCAGCCGTGCTTTCGGCTTGGGTGGCTAAAAGCGGGCGAATCTGCGCTTCATTGGGCAATTTTGTATTGATGAATTGATCAAGTGAGGGATAGCGCCCCAAAACGGTCCCTTGATCATCAATAATGGTCAAGACCATGCCAGGGGGCAAGGCAACCCGCTGAGCAAACCGTTCCAACCACCCAAAATCAAGGCCCGTGCTGACAACTGCTGCCAATTTACCTGTTTCGTCGTAAATTGGGTAGGCAATAGGCAAGAGAAACTTGCCAATTCCGCGCCCCAAAATATAATCGCTGGCGATAAAATCTCGTTTCTGGAGGGCTTCCTTAAACCACGCTCGATCTGCTACATTGATAGTCTGGGTCATTGGAAAACTACTGCAAAAGAGATTGCCTTGGGGGTCAGCGACCACGAAACTAGCGAAGCTGGGGAGTTTCTTGGTGAGTCTACCCAAAAGCGCATTACAAGGGCCTGCCTCTCGCTTCTGAAGGGCGGAGATTTGAGCCATGACCAAAATCGTCTGGTAAGTATCCTCCACTAGCTGTTCTTGATAGAAATTGGCCAGGCGAGCGATGCGGAGCGCATCGGCTTGCATCGTAGTTTGGCGCAATTCCAAACTGGTAAAAAGAATTAACCCAGCGAGCGGCATGAAGGAAAGAAAGACCAAAAGGGCCAGGCGTGATTGGAGACTGGCCAACAAATTACGAAACATAACCTACTCCCGTCGTAAGGATAGATGCTTCCAGAGAAAATACTGTCCCGCCGAGGCGTAGGACAGGCATCCTGCCTGTCCCGCAGGCTAGAAGCCTGCGCTACGCCCCCCACAGGCTAGAAGCCTGCGCTACACGCCCGCAGGCTAGAAGCCTGCGCTACACGCCCGCAGGCTAGAAGCCTGCGCTACGTTAGCTCTTCCGCCAATGTTTCTTTACAACCAAAAACCTTACTTCTTTTGTTGCTTTAGCGCGTAGGCAATCCCATTTTGCAACGTGCTGTGAACCACAATGCTATTCAAATCAATGCCTAGCGCAATAATAGATTGCGCGACCTCCGAGCGAATCCCTGTCAAAACCGCGCAGGCTCCAAGTAATTTAATCGCTTGCGTCGTCTGAATAAGCGCATTTGCCACTTGCGAATCGACCACCGAAACCCCAGTAATGTCTATGATAATCACTTTAATGCGGCGTTTTTCAATTTCACTCAGCGCCAATTCCATCATTTGCTTGGCTCGATGCGAATCTATTGCGCCGATCATGGGAAGCAAAATCGCATTGTCGCTAATTTGCATGATTGGCGTTGACAAATCCCGCAAGGCTGCGGCTTGAAGTTCAATAACTCTTTGCGCTTGTTTGCGTTCGGTGATGTCAGTTAAGGTTCCCTGAACAAGATTCGGCTGGCCCGTTGCAGTACAGAGCAAATTGGCTTCGTTGCGGACCCAGACAAATTGTTCATCCTTGGCTAAAATGCGATATTCAAGGGCCCAGCTACCTCTTTGCGCGCTAAACAAGCGCGTCATTTCGGCCTGGATGCGCGGGCGGTCTTCGGCGCAAACCCAGGCCAACAGATCGGTCTCAGCTAAACATTCGGCAACTGTATGCCCCGTTAAGCTGGTTACTTGGGGGCTAATGTAGGAAATCACAACCTGGGAAGTCTCTTTTTCAAGGTTAGCCGTATAGATAACCGCTGGAATTTGCTCGACTAAGGCCCGATATTGCGCCTCAGCCTTCTTTAATTCAATTTCGCGTGCGGCCAACGCCTCAGCCATGCGATCAAAAGCGAGGGTCAATTGCTCTAATTCGCTGGCCCCTGCTTTTTTAGTCAAGCCGCTGCGGGCCTTGAAATCGCCTTTGGCCAAACGCTTGGCCAAGCGCAATAATTTGGTTGTAGGGTGCAGCACCATGAAGTTTACGCCCAACCAAGCCAGCACAATGCCCAAACAGGCCAACAACCCCAACCCCCCAAGATTGAGCAACAAAGCTTTATTGAGGGTTTGATAGGCCAGGTTCGTGGAAAGGCCCACGCGGATAAAGAATTTGTGGCTACTCCAGCTGCTCGTGATTTTCTTAAAAGCATAGATCCGCGGCCCACCACTAAGACTCATTAATTCAGCCGTGTTTTCGTCTTGGGTGGCTAACATAGCTCTAATGGCCGCATCATCGGGCAATTTCTGCTTGGTGGATTGATCCAGCGAGGGATAGCGAGCTAAGAGTGTTCCTTGATCATCTACAATGGTCAGGGTCGCTTCTGGGGGTAGTTCGATCCGCTGGGCAAATTTGTTCAACCAACTAAGATCCAGGCCCGTGCTGACAACAGCCAGCAGTTCGTTCTTCGCATTGTAAATTGGGTAGGCAGTGGGCAAGAGAAACTTCTCAATTCCGCGCCCCAAAATATAATCGCTGGCGCTAAAATCTCGTTTCTGGAGGGTTTTCTGAAACCACGCCCGGTCTGCTACATTGATAGTCTGGGTCATTGGAAAACTACTGCAAAAGAGATTGCCTTGGGGGTCAGCCACCACAAAACTAGCGAAGTTGTTGGATTTCTTGGTGAGGCTGGCCAAAAACGCATTACAAGGGCCTGCTTCCCGCTTCTGGACGGCAGCCACCTGGGCGACAGCCAAAACTGTTTGGTACATATCCTCAACCAACTGCTCTTGGTAGAGATTGGCCAGGCGGGCAATGCGGAGCGCATCAGCTTTGGTCATGGTAGCTTCATGATGGCGCAATTCCAAACTGGTAAGAAAAATTAAACCAGCGAGCGGGGTGAAAGCGAGAAAGATCAAAAGGGCCAGGCGAGTTTGGAGGCTAGAAAAAATTTGACGAGACATAAATTTTCCTGTTAGTAAATCCTGCGGTTCCTAGAAAAATACCTTTTTCGGAAGATTATACCTAAAAAGATTACCTTCAGTTGGGCGACTGAAGGGCCCAAGTAGCCATCTTGTCTACTGAATGTTTTTAAGCTACAATAAGCGAAGGCTGTGGGCCTTCCCCAGCCTGAGTTTTGGGCCTCGAAGTCGTCGTCTGAAGCGAGCGGCGAAGTTCCTTTTGCGCCTACCCTTAGAATACCATATCTCTATCACTTGCTTTAGGCCCCAAAACAGAATTAGTACCCTTGCGGCGGGTCCAAAATGCGGTATACTCTTTGCTACGACCATGTTTAAGAGCTAAGACAAGCGTCAAGTTGCCCCAGAGCCGCCGCGTTGGGGTTTTTGACGAAAGGATCAATTCTGGATGAGTCGACCACACACTCCGCCAATTGCCATTATTGGCATGGCGGCCATCTTACCTCACGCAAAAGACCTTCGGGAGTATTGGCAAAACATCCTCAACCAAAGCGATTGCATCATTGATGTCCCTCCCTCACGGTGGAGCATCGCCGATCATTACGATCCTGACCCTAATGTCCCTGACAAAAGCTATTGTAAGCGCGGAGGTTTTATCCCTGAGATAGATTTCGACCCGCTTGAATTTGGTTTGCCGCCCAATATTCTCGAAGTAACTGATACTTCCCAGCTTTTAGGGCTATTTGTGGCCAAAAAGGCGCTGGAAGATGCGGGCTATGGCCATCGGCCTTTTGATAACGAACACACAGGCGTAATTCTGGGCGCGACAAGTGGCCAAAAATTGACCCATCCGTTGAGCGCCCGGCTGCAAACTCCCGTGTGGGAAAAAGTTTTGCGAAGCACTGGCATGCCTGAGCCGCAAATTCAGCAGATCATCGAAAAAGTGAATCTCGCTTATGTGCCCTGGGAAGAAAGCTCTTTCCCTGGCTTTCTGGGCAATGTCATCGCGGGTCGCATCACCAACCGCTTAAACCTTGGCGGAACAAACTGTGTCGTAGATGCAGCCTGCGCGAGTTCTTTGGCCGCGCTGAAGATGGCGATTAGCGAATTGGCCGAGGGGCGCTGCAATATGATGCTCACGGGCGGCGTGGATACTGATAATTCCATCTTTATGTATCTTTGCTTCAGCAAAACGCCTGCCTTCTCCAGCAGCGAAGTGCCTAAGCCGTTTGATGAAAATGCCGATGGCATGATGGTTGGGGAAGGAATCGGGATGCTGGTTCTCAAGCGGTTGGCGGATGCCGAGCGCGACGGGGATCGGATTTACGCCGTGATTCGGGGGATTGGCACTTCCAGCGACGGGCGCAGCAAAAGTATCTATGCGCCGCACGCCGAAGGCCAGGCCAAAGCGTTGCGCCGCGCCTATGAAGATGCTGGTTTCTCGCCAACCACCGTTGGTTTGATTGAAGCCCACGGGACAGGCACGATGGCCGGCGACAAAAGTGAATTTGAAGCCTTAAAACGGGTCTTCAGCGAAAATAATCCCCGGAAAGGCTATATCGCCCTGGGGAGCGTCAAATCCCAAATTGGGCATACCAAAGCGGCAGCAGGTGCTTCCAGCTTGATCAAAACCGCTTTGGCCCTTCATCATAAAGTGCTGGTATCAACCCTGAATGTAACAAAGCCCAATCCCAAATTTGGCATTCCCGACTCTCCTTTCTACATCAATACGGAAGTTCAGCCCTGGATTCAGGCCCCAGGAGGGCTTCCAAGGCGGGCGGGAGTAAGTTCTTTTGGGTTTGGGGGGACGAACTTTCATGTCGTTTTGGAGGAATATGTCAGCGAACACCCTGGAGCCTATCGGATCCATCAAGCTCCCCAAGCGGTCTTGCTCGTTGCGGCCACCCCGCAAGCCCTGGCGCACCGTTGCACGGAGGTTGCGGCGGCGCTTCAGACGGCTACCGCCAACCAAGCCTATGCCGAATTGGTTGCCGCGACTGCCAGCTTGACCATCCCGGAGCAAGCGGCTCGGTTAGGGTTTGTCGCACATTCGCTTGCCGAAGCGGTTGATTTACTTCAGATCAGCCTGGCCCAACTCACCAAAAACCTTCAGGAAGAGGCTTGGCAACACCCCAAAGGGATTTTCTATCGGCGCACGGGGCTTGCGCCAAAAGGGAAAGTGGTCGCGCTGTTTGCGGG
>DCSM01000116.1:0-3969 GCA_002325605.1 Chloroflexaceae bacterium UBA1466
CGAAATGGCGGAATTGTTCAAAAGATATGGCCCAGAACCGCTTGAAAACACGCGCCGCATTGCTGAAATGTGTGATCTTCAGTTAGATTTTGGGCGTGTAGAATTGCCAGCCTTTGAAATTCCCCCCGACCACGATGCAGCTTCTTATTTGCGCCAGCTTTGTGAACAAGGTTTGCAAAATCGCTTTAACGCTGCCCCAAATCTCGAATATAGTCAGCGCCTCAGTTATGAATTGGATGTTATCAACCAAACTGGGTTTCCAGATTACATTTTGATTGTTTGGGATTACGTTACTTATGCAAGGCAACACAAAATCCCTTGTCTTCCCAGAGGTTCGGCAGGAGCCTCGTTAGTTTTGTATAGTTTAGGCATTACCGATGTTGATCCTATCAAAAATAAATTACTTTTCGAGCGATTTTTGAGCAAAGAACGCCTCGAAATGCCTGATATTGACGTTGATTTCGCCGATAATCATCGCCAGGATGTTTTAGATTATATTGCTCAAAAGTATCACCGCGAGAATACGGCCCAGATTATCACTTATGGTACGTTGGGCGCTAAAGCCGCTTTGCGCGATGCGGGCCGCGTTTTAGAGGTTCCTTTGTCCAATGTTGACCGTGTTGCGAAACTTATTCCCTCTTTACCTGTAGGAACCACCATTGCCCAAGCCTTGGAACGGGTTTCAGAATTGCGCCAAATCTATGAAAACGACCCTGATCTGCGCGAAATAATTGATTGGGGCCAAAAGCTAGAAGGTCGGATGCGAAATGTCGGCACTCATGCTTGCGGTTTAGTCGTTAGTCGCACGCCCCTCCAGAATCTAGCGCCTTTGCAACGCACGACAAAAGATGAAAATGCCCTGATGGTCGCTTATGAGGGCCCAACTTTGGCCAAGATTGGGCTGCTCAAAATGGACATTTTGGGCTTAACTAACCTTTCAGTCGTTGCAGAAGCCTTGCGTTACATTGAAATTAGCACAGGAAAGAGTATTGAATTAGCGGATATTCCGCTGGAAGACCGCAAAACGTTTGAAAGCCTCAGTCGCGGTGAGACTACGAACGTTTTTCAATTTGAATCTTCGGGGATGACGCGCTATCTCAGGGAACTAAAGCCAACCCGCGTTGAAGACTTATACGCGATGGTAGCCCTTTATCGGCCTGGGCCATTGGAACAAATTTCACTCTATATCCGCAATAAAAATAATCTTGCAGGAATTCAATATTTACACCCGATTCTTAAACCGATTTTGGAAGATACTTATGGCGTAATTGTCTATCAAGAGCAGATTATGCAACTGCTTCAAGCGATAGCAGGCTATTCTTTAGGGCAAGCCTATATTGTTTTGAAGGCTATCGGGAAGAAAAATAAGGAATTGATGGCGAAGGAAGAGCCACGCTTCAAGGATGGCTGTCGCCAAAATGGTTTAACTCCCCAGCAGGCCAACGAATTATGGGAATTGATCCAACCTTTTGCAGGCTATTCATTCAATCGGCCCCACGCCACGCTTTATGGCTTGCTTAGTTATCAAACCGCCTATCTTAAAGTCAATTATCCAACAGAATATATGGCTGCGGTACTTTCAGCCGCAGCTGGCGATATAGAAGATGTATCTAAAGGGGTTACTGAATGTATCCGCTTAGGCGTGAACATTTTGCAACCTGATGTCAATTCTAGCAATCAAGGCTTTACAATAATAGAAGGTGCTAAAAGTATTCGGTTTGGCTTATCGGCCATTAAGAATATTGGCGAAGGGCCCGTGAAGAATATCCTTGCGGCGCGGAAGCAAGGCGGGGCTTTTCAGAGCTTAGAGGATTTTTGCACGCGGGTCAAGCCTCAAGCGCTCAATAAGCGCGTTTTGGAAAGTCTGATTAAATCGGGCGCAATGGACGAGCTACCTGGCTCGCGCCACCAGAAATTAGCGATTTTGGATAAGGCGCTTTCGGCAGGAATCGAAGCTCAAAAAGCCAAAAGTGCTGGGCAATCTAGTATGCTTACCCTTTTTGGCGAAGATAGCCCAACCCAAAATAGTCAATTCGGGGCTGTTACGTTACCTCATATCGAGGAAACAGCAGAAAGTAAGAAAGAACTGTTTGTTTGGGAAAAGGATTTACTTGGAATCTGTCTTAATCATCCGATCAAAGAGATTTTGCGGCATATTGATCCTGCAAAATATACGCCTTTGAGCCAAATTACCGAGGAGCGCGTCGGCAAGAGGGTGACCGTGATTGGCATGCTTACAGGAATTCGCCAGATTTCAACAAATAAACAAGGGATGATGTTGGTCGCTAATCTGGAAGATTTAGAGGGCCACATTGAAATTATCGCTTTTCCCGACGTTCTAAAACAATATAGCACCCTATTCCAGGAAGAAGCTATCTTACAAATCCGCGCTAAAGTTGATTTGCGCCGCGAATTACTCCAATTAGTTGTGGAAAGTTGTCAGCCATTTGAGCAGGGATCAAATGGCCATCATCCGAGTGCTTCTACTGTTTCACATAGTCCAGCAGAGTCGCTAAAATCAACTTCTGAGCCAACTTCGCGCAAGAAAATCTCTGCTAAAAGCAATGGAGTTACAGAAAATGGCACAAGCAATGGCACAACAAACAGCAAAGTGCAAATTAAGCCAATTTCTGGTCAACAAAATGGTGTAAGTCATACCCTTTCCCTGACTCTCATCCGAACAAGTAATTTTGAAGCTGACAAAAGCCTTTTATGCGAGATAGATAAGCTCTTGCGCTCGCAACCTGGCCCAGGTCAAATATTTCTTCATGTTCCAGTGAAGAATGGAAGTTTAGTTAAATTGCGGGCGGGCTACACGGTGCAAATTTCGCAGGAATTGCAGCAAAAACTGGAGCTTTTTTTGGGGCGGGAAAGAGTGCGGGTTGAATAAAATAAATAAGGCGCTTTTTGCGGTTGTGCCGCAAAAAGCGCCTCTTGCTTCTACATCTTAGCATGGTTTCCTTAGGTATTTTCGTCATCACCAAGGATTTCACGAAGTTGGAAATTATCAAAACGGGCCTTTATTTCACCTGCTTGGCCACTTACAATGATCATTCCTACCGTTCCAGTGGTAAGAAAAGGGCTTTCAATCGTAGGTAGCTCTTTCCCGTTAATCCACAAATGAATTTCCTTGCCTTGCACTGCGATTCGAAGGTGATTTGTTTTCCCTTCTCCCGTTTCTACAGCTTTTACCAGCGTTGGTCTAAGCAAAAAACGCGATTCTTTGCCATTGAAATAGGAAAGCGCAAGCCCACCAACAGGCAGCAAATCAAGGCGGTGAAATTTGAAATTGCCCGCATCGCCAAACATCACGCCTAACGCGGCATCGCGGGGCCCGCTCAGAAAAGTCAAGTCAACTTTGAGGTCAAAATTTGCAACTTTTGAGGATTGGGAAGGCAAAGGCTGTTGCCAAGATTGCACTCCTGCTCCCGTAAAAAGCTCATAAGCGCCATCTTTGATAGTCGCTCCCCCGACACTCCAGGGCACAGTTTTGGGATTATTGAAATCCTCTTGGATTCTTTGCCTTTCAATGCTGCCTTTCAGATTGTCAAAGCGGACAACCAATCCCCCTTGAGCAAAAGTGAGCAGCCCAAAAGCTAATTGGCCTCTTTTACCCTCTGAGTCTTGGCTTTTAAGCACTTCTTGGCCATTGATCGCCGCCGTAATGGTTTGACCCTGCGCTGTAACTTGAAGGCTATTGACTACTTTCAGACCACGTTTGATATGGGAATCAAAAGTCCAGGGCACAAGAGATTTGTAGACGGCATTCGTAACCCGTACCAGCCGATAATAGCCCGTGCCACTGAGCGAAACCATCAAATAGTCTTCGGGGCCACTTTGCCGAAAACGGATGCCAAATTCCGCCGTTGGGTCGCCCGCGATCTGCTGCAAATCAACCGTAAGCGCAAAATCAGCTACATTTCCATTGCCCAAAAATAAGCCATACGTATCATGATTGGGCGTTTCGAC
>DCSM01000116.1:4118-5920 GCA_002325605.1 Chloroflexaceae bacterium UBA1466
GGTTGAGGAGCTTCGGGCGGAGGGATTTTTTCAATTTGTTCGGCTTGGGGCATAGATAAAGGCCCGCTTTGCGTCATTTGGGGAAGAGAAATCAGCAGAAAAATGAGACTGACGACGAAAATCAGCAGAAAAGTTCCCAGACAACCAACAGTACTCCACAAAAGAATATCATTGTAGGTTAGAGATGGCGGTGAGGCGGGAATGGCTTTTTCCAGAGAAATGGTTTCGCCCGTGGCGCTGGGCAGCGAATTTTCGCTTTTGTCCAGAGAAATGGTCTCGCCCGTGGCGCTGGGTGGCGAAATCTCGTTTGCTCCTAAGGTTTCTTCTTTCGCCTCCAACGCAGCAGGGGAAGGGTTTTCGGGTTGCAAAGGAGAATCATCATTCATAGAAATTTGCCCACACCAAACGCCAACTTTAGCCGTTTGGCGAAAGTGTACATTCCTTTTCTATTCAATAATTGTAAATCCAACTGATCAAATGAAACCCAGCCTCGATTTGGAATCAACAGCTTTAGCTGTTGCCGAGGCCACTGGTTTTAGCCAGGTCACGGCTAAAGCGGGGGACTCCTCTTCTGAAACCCAGCTTCGAGTTGAAGTCAATTAAGCTCGCAGCTTTCTGCGGCCCATTATGCCATATCGAGGCCTTTCTAGCAATCTAGCTCTAGCCCAAAACTGCGCGGTTGCCAGAATTCTAAAGAGTCTAGTGAAGACCAGAGCGATGTGGTATAATTAAGTTTAAGACTTTGCCCTCGCCAAGGCTGAAGCTCTTAGGCCCCGCAAGATGCCTGGAGCTGGCAAGCCCTAGGGGGCCCAGACTTCAAGCCTCTGCCCAGAAAGGATTCGGGATGGTTGCACTTGCTGCAAGTGGCCCGGCGACCAAACAGCGCGAACAGGAAAAGGTTTACCTTATAATCTGTCTCGAAGGGGAATTCTATGGCCTGCCAGGCAATTATGTGCGCGAAATCACGCGCTGGCGAAAACCAACGCTTGTCCCTGGCGCACCCCCGGCCCTTTTGGGAATTCTCAATCAACGGGGCGTAGTTTTGCCCGTGGTTGATGCGCGGCTGTTGCTCGGTTTTCCCGAAAAGCCTGTGGTCCGGGAGAGCCGCTACATTATCATTCAGTTTGAAGACGCAGAATTGGCTTTGTTGGTTGATAATGTGCGCGACCTGAGTGATCTTTCCGATCTTCCGCTGGAGCCGCTGCCCGCCGGGCTTGAGGCGGGGCGGGCGCGTTTTTTGTTTGCCATTGTCAGGCTGAACAATGAGCCAGTAGCCTTGCTGGATTTAGGGGTCATCATCAAGGCGCTGCGGACCGGAGCCTAGCCGATGACCAATTATACGGGCCTCTTACTGACAGTCATAACGACCTTAAATCGCTATATTGTGCGCCGTGACCAAGTGACCGAAATCAGGATGATTCTCAACTCCGCCGACCTTGAGCGCCCTGACGAACGCGGGAAACCGCTTCAAGGCGTTGAGTTAGGCCCTTTGTTAGACCCCTTTGACCTCCGCAGCAATGCCCGGCGGCATGCGCTGGTGGTCCCTACCCGCCGCAAAAGTGTGGCTCTGTTGGTCGAGCGGGTCGTGGATTTGAACTGCGAAACCCTGGATTTGGTGCAGCCTATGCCAAAGGTTTTAGCCAAGCGCCTGACTCGCCCCTGGTTTTTGGGGGCCTTGCTTCAAGCCGAGGGCGAAGAACCCCTTTTAGTGCTTGATTTGCGGCAGATCGCCCAGGATGTCTTAATGCGCCAGCTTCTCTGGCCCACCGAAACCGTTTAAGCTTCCCCTGAGTTCCCTTCGG
>DCSM01000116.1:6077-47564 GCA_002325605.1 Chloroflexaceae bacterium UBA1466
GAACGGTTTCAGGGGTTGAGCTTGCCGAAGTCAAAGTCCTCTTTTACCATTTCAAAGCTATAAATGGCAAGCAAACAAGCTAATTGCCAAGGGAAACAGATGGATCAAGCTCTCGAACGCCCAGCACTCACTGAAGTAGCAGAACAGTTAGTTACACGGGGCAATCATACGCAAACCTTGTACCGCCTGGTCATGAGTACCAGTTTCTTGGCCGTCCTCGCGCTGCTTGTCACTTTTGTCCTCCAGTGGTTGCATGTGGTACAATCTACCACTGAGCTGGCGCATGTGGCCCTCCTAACCTTCCTCGCTTTAGGTATTTGTGGGGTCGTTTTTTTCCTCGCCCAGCGCGGCCAATCCCTTTTGGCCATTCGCATCTATACCTATGGGTTGGCGCTGGTTTGTATCGGCACAGCCTATTGCTTTGAGGGCCTGCGCAGCCCAGGCATCATCGGCTTTTTTGTCCCAATGGTTGTCGCGGGGCTTTTAGGCCACGATGAAGATAGTTGGGGCCTTGGAATCCTTACTTTAATCTGTTTTGCTTTGCTCTTCCAAATTGAGCCGGTGAGCAAGCAGAAACCCAACGCCCTTGGGCCCTACCCCTTCATGGGAGCCGTTTTAGTCGCTGAAAGCATGATTGCTTTTCTGACCTGGTCGATTCGGCAAGAATTGAACAAATTTTTGCAAGAATCCCAGAAACGCGAAACCTTACTCACCAGCCACAAACAGCAATTGGTGGAACGGAATCAGCTTCAGATCGAATTGGGCAGTGAGCTTTCGGCGGCGGCTTCAGAACTGCAAGCCACTTCCCAGCAGCAAGCGAGTGGGGCGACAGAGCAAGCCAGTGCCGTTTCGGAAGTGAGTACCACGGTTGAAGAATTAGGGACCACCGCCCGCCAGATCGCCCAAGCAACTGAACATGTCGCGCAGGCGGCCCAACAAACCCTCGAACATTTGAGTAATGGGCAGGCCGCAGTGGACGAAAGTGTCCAAGCCATGGAGCGGATTCGGGGCCGCATGAAGGATATTTCGACCCGCGTTTTGGGCCTGGGTGAACGTTCCCAACAGATTGGCGAAATCATTGATCTCATTGATGATATTTCCGACGAGACCCATCTTTTAGCGCTGAATGCGGCCATCGAAGCGGCAGGGGCGGGGGAGCATGGGCGACGCTTTGCAGTTGTCGCTGCCGAGGTGAAGAATTTAGCCAATCGCACCCTTACGGCGGCGAAAGAAGTTCAAGGCGTGATTGCGGAGATTCGCCAAGCCACCAATGCTGCTGTTTTAGCGGCGGAGGAAGGGGGGAAAGAAGTTGAGTTGGGAGCCGAATTGGCCTATCGGGCGGGGCAAGTAATGGACACGATTTTGATGATGGCCGAACGCACGGCCCAAAGTGCCGCCGAAATTGGCATGGCCACGGCCCAGCAGCAAAGTGCCAGCGAGCAAGTAGTTGAGGCCATGCGCGAAATTGCCGAGGTCGCCCGCCAATCGGCTTCAGGCTCGCGCCAGATGGCCGAATCTTCCTCGGTTTTGACCACCGTCGCCGACCGTCTACATGGCATTACGCAACAAAGAGAAGTCTAACTTCGGCAACTTCGGCAACTTCGGCAACTTCGGCAAGCTCAGTTACCGTCAGTTACCGTGAGGGAAGGAAGCTGGGAACACGACCTATGGATCTCTCGACCTTCTATGCCCAGTTTCGGGAAGAAACTACCGAAAACATCCGCATCTTCAGCGATGGGCTGCTCGCGCTGGAGCGCACGACGGGCCCTGAAGACCCACAGACTCGGCGGCTCATTGATGAGATTTTTCGGGCCGTGCATACCGTCAAGGGTGGTTCCCGCTTGCTAGGCTTTACGGCCATTGGACAACTGTCCCACGTCATGGAAAACATCTTAGGGGCAGCCCGCGCAAGCGAATTAACTTTAGACCGCCCCTTGATAGATGAACTCCTGCGCGGCGGAGATGCTCTTTTAGCACTCACTAGCACGGCGGTAGATGGCCCTTCGGCAGCCTCGGCCAGCGCAGTTACCGCCAGCAACGTTGACCAATTAGTGACCAACCTGACCAACCTTCACGCAGAACGGGGAGCAACTTCGGCAACTTCGGCAAGCTTTGAAACAGGCAAGATGCCTGTTCTACAGTCCGGGGAAGGGAGCGCGGCCAACCCTCCCCCAAAAGACCTTCCCCCGCAAGGGGGCGCAGACGCAGAAAGCGGAAGCGGAGGAGCCGAAAGCCAGCCTAAGAAGGTCACTTCAGAGCATTTGGCCGATTCTTTTCTGGCTCCCACCGAGGAAAGAGCTTGGAAGAGTAACGCTCGCCAGGCCACGATTCGGGTAAGGGTTGACCGGTTAGACCGCCTGATCAACTTGACGGGTGAGCTTGTGGTCGGGCAGCAGGTTTTAAGCGCCCATGTCCAGACGATGCGGCAACTGATGACCCTTATTCAACAACAAGAGGAAGTCCTTGTGGGGTTGGATGTCGAGCTTCGCCAAGTGCGCCTTCCTTTGGAACAGCGCCAGACCGTTGACCATGCGCTTAGTTCTTTGTTGAATACGAGCGACCAAGCTCGGCAACTCCTGCGCCACAAGACAGAACTTTTTAGCCAATATGTTGACCAAGAGGGGCTAATCGTCGGCGACCTGGAGCAGGAAGTTATGGCGGCCCGGATGTTGCCCGTCTCTACCGTTTTTGCTTCCTTGCCCCGGGCCGTCCGAGAGTTAGCCAATTCCCTCAAAAAAGAAGTCACGCTGGAGCTTGCCGGCGAAACAACAGAGATTGACCGCAAGCTCCTCGAAGCGATTAGTGACCCTTTGATGCACCTTGTTCGCAATGCGGTTGACCACGGCATCGAGCCGCCCGCCGAGCGCACGGCCCAAAATAAACCTTCACAAGGGATCATCAAGGTGGCTGCCGAAGCTACGGGGGGGGAAGTACGGATTGTGATCAGCGATGATGGGCGCGGGATGTATCCCCAAAAGATGCGCGAGATAGTCGTTCGCAAAGGTCTGATGAGTAAAGAAACTGCTGAATCGCTCTCCGACCATGAGGCTCTTGAGGTTATCTTTCTCCCTGGTTTCACAACGGCTCAGATTATCACCGACGTTTCGGGGCGCGGGGTCGGCATGGATGTTGTAAGAACGAACATTACCGAACTAGGGGGCCATGTTCTCGTTGATTCCCTGCCCGCCCAAGGAACCCGCTTTACCCTGGTTTTGCCCCTGACCCTTGTCACAACGCGGATCCTTTTGGTCAAGGTCGGGAAACATCTCTTTGCCCTCCCAGCTTCAGGCTGTCGCGGCATTATCTGGGCTTATCGGGAGCAGATTCGGACAATTGAAGGTCGAGCGACCATTCCCCACGAAGGGCGCACCGTGCCCTTGATCCGCTTGGCCGACCTGCTTAACCTTGAGGCTCCCCCAGCCTTCCATGCCACCGAACGGGTGCCGACGGTCTTGATTGGCAACCCGCAGCGCACCCAAAGCTTAATCGTTGACCAACTGGTTGATGAGCGCGAAGCGGTAGTCAAACCACTTGGCCCCTTGCTGGAGGGCCGCCCGACTGAACGGCGTTATAGTGGAGCCATCCAAACTGCTGATGGCCAATTAGTTCTCTTGCTGAATCCAATTGCGTTAATGGAAGCTATGCGCGGCATCACCCTCATCCCACCTTCGGCCCTCAACCGCGCCAAGAAGCGCCCTCATCTTCTAGTCACGGAAGATTCTTTTACAACCAGGGAACTGTTACGCAGTATTTTACTCTCGGCAGGTTATGAAGTTACGGCGGCAATCCACGGGGGCGATGCTTTAGAGAAATTGCGGACGCAGACCTTTGACTTAATCGTCACCGATGTGGAGATGCCCCAAGTTGACGGCTTCCAACTTACCGCCCGCTTGCGCCAAGAATTGGGCCTCACCGATCTCCCCGTCATTATTATGACCAGCCTTGCTTCAGATGAACACAAACGCCGGGGCTTGGAAGTTGGGGCCCAAGCCTATATTGTTAAAAGCCAGTTCAATCAAGACAATTTGTTGGAGGTTATCGGGCAACTCTTGGGGCACGAGACCGTTCCCTAGCTCTAGTCGACCTACCCGCCTATTTCTGTTTTTTTGGATGGTGATGAGGATTACAATGGCTGAAAAGATTTTAGTTGTAGACGATAGCAAACTTATAACCGATATTGTGAAGATGCGGTTGGAGATGCACGGCTACGAAGTTAGTTTAGTCCATAGTGGCGAGGAAGCCCTAGCTTATATCAAAAATGAAGTTCCTGCCCTGATGGTCTTAGATGTCCAAATGCCAGGCATGGATGGCTATGAGGTTTGTCGCCGCTTGCGCGAAAATGCCGACCTTGATGATTTGCGGATCATTATGCTGACTTCTACTGAAGATAAGCATGCAGCCTTCGAGGCCGGAGTTGATGACTATCTGAATAAAGATATTGATCTGCTCAATTTGCCCAATCGGGTTAAATTAGTTTTGGAAATGGATCTTTAAGGCCGCTCTTCGGAAGTTAGATCGTGGTAAGGTTATGGGTGAACATGTACGGGTCTTAATCGTAGATGACTCGGCCCTCGTGCGGCGGGCCCTCCGCGAAATTTTGGGGAGTGACCCTGACATCCAGATCATCGGCGAAGCGGCCAACGGGAAAGAGGCCCTGGCGTTGGCCGAAGAATTGCGCCCCGACCTGATCACGATGGATGTGCGGATGCCCGTCATGGATGGGGTCGAGACCACCGAGCAATTGATGGCCTATCGCCCCACCCCGATTTTAGTGATCACCGCTTCGCTCAATCGCTATGACGTAGATATTTCTTTTAAGATGTTAGGGGCTGGGGCTTTGGAAGTGATGGAAAAGCCCAATATGGCAGATCGGGAGGCCCTGGAGCGGGTGCGGCGCGAATTAGTGCAACGGGTTAAATTTCTCGCACGGGTGCGGGTTGTAACCCATCTGCGGGGGCGACGGCGAAACAACGCTACCGATTCAACTCCTATTGCCCGCCTCGCCCTGCCTCCGCTCTATGGGCAAGCGGCCAGCTTGGCTCCGGCCCCAGCGCGGCCTGTGGCCCCGCCGGCCAGCCCGCCAGTTGTCCCAACCAAACCAGCCAAGGCGAGTGGGCCAGCCAAGGTCGCTCTTCAACCAGCCAAACCTAAAACCCGGCGCGCCGTCGTCCCTTTTCCGCTTGTCGTGATTGGCGCTTCCACGGGTGGCCCACGAGTTGTCCAGCGGATTTTGATGGGCCTTCCAAAGGACTTTCCCGCCGCCCTTGTGGTCGTGCAACATATCGCCGAAGGTTTTAGCGCCGGCATGGTTGAATGGCTTTCGGATACGTGCGAATTACCGACCAAACTGGCCTTAGATGGTAGTCAATTGGCCCAAGGCTTAGTCTGGGTGGCCCCCGATGGCCACGATTTGGCTATTCAACGTGGGGGTTATCTTCATCTTACCAATCAGCAATTTCTGCTCCACCGCCCGTCGCCGTCGGTTGATGTCACTATGCAGACTGCGGCTGAGGTCTTTGGCCCTCGAACCATTGGCGTTTTGTTGACCGGCATGGGGCGCGACGGGGCAATTGGGATGCAGCAGATCCACCAAGCGGGGGGCTATACCATTGCCCAAAATGAGGCTACTTGTACCATCTATGGGATGCCGCGAGCCGCGGTTGAAGCTGGGGCCACCCATGAAGTTCTGGCCCCCGACGACATTATTTTGGCTCTCCAGCGCCGGATTAGCTCAACCTAGCGTAGCACGGGCTGCCGGCCTGTGCTGCAAACGTCAAAGAGGTTTCTCAAGCCGTTGAACCCAAACCAGCCATCTTCCCCAGCTCTTGTCCTCCAGCCAAACCAGTTTGAGGTCATCCGCGACCGCCTCGAACGGTATAGCGGGATTCAGCTTGACCGCATCAGCCAACATGTCTTGACCACGGGTTTGGCCCAGCGGTTAGCAGCAACTAACATGGCTCTTGAGCAATATATCCAGCATCTCACGCAGCCAGGTGGGATGAATGAAGTGCGCCAATTGGTTGAGTTAGCGGTCTTAAACCATGAAACCATTTTCTTTCGCAATTTGCCCCACGTCCGCGCTTTACGGGATGTTATCCTCCCGCAATTGCATCGCCAGAAGCTGGCCCATACGCCCCTTCGCATCTGGAGCGCAGGTTGTTCCACGGGGGAAGAACCTTACTCGCTGGCTATTTTGGCCCTGGAAGCTTTTGGGCAGCCGCTCCCGCGCCCAATTGAGATTTGGGCCACCGATCTCAGCGAGACCGCTTTGACCAAAGCGCGAGTCGGTTGCTATCGGGGAAGGGCCCTGAATAATGTTACACCGCCGCAGCTAAGTCGCTACTTTTTGCCCCAGGGAACTACCTGGAAAGTGCGGGATGAGGTTCGCAACTTAGTGCATTTTGAACGGCTCAATCTTCTTGACCCTTTTCCTAAGCGAGCGCATGGAATTGATATTATCTTTTGCCAAAATGTAACAATTTATTTCCCTTTAGCAACTTTTCGTACTTTAATGGAACATTTCTACGCTCTTTTGCCCGATGGGGGCTATCTCTTTCTGGGTTTTTCTGAAACTCTTTGGAATATCTATGATGCGTTTCGGCTAATCGAAGTTGAGGGAGCCTTCATTTATACCAAAGCTAAAGGCTCCCCAAAAAAGCCAACTTCGCCTGCGGGCAGTACCTTGGTGACCATCCCTTCGCAACCTGCGGGGCCACCGAGAGGCTTGCCCCCACGCCTTGCGCCGCGAGTTGCCCAGGCAACCGCCCCCCAGCCAGAACGGAAGGAGGCCAGGGTAGAAGGGGCTTCCAAGCAACCTGTGAACCAGCCCAAAGAACAAACTGATCTCTTTCAGCAAGCGACAGCCTTGCTTGAGGCTGGGCAAGCTGCCGAAGCGTTGGTTTTGTTAAATCGGCTGCCGCTCCACGGCCCGCAAGCCCCGCAAGCGCTGGCCTTGGTAGCCAGGGCCCATGCCAATCGGGGGGATTTGGATGTCGCTGTCGCTGAGGCTCGGCGCGCTCTAGAGCTTGATTCTTTGACCACCGAAGCCTACCTCTTATTGGGGATTGTCTATGCCCAGCAAGGCCAACTGGCCGTCGCGGCCCAAAACTTAGAGCGGGCCCGCTATTTGGAACCTGAATCGGCCCTGATCTCTTTTCATCTGGCTGAAACCTATCGGCAACTCAAGCGCCTGGATGTCGCCCAGCGCGAATATCGCAATACGCTCCGCAAGCTGGCTCCGCAGCCCGCCGATAGCCTCCTTGATGGAGTCGCTGTCAGTTGGGTGCGCGAGACTTGTGAACGGCAGCTCAAGTTATTGGCCCAGAAACCGTTCTAGTTTAGAGGACCGGCCAAAAGCCTGGGACTCTTGACCTTGGCCGGCTGGGATGTCTGTCATAGATCCCTGGAAGCCATCTGTGGCTGGAATGATGGTCCGAGAACGCATAGCATTCGTGGTAGTAGTAATCTATGGAGAGAAATGGCTTTGTTCAAGCACTGCGGCAACCCCACCGCCTTGCGAGTACGTTGTTGGCCCATTGTGGCCAGCGCGCCTCCCTGCTTCGCCGCCTAGCGCCCCGCAAGCAGCACCCGCCCGGTTCTTTGCCGCCAGCCCCCGCCGCCGGGCCCCCACCCGAATACAAAGTGGTCGACGCAGCCGAACTCCGCCGCCAAGCCGAGTTGGAACAAGACCTCCAGTTGGCGCGGGATATTCAGCAAGGGCTTTTGTTAGCCGCCGTTCCCCATCTGCCAGGCTGGGAGATGAGCGCGGTCTCCCAGCCCGCCCGCGACCTTGGCGGGGATCTCTATGACTTTCTGACCCTCGATGACCGTTGGCATGGGGTGATGATTGGGGATGTCTCTGGCAAAGGTTTGCAAGCCGCGTTGCGGATGGCTGTCGCCCGCACCGTGTTTCGGCACGAGGCCCGCCGCAATGATACTCCCGAAACGACGTTGGCTGCGGTCAATCGCGGGGTCTGTAATGACATTCCCCACGGCATGGTTACAATGTTGTATATTATGCTCGACCCTTTGGAAGGGCTAATGCGAATCGCAAATGCGGGGCATACTTATCCGCTCCTCATCGTTGGGCCGGCCAAAGTTGAGGAATGGGAACTGCCGGGGATGCCTTTGGGGGTTGACCCCGATATTACGTATGAGGTTGAGACTTTGGTCGTTGAACCTGGCCAGACCATCGTGCTGTATACTGATGGGGTGACCGAAGCCAACGATGAAGCCGAATTGATGTTTGATCTGGAGGGGCTCCAGAGCCTGCTTGAAGCCAATAGCCAACTCAAGCCGCGCCCCTTGATGAAGACTCTTCTGCGCGAGCTTCGCAACTGGAGCAAAAATGCCCCCCAATCTGATGATATTACGGTGGTTGTCTTGCGCCGCCGCTTGAGTAATTTGACCGCTGAATTACGCAGTATTGCCGCCGATGTTCTCACCGAAGAGAAAGCTGCTCCTTTCTGGGCCGAAATTGAAACCAAGTTTAAAGATAGTTTACCTGAAGCCACGGCGGATGATTGGACCGATCAGATGCTTCCTGAATTAACCAAACTAGCTAAAAGTCAATTAGGGCGGGGGTTAGCCCGTGAATTAGTGCAACAAATTCGCTTGGTCGTTGAGGAATATCGCTAAAGTGGCATAATCCCTTTGTTTTCCCGGGAGGGGCAAAGGGGTAGAGGAAAGGTAGCAAACTAGCTTATGGCCCCAAACGAACCTCTCATCTTTATGCCGCTGGACCTGGATACCTTTTCGGGCAGCGAGCGCTTTTTGGATGGCACGCGCATGGGCGCAGCTTTCGGCTTGGGCATCAAAGCCTACCTTCGTGCTGCCTATGCGGAAGCCATTGAACACTTCAAAGCCGCCCTCATCGCCGCCTACGTCGATGGCGAGGAAAAGGCGCAACTCTATGACCGCGAGCGGGCGATTATCTACCTCTACATTGGCAATGCCCTGGCCTTTCAAGATGATTGGGAAGGCGCTTTGCGCGAATACCTCGAGGCGGTTCAAACGGACCCGCAACTGGCCGAAGCCCATTACAACTTAGGAGTCGCGTTCGCAGCCCGCAAACAGTTTGATCGAGCCATTGCTGCGTTCAAAGAGAGTCTTGATCATAATCCAAGCCTTTATGAAGCCCATTTTTCGTTAGGGCGCTGCTACCAACGCTTAGATGATGCGGGCCGAGCCTACATTCACTATTCTAGTGCCTGTAATACGCGCCCCTTCGCCGCCGAACCGCGCTATTATCTTGGTTTGATGCACCAGGGCCACGGGGCCCACGAATTAGCCCAGCGTTGTTTTGCGGATGCCCTACGGGTTGAACCGACTTTCATCTCGCCCGCCATGCAAGACGAGGAGCTTTCCCCCCGCGACGAGAATGAAGTTGTCCAGTGGTACTATCGCCTAGCCCAGGATTTGAAGCAGCAGCGTTATGAGGAAGAAGCTGAACGCATCTATCAAGCGCTCTTGCAATGGAAGCCCGATGAGCATTTTGCCCGTTATCTCTTGGGCAACCTCTTGGCCAGAGGGCAGCGCTGGGATGAGGCGATGGAAGAATATAGCAAAGTGCCGCTCGAAAGCAAACATTATGTGCAAGTTCGGTTGCGAATGAGTGCGGTCCTGCGCCTGCTCAAACGCCCCAAAGAAGCCTACGACCTGCTTTTTGAATGCGCTCGTTTGCATCCCAATAATGGCCATCTATTTCTCAATATGGGCAAATTGCTTTATGATATGTCGATGAACCCTGCGGCGGTCCGCGCTTTTGAACGGGCCGTCCAGCTTCTGCCGCAAGACCCCCAAGCGCATTACCTTTTGGGTTTTATGTATATGAAGTTGGGCCGTGAAAATTGGACGCTGGCTGCCTGGCGCAAAGCTGTGGAACTGGCTCCCGATTCCTACCCGTTGCGCTACGACTTGGGCTATATGTTAGTCCGCCGAGGCCGCTATGACCTCGCCGCCACGGAGTTTGCCCATGTCTTGGAACATTGGCCCGACGACATTGAAACCAACTTTATGCTGGGTTTGTGTTATAAAGAATTGATGGAGCCAGCGCGGTCTATTCCTTTATTGGAGAAAGTTTTGCGCCGTAACCCTCGGCATGCTCAAGCTCTTTTCTATTTAGGGGCTTGTTATCTTCAAATTGGCAATACTTCTTTGGGCAAAGCCTATCTCCGCCGCTATGACCATCTGATTCGGCAAAATCAGCCAGCCCCAGCAACGCCCAGGGCCAGTGCCCGTCGCCGTTCCAGTCCCGTAATGCGCTCTACTGTTTAGGTTTGAAAGGATGCGCTATGGTAAATCCTCATTTTGTAGAAGTGAACATCCCCTCTGACCCCGTTTTTGAACGAGTTGTGAGGGCCATTGCCGCTGAAGTTGGTGAAGCGCTCTGTTTCACTGACGAGCGGGTTGACGACCTCAAGTTAGCCGTCAGCGAAGCCGTCAATAACGCCATTGAACATGGCAATAAAAACATCAGCAGTAAGCCCGTGGAAGTGGTTTTCGCCCTTGATAACGATAAACTTGAAGTCCGCATTACCGACCAGGGCGAAGGGTTGGGTTCTAATCAGCGCGTTGATGTTTGGGATCGGGTGCGGGTGGTTGAGGAAGATAATTTAGAACAAGGTTTATTGCGGAGCTTTGGGATGTCGTTGATCAAAGCTCTCGTTGATGATCTGGAAGTTAATTCCTCACAAAAAGGCACAATTATCGTTCTCCGTCTTTATCGAAAAGGACAAACAGAATGAGCGACGTTGTTACACGCGAAGAATTCGGCGAAGTCGTCGTCCTCCATATAAAAACCAATAGTGTAGATGCGATTTCAGCCGCCGCGATTGAGGCCGCATGTGTAGATATGCGGCCTATCACCGTCTTAAACTTTAAAGATGTCTCTTTTATCAACTCAGCAGGCATTTCAGTCCTCCTGAAATTTGTGGTTAAGGCTCGGAAAGCTGGGTATAAACTCTTTGCCATGAATCTTAGCCCGCACCATCAAAAGATTTTCAAGATGGTTGAAATGTCGCGGTTCATGCCCACAATTGAAGAACATGATTTGGCCGCCCACCGCTAAGGCTGGTCTTTTCGTTGCCAACCTGGGCCGTGCCAAAGGCAGAGGGGTGAAAATTATGGTCCATTGAGTCCAGGAGTCCAAAGGCGGTTGCTGAACTTGCTGAAGCATAGCCGTTGGGGGCCAAGGGCTAAAGCCAGCGGATTCCATTTACCAAAAAGTCACCCAAAGTACACTGCAATTATCTGTAACCACCAGTTTCTTAGAGAAAGGATTAAGTTTCAGTGAGTAAAACGATTCGTGTAGCGATCATCGGGGTCGGGAATTGTGCTTCATCGCTCGTGCAAGGGGTTGAATACTATAAAAATATCCCCGATGACGCGCATGTCCCTGGAATCATTCACGCTAACTTAGGGGGCTATCGTATTCGGGATATTGTCTTTTCGGCGGCTTTCGATATTGCTGATACCAAAGTAGACAAAGACCTCTCGGAAGCGATTTTTGCCTACCCCAACAATACCTATAAATTCTCTGAAGTCCCCCATTTAGACGTTCCCGTTGCGCGAGGCATGACTCATGATGGTTTAGGGAAATATCTAAGTACTGTAATCCAGAAGGCCCAGCGCGATACTGATGATATTGTTAAAATTTTGCGTGAAACAAAGACAGATGTCGTCATTTCCTATCTGCCCGTAGGCAGCGAAATGGCAACCAAGTGGTATGTTGAGCAAATCCTCGACGCGGGCTGTGGCTTTATCAATTGCATTCCTGTCTTTATTGCCAGCCAAGAATACTGGCGCAAACGCTTTGAAGAACATTGTCTACCCCTGATTGGCGATGATATTAAGAGTCAAGTTGGCGCAACAATTGTCCATCGGGTGCTAACCACGCTTTTCCGTGAGCGCGGCGTGCATTTAGACCGTACCTATCAACTTAATTTTGGTGGGAATATGGACTTTTACAATATGTTAGAAAAAGAGCGGCTGGAAAGCAAGAAAATCAGTAAGACCAACGCTGTTGTCAGCCAACTCGACCAACCTCTCCCTGCCAATGATGTGCATATTGGCCCTAGCGATTATGTGCCTTGGCTGGGAGACCGCAAATGGTGTCATATCCGCATGGAAGGCACGACTTTTGGCGATGTGCCCCTGAATTTGGAGCTTAAACTAGAAGTTTGGGATTCGCCCAATTCAGCAGGGGTAGTTATTGATGCCATTCGCTGTGCCAAACTTGCTTTAGATCGAAAAATCGGGGGCGTGATCGAGGGGCCAAGTGCTTATTTTATGAAAACGCCCCCCCATCAATTCACGGATTACGAAGCACGGCAATTAACTGAGGATTTTATCAAAGGCGAAGTAACCGAAAAATGAGTAAAAAGCGAAGCTCAAAACCGAATTAAAGTTTGAGCTTCGCTTCTTTTTCGGGTTTAAGGATGATGATGAAGCTGGTTATTCAGATTCCTGTTCTCAATGAATGCGCCACTATTGCCGAGGTTTTGCACGATCTCCCGCGCACGATCCCTGGCATAAGTGAGATTTGTGTGTTAATTGTTGATGATGGCTGCACAGATGACACTGTAGCCATTGCTTTGGCCAACGGCGCAGACCACGTCGTTCGCCATACTAGCAACAAAGGACTGGCCGCAGCCTACCAGACAGGAATTGATACCGCCTTGCAACTCGGCGCGGATCTTATCGTAAATATTGACGGCGACCACCAATATCGCGGCAGTGATATTCCCGCGATGGTCGCGCCCATTTTGCGCGGCCAAGCCGACGTGGTGATTGGGGATCGCCAGGTGCAAAACATTGCTCATTTTTCGCCCCTCAAAAAAAGCCTGCAATTCGTGGGAAGTTCTGTCGTGCGCTGGGCTTCAGAAACCGATGTGCCTGATACGGTGAGCGGTTTTCGGGCTTTGTCCCGCGAAGCAGCTTTGCGAACCTTTGTTACCACAGATTTTTCCTATACCGTCGAAAACCTTATTCAGGCTGGAAAACGCCGTTTGACAATTATTGCTATTCCCATTACAACTAATCCGATGCGTCGTCCTTCAAAATTGCATCAAGGAAATTGGCATTTCGTCAAGCGGCAAGCGGCGATAATCGCTCGAACCTACGCGACTTATGAGCCGCTCAAGACTTTTAGCTATATTGCCTTTGTTTTTCTAGCGCTTGGCGGAGGGTTTCTGCTCCGTGCGATCTATGTTTTTGTGGGGCGCAGGTTAGGTTTGCTCTCAGCTTCCAACGACCAAGCTCTTTTGGCTGGTAGTATTTTAGTCCTGATGGCCATGATTGCCTTTCTGATCGGCTTATTGGCAGACCGGGTGGGCGGCTTACAAAGGTTACTGGAGGAAGTTCTCTATCGCACGCGGACGGTGCAAGTCGAAGACGAAGCCTGGCGACGCAACATTGATTCCCGTTTGCAAAGCCTCGAAAAGAGCTTGCATTTGCCCGAAGACGTTGAGAATCATGCTCCCCAGCCCCACCCTTGGAACGGTAAATCTAAGCCGTAAATGTGCTGTTTCAATTGCATTTGCTCTCAATTTGTGTTATTCTTTTTAGGGAAAAGCCCGTAAACCCCAAGGCCTTTAGGCTTGGGATATAGCAAAGGTAGGAAAAAGATGACCGTTTCCCTTTCCAAAGGTGGGAATGTCTCGCTAACCAAGCTCGACCCCAAACTTGAACAGATTACGCTGGGACTAGGCTGGAATCCGCGCATCACCGACGGCGCAGCTTTTGACCTCGATGCCAGTGTTTTCTTGCTGGCATCCACAGGAAAAGTACGTTCAGAAGCCGATTTCATCTTCTTTAATAATTTGAAATCCGCGTGTGGCTCAGTTGTGCATTCAGGCGATGAACTCACGGGAGCCAAAGAGGGAGATGATGAGCAGATCAAAGTCAATCTGGCAACTTTCCCTGCCGATGTCGTGCGAATTACGTTTTGTGTAACAATTTACGAGGCTGAGATTCGCAAACAGAACTTTGGTATGGTCAGTGGCGCATTTATCCGAATTCTCAACGCCAAAACCAACGAAGAGTTGGTTCGCTATGATCTCTCAGAAGATTATAGCCTCGAAACAGCGATGGTTTTCGGTGAACTCTACCGCCACGGCGCAGAATGGAAGTTTAAGGCTGTCGGCGAAGGTTTCGCCGGTGGCTTGGCCGCGATGTCCCGCTCTTTTGGAGTAAATGCCTAAAAAGGAGTCTGTGATGGGAGTAGTTTCACTTGCCAAAGGCGGGAATGTCTCGCTAACCAAGCTCGACCCCAAACTTGAACAGCTTACGGTAGGCTTGGGCTGGAATCCGCGCATCACTGACGGCGCAGCCTTTGACCTCGATGCCAGTGCCTTTTTGCTGACGACCACAGGAAAAGTGCGCTCTGAAGCCGATTTCATCTTCTTTAATAATTTGAAATCCGCATGTGGAGCCGTGGTACATTCGGGCGATAATCTCACGGGCGAGGGCGAAGGCGATGATGAGCAAATTGGGGTCAATCTAACAAAGCTCGCTGCCGATCTTGTGAAACTTACGATTTGCGTAACGATCTATGATGCCGAAACTCGCAAACAGAATTTTGGCATGGTCGGTGGCGCATTTATCCGAATTCTCAACGCTAAAACCAACGAAGAGATGGTCCGCTATGATCTTTCAGAAGATTATGGCCTCGAAACGGCCATGATTTTCGGTGAACTCTACCGCCACGGTGCAGAATGGAAGTTTAAGGCGGTTGGGGATGGTTTTGCAGGGGGGTTGGCCGCGATGGCCCGTTCTTTCGGGGTTGGTGTCTAAAAACAATGCTAATCGCAACTGCTTAGAAGGGGGTCTGCGATGGGACCAGTTACGCTTTCTAAAGGCGGAAATGTATCGCTCAATAAGCTAGAGCCAGGGCTTAAAAAGGTGACAATCGGTTTAGGTTGGAATGCCCGAATCACCGAAGGCGCAGATTTCGACCTCGATGCCAGCCTTTTTATGCTCAAAGAAGATGGCAAAGTTCGCAGTGACCGCGATTTCATCTTCTATAATCAATTGCAATCGGCTTGTGGCTCGGTTGTCCATAGCGGTGATAATCGCACGGGCGAGGGGGATGGCGATGATGAGGTCCTCACAGTTGACCTGACTCGTGTGCCACCTGAAGTTGCCCGCCTGGTGGTTTCGGTCACGATCTATGAAGCTGACCTGCGGCAGCAAAATTTTGGCATGGTTAGCGGAGCCTTCATCCGCATCGGAAATACTGAAACAGACCGCGAAATTGTGCGCTATGATCTTTCAGAAGACAGTAGCACTGAAACCGCGATGCTTTTTGGTGAAGTCTATCGCCACGGCACGGAATGGAAATTCCGGGCGATTGGCCAAGGCTTTGCCGGCGGATTAGGCCCCATGGCCCGGTCTTATGGGGTCAATGTTGTTTGATTTCTGCGTCTTTCAGGGCAGGATGTGGGTTCAACACATCTTGCCCCTACTTTAACTTCATTTTCGTTTTGAGAGAATCGTTTTAGGAGCTTTCCAAATGCAATCGCAAGAAGCAAACCTTGCTCAACGTACTTCCCTTCAATCCCTATCCACAAAAGCCGCCGAAGCACTCAAGAATGTCCTCCTCAACGAACATCGGGCCAAAGTTGCGCTATGCCTCGACATCTCTCGTTCAATGTACTTTCTCTACTCTTCTGGCAAGATGCAAGAGCTTGTTGATCGCGTTTTAGCCCTAGGGCTTAACTTTGATGATAATCAAGTCATTGACATCTTTCTTTTTGGCGAACGAGCTTACTTTGCAGACCAGTTATCCCTCGCCAATTTCTCTGGCTATGTTAATTGGATGCGATTGCAATATCGCTTTGAGGGGGGGACAAACTATGGCAATGTGATTCAGGAGGTCCGCAATTTTTATTTTCCTGCAAAGCCGTCCAACCCGCAAAGGGAGCCACCAGAGAGCAAGTTGCCCACTTACGTAATCTTTGTGACCGATGGCGCACCAGATGACCCTGCTTTTGCCCGTGAACAGATTATCAGTTCGTCGCATGAGCCAATCTTCTGGCAGTTTGTGGCCCTTGGTAAATCGCGCAAAGATGCTCACGGAAAACAACATCCCGCAGATTTCTTGAGTGATTTCCGTTTTCTGGAAGAGCTTGACACGATGGAAGATCGCTTTATTGACAATGCGAATTTCTTTAGTGTTGAAGAGCTCAGCCATCTTTCAGCCGAAGAATGGTATAAATTATTGATGAATGAGTATCCACTTTGGATTGCAAAAGCCCACGATAAGGGAATCTTACCTCTTAGATGGATATAGAGGAGCAAAAGTTCAGGGATTTTTAAGAAGGAAGTAGATATGCCAAGTAGTCAAATTGAGGCAGGCATCAAGAAGTTAGTTATTGGGCTAGGCTGGCATGTTCGGCGAACGAGTGGCGTAGATTTCGATTTAGATGTGAGTGCTTTTCTGCTCACCACAACGGGCAAAGCGCTTTCAAACGAGCATTTCGTTTTCTATAATCAATTAGAATCACCGTGTGGGAGTGTTGTTCATTCAGGGGATAACCGCACAGGAGCAGGGCGCAAGACAGGCAAATCTTCAATTTTTGATGATGAGTCGGTCTTTGTTGATTTAGCTTTGCTTCCCTCGGCGATTACACGAATTCCTTTTTGCGTTTCCATTCACGATGCCGAAATTCGGCAACAAAACTTCGGTATGGTCCGCAAAGCTTACATTCGCGTTGTTGATGCTGAAACAAAAAGAGAGCTTACGCGCTATGATCTTTCTGAAGAAGCGCGTTCCGAAACGGTGATGATTTTTGGGGAGCTTTATCGCAACAGCAACGGCTGGGAATTTAGGGCTGTGGGGCAAAGTTACAAAGGTAGTTTTGCGGCTTTAGTGCAGTCTTTTGGGGTTGAAGTTGCTTCTTAGTTAGCGTTTAACGCGATACTTGATCAGTTATTCTTCTTTTTTAGCTGTTTTCGCAGGAGTTCTCTATGAAAGATTTTGTCAGAGGCCAAAAAAGCCGCATTGCTGACCTCACTTCGGCTCTGAGCAGTATCGCGGTAGGGGTAGGTTTAACTTTCAGCAATCCGCAAAGCGTTCAGATCTGTTGTTTTGGCGTAACCGACACAAACACGCTCCTTAATGAGCGGTATTTTGTTTTTGATCAACAAAGAAAAACGCCTGAAGGTGGCGTATTGGCAATTGGGCCGCGAGGACATGATACCGAACAGTTTAGAATTGATTTGGCCCGAATGCCCCAAATGCTTAATAAGCTCATTTTTACAGCTACCATTGAGGATTCAGCAACAATGGGGCAACTTTCTAAGGGTCATCTGCGGATTTTAGCTAATCAACAAGAGGTCGCTCGGTACTTTTTTGAAGGTAAAGAGTTTGGAAATGAGAAGTCGGTGATCATTGCCGAGCTATTTCTGACCGATGTTTGGCGGTTTGGGACAATTGGGCAGGGTTTTGGGGGGGATTTAAGAGGGCTTCTCAAACATTTTAAGGGCGAAGAAGCTATTTTAACGCTTTCCTCATCCTCCTAAATTTTTGCAAAAGGTAGATCGCTATGCGCGAATTTGTCAAAGGCCAAAAGAGTAAACTCCTTGATCTCACTCCTGCAACCGACATTACAGTGGGCATTGGGCTAAAGGTTGCCCAAAATCAGCCACTGACGCTCTGTTGTTTAGGAGTGGACGCTGCGGGAAAACTAGCCGAAGCGCGGTTTATCATCTTTAATGACCAAAAAACCTCGCCTGAGGGGGCCATAAGGGCCAAAGGGCCGCAAAATGGAGATAAAGAGCAGTTTGAAATTTCGCTAAAGAGTATTCCCCCAACGATTACGCGGCTTGTTTTCTGTGCAATTCTCGCTGGCCCTGGCACAATGGCGCTTATCTCACAAGGTTGTCTGCGGCTACTTGCTGAACAACAAGAAATAGCCTGCTATCGCTTTGAAGGTCAAGATTTTGCTACGGAAACAGCAATTATCATTGCCGAAATCTACTTAAAAGAGGTTTGGCGCTTTGGGGCTGTGGGGCAAGGCTTTGCAGGCGGTTTAACTGCCCTTTTCAAACACTTTGGAAGTACCGAAACAGCATTACCCAAGCCATCTCCAGCTTCAAAAGCTGTTTCTACTCCCTCTACCATCCCGTCTTCGTCACTTTCCGCTTCCCGCTTATCGCTTGAGAAGAAATTAGCCCAGCAGGCCCCCCAAATTCTTAGTTTAGCGAAGCAGGCCAGCATTTCGCTCAAAAAGGTTGGGCTTGACGAACATCGGGCCCGCGTTGCGCTTTGTCTGGATATCTCTGGTTCAATGGCTTCTCTTTACAGTAGCAGTAAGATTCAGCGCTTTTCGGAACGGATTTTAGCTCTCGGCTGTCGTTTTGATGATGATGGGGCAATTGATATTTTTCTTTTCGGTGAACATGCTTATAGTGCAGGCGAATTGTCCGTTGATAACTTTGGTGGTTTCGTAGATCGAATCCTCAAGAAATATCAGCTTGAAGGTGGAACCTACTATGGCCGCGTGATGAAAGCGATTCGTTCCTTCTATTTCCCCCAAAATGCTGGAGGTAAAACTCAAAAACCAGTTACGGCCCCAATTCCAACCTACGTCATGTTCGTTACCGATGGCGCAACTTTTGATGAAGATGAGACCCGCAACCAGATTCGTTGGTCTTCCTTTGAACCAATTTTCTGGCAATTTATGGCGATTGGGAAATCGCGGAAAGACGTAAAGGGTGGTGGGATCGGTGGCTTCTTCAAGCAATTGACCGCAAGTGATTTTCGTTTTTTGGAGGAATTGGATACAATGAAAGACCGCTATGTGGATAATGCCAATTTCTTCAGTGTAGAAGACCCCATCTCAATTGCTGATAATGAACTTTATGATTTACTAATGCAGGAATATCCTGATTGGGTAAAATTGGCAAAGCCAAAGGGACTGCTGCGTTAGGAGGATAAGTGCTAAATGAATAAAAAGAAAGAAGGCAATAGCTTTAAGTTATTGCCTTCTTCTTATCTTGGCTCTTCTAAAGAAGTTCTTAGCCTCCAAGCAATTTCAAATCTGCTTCAACCATAATGCGGACTAATTCCTCAAAGGTTACATCAGGTTGCCAGCCGAGAGCATCACGTGCTTTTTTGGGGTCTCCAACAAGCAGATCGACTTCAGCAGGGCGCATAAAGCGCTCATCTTGAACAACGTAATCGTTATAATTCAGCCCCACATGCCCAAAAGCTAGTTCCACAAACTCGCGGACAGAGTGAGTTTCACCCGTAGCCACCACATAATCATCGGGTTTTGGTTGTTGCAGCATCAGCCACATTGCTCGCACGTAGTCTGGCGCATAGCCCCAATCGCGTCGCGCATCCATATTGCCCAAGCGCAACTCTTTCGCCAACCCTAATTTGATGCGAGCCACGGTATGCGTGATTTTACGGGTAACGAATTCGAGGCCACGGCGCGGAGATTCGTGATTAAACAGAATCCCAGAGCAGCCAAACATATCATAACTCTCTCGATAATTCACTGTGATCCAATGCCCATAGACTTTTGCTACTCCATACGGGCTGCGCGGATAGAGCGGCGTATTTTCAGTCTGTGGAACTTCTTGTACTTTACCAAACATTTCTGAATTGTGCAGAAGAATCGGAACATTTCCGCCAAAGAAGCGCTGGCCATTAGGCACTGAAAGATCGTAGACCTCAAAATCACCATCTTCGGCTGTGATTTCAGTAATCTTCGCTGCGCCCAGTGTAGATGTAACCCATTTAGCCAATGGTTGAGCGAGATTCAATTGTTGATCATTCACGATTCGCTTGATTTCGCGCTTAGAAACAAGCGGTTTACAGTCTATTCGCTGATCTTGCGTTCCTACGAAATCATGTTCAAAAAGTGCTGAAGGCAGACTTTCAAGGTAGCTCTGCTTGCTCCCTTTGACCAGATAACTGACAGTTTTAGGAATAAGCAGGCCAGTTGGGCTAAGGTGCGCTTTCTTGATCCGCTTAACAATACGGGAGCCAAGCCCTGCGTTCCGCATAAGATAGACTATCTCGTGTGCAAGCTGCTTACTAACCGTGTTAAAGCTCATTTCAGTTGCCTGAATTTGAGTGTTACTCAGACAACCTAGGATAAAGCTACGAATAAACTCAGGTGCTAATCCCCAAATCCATGCAGGTAAATGTTTTTCGTGAGGATTTTTACCGAATTGAACACAAATACCTGCTAGCATATTGTTGTAAATCGTCAATGTATGCGAGCTACTTGCCATTTCAAACGTTTCGACAGTATCTTGCTCAGGAAAAACCTGGGCAACAAGCTGTTTTACTTCAGCTAGGGCGGCTTGTTCGCTGAGATGAAAGGTTAAAGCAACAGGGGCTTGTTTTTGGGCTGGCTCAAAAACACAATGCCCCTTAGTCAAATAGAAGCCCAAAAATTTCATTAACTGCGGCGAATGAGCAACTTCACGCTGATGACTGTTTTGGCGACTTTCGTATTCGGGCGCAACAGTTATGCCTGTTGAAACATTCCTGTTTGGTTGGGTTTGAAATTGACTCCCGTTGTAAGTGATCAGATAATCACCAACTTGGAGCTCATCTACTCGTTTTGCAGCGAGTTCACCCTGCTTATCAAAGACAATCACTGAATGATCACCCGTAATGCGAAGTTTACCGCCACCTTTATATTTCAAAGTATAGAGGCGATTCTTTGGATGGCGCGAAACATGGCTTACGGGTGCAAAAGAAACTTTGCCTTCTTCATCAACCATCAAGGTTTCTACGTCTTTGAGAGGAAGCGTTACATTTTTTGCACGATAAGTTGAAGGCACAAGCTGGGCAATCGGGAGCAGTTCAATTTGCCCATCGCGGCGTACAAGCACGGGAGTTTCGCCGTCCACACTGCTTGAGGCCTGATAAAAGCGAATTGTTGGGTCAACTGTTCTAAGAGCGTCCAAAATGCGGGTTACACCTAAGCCCGTCACTTCGCCCGTAAAAACAGGTTGCCCCCACGAGGTTTGCACGAAAGATTGGGCGGCCAGATTATAGATTTCACTAGGCCGATGTTCTTTAAGAATGTTGATCAGCGAAACTTCGTCGAGTAAATCGCCTGAAACTAAGGTAATCTGGTCTTGGAAATGCCGAATTCGCTCAAAATTCACAGTACTTGTGCGGCGTACCATGCCTAGAACATCATAATTTTGCTCAAGCAGGAATTCGGCCAGATAACTTCCATCTTGCCCTGTGACTCCTGTGATCAATGCACGTTTCTTCATAATTTTCCTCGGATGGAATGTAGTAAAAAGGTAGCTAGTACAGAACACGGATTACACGCTGCGACAAAGAGTCGGAAACCGTGTAATCCGTGAGATTCACAAAGATACTAAACTGCGTTTAGGCTGCTGAAGCGTAAGCTTTCGCTGCGGCCACTGCTTTTTGGGCCCCTTCGCCGAGGGTTGCAACCGGAATAAGTTGCGATTCAACGAGTAAAGCCCGCCCAGCTTCTTCATTTGTCCCCACGAGCCGAGCCACCATCGGAACATCTGTCTTGACTTCTTCCAAAGCCGCGATAATCCCTTTGGCTACTTCATCTACCCGTGTAATCCCGCCAAAAATATTGAATAAAACCGCTTTAACGTTGGGATCAGCAAGAATGATTTGCAAAGCCGCTTTGACTTTGTCTTTGCCTGCGCCCCCACCAATATCTAAGAAGTTTGCAGGCTCACCACCATACAATTTGACGACATCCATCGTGGCCATCGCCAAACCAGCCCCATTGACCATACAGCCGATATTGCCATCGAGCTTAATGAACGTGATACCAGCGTCCCGTGCTTGTTGCTCTTCGGGAGGCTCATCTGAAGCGTCGCGCATGGCTTCCAAATCGGCGTGGCGGAAAAGAGCGCTATCATCTAAGAGAATCTTGGAATCGAGGGCTTGGAGGCTATCATCTTCGCGGATAACCAAGGGATTGATTTCGGCCAACGAAGCATCGGTTTCAACAAAAACCTTGTAAAGGCCGCTTGCAATTTGGGCAAATTGGCGAGCTTGCTTGCCGTCGGTCAGCCCAATCGCAAAAGCCAATTCGCGGGCCTGATAATCTAGCAAACCCAACGTCGGATGGGCCGCTACCTTAATAATCGCATCAGGATTGGTCTTGGCAACTTCTTCAATCTCTACGCCACCCTCTGAAGAAGCGATCATCAACACCTTTTTTGTGCCACGATCTAGGATTGCGCTAAGATAAATCTCTTTTTTATAGGAAATAGCCTCAGCGACTAAAACCTTTTCAACCGTCAGGCCCTTAATATCCATCCCGATAATCTGTTTGGCCACTGCTTCGGCCTCATCGGGTGTATTTGCCAGCTTTACGCCCCCAGCTTTGCCCCGTCCCCCAACAAAAACTTGGGCTTTAACAACGACTTTAGCCCCAATAGTTTCGGCAATTTTCCGCGCTTCGGCTGCCGTTGTTGCTACACCGCCCCCAGTTACCGGAATTCCGTACTTGGCCAACAGATCACGTGCTTGGTACTCGTGTAGTTTCATATCCCAAAATGCTCCTTATTTTAGGGCCCAAATAAATCCCGACCATTTTTGGCAAATGGCTGCAATCCAAACCTAAGTCATTTTAGCACGAATGCGTAATTTGTGAAATATTGATTCTGCGACTCTGGGCGGGCCGAAACAACCTGCGCTTCCAACTCACGCCAACAGTTTTGCGTAATCCCCCAAATTCACCGCTCTAGTATATCTTATTTATCTATTCTTGTCTACTCTTATCTATAGATGAAATGAACAATAAAAATACCCTAGAAAGCCCGTTTCTGCAATGCTAAAAATCCCTCAGCTTGCAGATTATGCTATTTGTGATATGATAGTTTCCTAAGCGGAATTGCAAAATTTTAACGAGGAGGTCGACGTTATGGCAACCGAGCAATTTCTGGTTCCCCAGCTTTCTTGTCAACATTGTGTCAATGCGGTCACCAAAGCCGTGAGTAAGGTGCAAGGGGTGCAGAATGTCCAAGTCAACCTCAGTGAGAAATCTGTTCGGATTGAGCATGATGGCAATGTCGCGGTGAGTGCCCTTGTGGCCGCAATCAATGATGCGGGCTATACCGATGTTTCGGTTTTGGCTTAAACCTATTTGCCTTGTCTTAGATTGGAATTCAGAGCTTTATTTGAGCTAAAAACTTGCTCTTGATCTATCTCCAAAAATAGAAAAGCAGCAAGTTTTTCTCTTTTGCCTAAAAACAGATCGAGGTTATCGAGGTTTTAGAAAGCAAAAATGATGCGATGCTGGGGCTGGATAGCAGGTTTGTTGATTTTAGGTGGTTTAGCAGGCTGCGGGGCAAATTTGCCGAATCTCGCACCACCCACGCCCACTGCGATTCCCACTGCAACCTTCTCTCCTTCGCCTTTGCCAAAACCGACTCGCACATCTTCGCCAACTCCTCGCCCGCCAACTTTTACGCCCATGCCTTCGCTTACTCCCACGCCCGTCTACACTTTTGGGCAAGAATTGACGACTTTGCACGGCCATGCTGGGGGAATGTGGGCAGCGGTTTTTAGCCCTGATGGTAAAATGTTGGCTTCGGCGGCGGCTGATAAGACTGTGAAATTGTGGACATTTGCTGATGGATTGATTCCGAAAGCGACTAAAACGCTAACAGGGCACATTGAAGCTGTGCGTTCGGTAGCTTTTAGCCCTGATGGGCAATGGTTGGCAACAGGTTCGGCTGATAAAACTATCAAATTGTGGCAATTGCCAGAAGGTAAGCTAAAGGCCACATTGCGTGGTCACACCGATGAAGTCGCAGCAGTAGTTTTCAGTCGTGATAGTAAGATGTTAGCAAGTGGTTCTAAAGATGCTTCGCTCCGTTTGTGGGATGTTTCGCAATTCTCGCTGCACAAAACATTGTTAGGTCATCAACATTGGATTGAAAGTGTCGTTTGGAGTCCTGATGGCAAAACTTTAGCGAGCGGTTCCCTTGACTTTACGGTAAAACTCTGGGACGTTACGACTGAGACCATTTCAAAAACCTTGCGAGGGCACAAAAACTGGGTTTTACCAACCGTTTTTAGCCCAGACAGCACATTGATCGCAAGCGGTTCAAAAGATGCAACTGTGAGGCTTTGGAAGGTAAGCACTGGTGAACAAATGCTTGTCTTAAAGGGCCATGGTGATGAAATCCGTTCAGTAGCTTTTAGCCCTAATGGGAAAATGTTGGCCAGTGGCTCTGAAGACGAGACGATTCGGCTTTGGGCCATGCCGAGTGGTGAATTGATTACCAAACTCCAACCAAAATCGTCGGCAGCGTGGGTCGCTTTTTCCCCCGATGGTAAACTACTTGTTTCTGCATTGGGCAATGGTTTAATCAAATTGTGGTATGTTGGGGAATGATTTTTCTTTTGAAAGAAAATTTTAGCTAGGAGGATCTATGTTGCGTTCGCATACTTGTGGCGCATTAAGGGCTGATCAGAGTGGGCAAGAAACAACTTTAGCAGGTTGGGTTCATCGACGACGTGATCATGGCCCTTTGATTTTTATAGATTTAAGAGATAGATATGGTCTGACGCAAGTGGTTTTTGACTCTGCGCTTGCGCCAGAAGCCCATAAAATTGCCTCTGATGTTCGGTCTGAATATGTTTTACAAATTCAGGGCTTAGTCAAAAAACGCCCCGAAGCCGCGATCAATACCGAAATTGCGACGGGTGAAATTGAGATTCAGGCTTCGGCCATAACCGTGTTAAACTCAGCGAAAACACCGCCGATCTCTATTGCCCGCGAGATGGGCGAAGAAGAATCCTTGCGGCTGAAATATCGCTATTTGGATTTGCGCCGCGAGCGAATGCAACGAAATCTAATTTTGCGCCATCAAGTTATTAAATTTATCCGCGATTTCTTGGATAAAGAAGGTTTTTTAGAAATTGAAACCCCGATTTTAATTAAATCTACGCCCGAAGGGGCCCGTGATTATCTTGTTCCAAGTCGTTTGCATCCTGGGCAATTTTATGCTTTGCCCCAAAGCCCCCAACAACTCAAGCAATTGTTAATGGTTGCGGGCTATGATAAATATTTTCAGATTGCTCGCTGTTTTCGAGATGAAGATCAACGCGCTGACCGTCAACCAGAGTTTACGCAACTCGATATAGAGATGAGTTTTATTGATCAAGCAGATATGCTTGATCTTACAGAACAACTTTACATTGCGCTTGCGAAGGAAATTGTGCCTCAAAAGCGTTTAATAACCCCTTTTCCGCGCCTGAGCTACGCTGAAGCACTGGGCCGTTTTGGGAGTGATAAACCCGATTTGCGCTATGGCTTGGAACTGGTTGATGTTGGCGATGTAGTTGCTGATACGAAATTTAATGTTTTCAAAAATGCTTTAGAGCAAGGTGGCCAGGTTAAAGGGATTAGAGTTCCTAGCTGTAGTGCATATAGCCGCAAGCAATTAGACGAATTAGTTGAAATAGCGAAGACAAATGGAGCCAAAGGGTTGGCTTGGGTTGTTATCCCACAAGATGCTCAAGCTGAAATGCGCTCTTCATTTGGGCGTTTGGTAAGCCTCACAGAAATGCAAGGAATCATTGAGCGTTTGGAAGGTAGCCCAGGTGATTTATTACTTTTAGTTGCTGACACGGCTCATGTTGTAGCAAATGTTTTGGGAAGGTTGCGGACTGAATTTGCAGCACGCTTAAATCTCACTGATTCAGATATTCTTTCCTTCGCTTGGATTACAGATTTTCCTTTGTTTGAATGGAATGAAGATGAGCGCCGCTGGGATGCCATGCACCATCCCTTTACTGCGCCTCACGATGAAGATGTTGCACTTCTTGATACTGCGCCTGGCAATGTTAGGGCCAAAGCATACGATATTACCTTGAATGGCTATGAGATTGGGGGCGGAAGTATTCGGATCTATCAGCGAGATATTCAACAAAAGATGTTTTCACTGCTTGGCATAGATGATGAGGTTATTAAAGAGCGTTTTGGGCACATGTTAGAAGCTTTTGAATATGGAGCGCCACCGCATGGCGGGATTGCCCATGGGATAGATCGGTTGGTGATGTTGCTGGCTGCGGAGAGTACGATTCGGGAAGTGATGGCTTTCCCCAAGACGCAGCAAGCAATAGATTTGATGACCAGTGCGCCTTCTTCGGTGGATGATCGCCAACTTAAAGATTTACATATCACAGTGAAAATTTGAGTTGTGAATGAAGAATGTTCTTTGTTTCATTTAACCGCGCAGAAGCAAGTAAGCAGTCTGAATTCTTCCAGCAGCTTGGGGTTGACAAGCTACTGGAAGAGTGTTATACTTGCCAATTGTTGCGCAGTTTATGAGCTTCTTTCGTTTTCTAGCCTACTCTAAGGTACAGCCGAAGCTGTAACCAGATATGAGGCTCGTTTGTTCTTTTGTTTTTTGAACTAGTCTTTTAAGCGCATAACAGAGAGAAAATCGCGGATGCCAACCATAAACCAATTGATTCGCAAACCTCGCAAACCGGTGATACGCAAAACTAAAGCCCCAGCCCTGCGGTTTACCTACAATTCATTGCGTAATAAGTTGACGCGGGGGAAGGGTTCACCGCAGAAACGCGGAGTTTGTACTAAAGTAAGCACGGTAACTCCCAAAAAACCGAATTCAGCACTCCGCAAAATAGCGCGGGTACGGCTCTCCAATGGCTTAGAGGTGACAGCCTATATTCCAGGCGAGGGTCACAATCTTCAAGAACACTCAGTTGTTCTCATTAGAGGGGGGCGGGTAAAAGACCTGCCAGGGGTGCGCTATCACATTGTACGAGGCACGTTGGATACGCAGGGAGTCGCCAACCGAAAGCAGGGGCGGTCAAAGTATGGCACGAAGCGCGGGGGAGCGCAGCCAGCGGGCCGGCGCTAAATTTGTCCTTTACGCGTTTGAACAGCTATTTTGAGGATTGTTTATGCCACGTCGAGCTAAATTTCAAAAACGCCGAACTTCACCCGATGCACGCTATAACAGTGTAATCGTGCAACAGTTTATCAATAAAGTGATGACGCGAGGCAAACGTAGCCTAGCCGAGCGCATTGTCTACTCGGCAATGGAAATTGCCTCCGAGAAAACAAAGCGCCAGCCGCTGGAAGTTTTTGAGCAAGCCTTGCGGAACGCCAGCCCCTCGATTGAAGTCAAGCCCCGCCGTGTTGGGGGCGCAACTTACCAAGTACCTGTTGAAGTTAAAAGTGATCGTCGTCTTTCGTTAGCTATTCGCTGGATTTTGACTTCGGCTAGAGGCCGTTCGGGCCGCCCGATGCATGACCGTTTGGCTACTGAAATTGCTGATGCTTTCAACAATACGGGTAATACCATCAAACGAAAAGAAGATACGCATAAAATGGCCGAATCCAATCGCGCTTTTGCTCATTATGGCCGACTCTAAGTTTTTCTTAAAGTCAAAAATAAGCCTAACCCCTTGGATTCAGGAATTTTGGCTAATTTTATACCCTTATAAAAAAGACGATAGGTTATGTCACGCCAGATAGAACTTGATCACATTCGCAATATAGGAATTATTGCCCACATAGATGCCGGCAAAACCACAACCACAGAGCGGGTGTTGTTTTACACCGGGCGAACCTATAAAATAGGTGAAGTCCATGAAGGTACAGCCGTGATGGATTGGATGCCCCAAGAACAGGAACGGGGAATTACCATCACTTCAGCAGCGACTACCGCATCTTGGAATGGCTACCGTATCAATATCATTGATACCCCTGGCCACGTTGATTTTACCGTTGAGGTCGAGCGTTCTTTGCGCGTCCTTGATGGTGGCGTGGTCGTTTTTGATGCCGTAGCAGGGGTTGAACCGCAATCTGAAACCGTGTGGCGGCAAGCCGATAAGTATTTTGTCCCACGCATCTGTTTTGTGAATAAAATGGACCGCGTTGGAGCAAGCTTTGAACGCACAATAGAGATGATCAAGGAAAGACTTGGCGCAAAACCAGTAATTCTGCAATTACCAATTGGCGCAGAAGATAAGTTTCGCGGCATTATAGATGTAATGGAAAATACCGCCACGATTTATCTTGATGATCTTGGGCAAGAAACAGAAATTGGTGCGATTCCCGCCGATATGGTAGCTCATGTTGAGGCTGCTCGGCAAGAGATGATTGAAGCGATTGCGGAAACTGACGACGAATTGACGCTGCTCTACCTCGAAGGTGAGCAGCTAAATATTGAGGAATTGAAGCGGGGCCTGCGGAAAGCTACTATTGAGCGCAAATTAGTCCCGGTTCTGTGTGGGTCGGCCCTCAAAAATAAGGGTGTGCAGAAGATGCTCGATGCGGTGGTGGATTATCTCCCCTCGCCGCTCGAACGCGCTGCGGTGCATGGTACGCTCCCCAGTGAAGATGAAGACGCTGAAAAAACTGTCGTGCGGCAGCCCAGTGATGCGGAACCTTTTACGGCTCTGGTCTTCAAAATTGTGGCTGATCCTTATGTCGGTAAACTTGCCTACTTCCGCGTCTATTCGGGCAAAATCGAGACTGGAACTTACGTCCTCAATACTTCGCGCAACCAGCGCGAACGGGTTGGGCGCTTGTTGCAGATGCACGCTAATCACCGCGAAGACATTAAAGAGGTTTATGCGGGCGATATTGCTGCGATGGTCGGGCCAAAGCAAAGTTTTACGGGCGATACGATTTGTGACCCTGAGAATCCCCTGGTTTTAGAGCGTATTCGCTTTCCTGAACCAGTAGTTGAGTTGGCTGTTGAGCCGAAAACTAAAGCTGACCAGGATAAAATGAGCATTGCGCTTAACCGCTTGAGCGAAGAAGACCCCACCTTCCGTGTTTATACCGATCACGAAACGGGCCAAACTATTATTAAAGGGATGGGTGAATTACATCTCGAAGTTATCGTTGACCGAATGCGCCGAGAATATAAAGTGGAAGCCAATCAAGGTAAACCACAAGTTTCTTATCGGGAAACGATTTCGCAATTCGTTGATGTTGAAGGCCGTTTTGTGCGGCAAAGTGGCGGTAGAGGGCAATATGGCCACGTCAAAATCAAGTTAGAGCCACTTGTTCAAGGCACAGGCTTTGAGTTTGTCAACGGTATCGTTGGGGGTGTTATTCCTAAAGAATATATCTCACCGATTGAGCAAGGAATCCGCGAAGCCATGCAAACGGGGGTTGTTGCAGGCTATCCCGTTGTTGATCTCAAAATCACTCTTTATGATGGTTCTTTCCATGAAGTAGACTCTTCTGAAATGGCTTTTAAGATTGCCGCTTCAATGGCACTTAAAGAGGGAGTGCGGAAAGGTCGCCCGATTCTTTTAGAGCCGATTATGAAGGTCGAAGTCATAACGCCTGAAGATTTCTTGGGCACGGTTTTGGGAGATTTGAATTCACGGCGCGGGCGGGTTGAAGGCATGGAAATTCGTGCTAACACGCAGGTTATTCGCGCTTTTGCCCCGCTGGCCACGATGTTTGGCTACACGACTGAATTGCGCTCTTCCACGCAAGGTCGGGCGACTTGGTCAATGGAATTTGACCATTACGAAGCCTTACCTGATCATTTGGCACAAGAATTGATTGCCAAGCAACGCGGCTAAAAGGAAATTTCCATTAACTTAATGCTTTTGAAGCCGCCTCCGTGGGCCGAGTATGAATTACTCGACTCCGGGGCGGGACAGAAATTAGAGCGTTTTGGCCCTTATCGGCTGATTCGGCCTGAAACTCAAGCTCTTTGGCCTCCGACTTTATCTGAAAATGTTTGGGATGAAGCTGAAGTCGTTTTTCAGCCTAAGGCCGAAGGGTCAGGACAATGGTTAGTAAACAAATCTGTCCCTGATCAATGGCTTTTGCCCTATAACAAAGATTTGGCTTTTTGGGCAAAACTTACACCTTTTCGCCATACGGGGATTTTTCCTGAGCAGCAAGCTCACTGGGACTGGATGCAACAACAACTTGCTCGCATTCAGCAGCCCAAAGTTTTAGTTTTGTTTGGTTATACGGGCTTAAACGCTCTAGTTGCGGCTCAAGCAGGTGGGCGAGTTTGCCAAGTTGATGCTTCACGGCCCGCAACGCTTTGGGCCCAAGCTAATCAAATTGCTTCACAGTTGCAGGATAAACCGATTCGCTGGCTGGTTGATGATGTGCCCAAGTTTCTGCGCCGTGAACTACGTCGAGGGGCTTCTTACGACTTGATCACGATGGATCCGCCAGTCTTTGGGCGGGGGCCAAAAGGTGAAATCTGGCGTTTAGCTGAAGAATTACCTGGTTTAGTCGAAACTTGTGCCCAGCTATTGAGTAAACGATCTGTTGGAATGTTGATCAATGGGTATGCTACGCAGCTTTCAGCTTTAACCCTTCATAATTTGCTGGTAGCCGCTATTCCGAAAGCCTTTGGGGGCGAAGTTGTGGCTGGGGAACTTGCCATTCAAGAAGCCGAAACTACGCGCCTCTTGCCCGTAGCGATTTTTGCTCGTTGGTCAAGAAGTCAGAGATGATCTTATCAGGCCGCCATTCGTGACGATGAAATCCTCCCTCCTGGAGGCCCCGGCTTTAGCCGTGACCCAACAGCTAAAGCTGTTGATTCCGAGGGAAATAAATTGGGTTTCATTGTAGATAAAATCTTAGTAAACTTTCAAAAAAGACCTTTATTATTTAGTTTTTTAGCAATTTCTACCATTCATTTCATTGACCATTGAGCTTGAGGAGTCCTGCATGGTGAAACAAAAGGTACGGATTCGTCTAAAGGCCTATGATCACAAAATTTTGGATCAGTCGGCGCGACAGATAGTCGAGGCGGCTGAACGCACGGGAGCCTTGGTCGCTGGGCCAGTGCCTTTACCTACGAAGATTCAAAAATACAGTGTCATTCGCTCGGGTTTTATTGACAAAGATTCGCAAGAACAATTTGAAATTCGGACTCATAAACGGCTGATAGATGTGATTGATCCCAGTCAACAAACGATCAATGCGTTGATGAAGCTCAATCTCCCCGCTGGGGTAGACATCGAAATTAAGTTATAGTGGGCCATAGTTAAGGTTTTGGGTTTTCACCACGCTGAATCCAGAATCACAAAGAGTGCATGGTGAGGCAGTGCTATGATACGGGGTGTATTAGGGCGGAAACTAGGCATGTTGCAAGTCTTTGATGCCGCAGGGGAAGTGATTCCTGTAACCGTGATCAAAGTTGGCCCATGTGTAGTGACGCAGATTCGCACCAAAGACCGTGATGGGTATGAAGCAGTGCAAATTGGTTTTGAAGAAGTTGCGCCACGGAAGCTCACAAAACCGCAGCAAGGGCATCTCCAGCCTGCTGGCCTTTTGGTTCGGCAGTTGCGCGAATTTCCGGCTGAAAACATCGCCGACCATAAAGTAGGCGACATCTTGCATGTTGATCTGTTTCAGGTGGGGCAGCGCGTAGATGTGGTAGGCACGACAAAAGGGCGAGGTTTTGCGGGGGTCGTGAAACGCCACGGGTTTCGTGGAGGCCCCGCAACGCACGGGCAAAGTGACCGCCTACGGGCCCCAGGCTCAATTGGGGGCGGTACTGCGCCAAGCCGGGTTTGGAAAGGGCAACGCATGGCTGGGCACATGGGTAATGAGCGCGTCACAATCCAGAATCTGGAAGTGATTGAGGTCATCCCAGAGAAAAATGTCCTTTTAGTCCGTGGAGCGGTTCCTGGCCCTCGCAATGGTTTGTTGCATGTCAAACATGCGATCAAAGCCAAGAGAGGAGCAAAATAGGAATGCAAGCGAAGCTTTACGAACAACAGGGTGAGTTAATCGGGGAATTTGAAATCAGTGATTTTCTTTTTGGGATTGAACCAAATGAACCCGTGATGCACCAGGCTGTTGTGCGCCAGCTGGCAAATGCTCGTTTAGGAACCCACAATACGCTTGGGCGAGGGGATGTGCGGGGCAGCACGCGCAAGCTCTATCGCCAAAAGGGCACAGGCCGCGCCCGCCAAGGCTCGATTCGGGCCCCTCATCGACGCGGCGGCGGAGTTGCCCACGGGCCCCATCCTCGTTCCTACGAGAAAAAGATGCTCCGCAAGATGCGGCGCTTGGCTGTTCGCTCGGCTCTTTCGGTCAAATATGCGGCGGATCAGATTCGCTTCATTGAAAAGCTCGAAATGGAACAGCCGCAAACTAAAGGTTTCCTGAACCTCCTAGAATCTCATGCCTTGACAGGCAAAACATTGGTGGTTATTGATAAGAAAAATGCTAACCTCCAGCGTTCAGCGAGCAATCTGCCAAACGTCAAAGTTCTTTTAGCGCATTATCTAAATGTGGTAGATTTGCTGCGGTTTGAGACCGTTATGATGTCAAAGGCAGCAGTGGAAGTAGCTGAAAGTTATTTAGATAGTCCCAAACGGCGTGCTACCCTTGGGGCCAATGAGGATGCCGCATGAATGATTATCAAATTATCACGCGCCCGCTAATTACTGAGAAGAATACGAGCTTGATGGAACTCAATAAGTATTGCTTTGAAGTAGTCCGCAATTCTTCCAAACCGCAGATCAAGCGAGCGATTGAAAACATCTTCAAGGTAGCCGTAGTTAAAGTGCATACCATGACTGTGCGGGGCAAACTAAAGCGCCGGGGCAAGCAATTTGGCTATACCCGTAGCTGGAAAAAGGCAATTGTGACCTTGGCCGAAGGAAATCGGATTGAATTGTTCGATAGCTAAAGCATTCGAGGTAGAATAGCATGGGTATCCGACGCTATAAGCCTACTTCGGCTGGGCGGCGCAATATGTCGGTTTCAACGTTTGATGAAATCACAAAAACGCAGCCAGAGCCAAGTTTGCTTGAACCCCTGCACAAAAAGGCGGGGCGCAATAATCAGGGCCGCATCACAACTCGCCACCAGGGGGGCGGCCATAAGCGTTTTTACCGTTTGGTTGATTTTAAGCGCAATAAACATAATATCCCCGCGAAAGTTGCGGCGATAGAATATGACCCCAATCGGAGTGCGCGGATTGTGCTTTTGCACTACATTGATGGGGAAAAGCGCTATATTTTACATCCTACGGGGCTTAATGTTGGGGATATGGTGATGAGCGGGCCCGAAGCAGATATTCGGGTCGGGAACGCGCTACCCCTTTGGGCTATCCCTTTAGGAAGCCAAATCCACAACATTGAAATGGAAATCGGGCGCGGCGGAGTCTTGGTACGAAGTGCTGGTGGCGCAGCCCAATTGATGGCCAAAGAAGGCGAATATGTCATTATCCGCTTACCTTCGGGGGAAACGCGGAAAGTGCATAAGAATTGTTTTGCAACGCTTGGCCAAATTGGTAATATTGACCATCAGAACGTTCGGATTGGAAAAGCAGGCCGTTCGCGTTGGTTAGGCCGCCGGCCAACAGTCCGGGGAAGTGCAATGAACCCCCGCGACCATCCCCATGGAGGTGGTGAAGGCCGCGCTCCGCGGGGGATGTCCCCGAAAACCAAATGGGGAAAGACGGCTATGGGCAAGAAAACTCGGTTTAATCCGCGTACTGATCGCTTTATCGTTCGGCGACGCAAAAAATAGTTCCCTGTACCAGGAGAGGCTATGTCTCGTTCTTCTAAAAAGGGCCCGTATGTGGACGTTAAGCTGCTCAGTCGGATTGAGGAAATGAACCATGCGAGTGAAAAAAGGGTTTTACGCACATGGTCACGGGATTCAACCGTTTTTCCCCAAATGATTGGGCATACAATAGCTGTTCACGATGGTCGCCGCCATATTCCAGTCTATGTAACGGAAAATATGGTCGGCCATAAACTAGGGGAATTTGCTCCAACACGCACGTTTCGTGGGCATGGGGGCAAAAAAGCTGATAAGCGCGGCAAGATGAAATAGTAACGAAACGCAAAGCTCCAGGTAAAGCCCTGGATTGCGTCTGACAGAGGGCTGTGAAATGCAAGCACAAGCAATTGCCAAATACATACGAATCTCGCCCTCCAAAGTGCGACGAATCGTTGATCTGGTCCGCGGCAAGCCAGTCGATCAAGCATTGGCCATCCTAACCTACATGCCCCACAAAGCTGCGCGGGAAGTTGCCCGCACGATTAAGTCAGCAGCGGCCAATGCCGAAAATAATTTTGATATGGACCCTGCGGACTTGGTGGTAAAGACAATCTATGCCGACGATGGCCCCCGGCTGAAGCGTTATATGCCCCGCGCTCGCGGGCGCATTGACCTGATCCGCAAGCGAATGTCGCATATTACCGTCGTCGTGGACGATGGCCAAACCGTAACGGCGGTTGGTTAAGCGAGGAGGCGCTTTTTGGGACGCAAAGTACATCCAATTGGTTTTCGTCTAGGCTATATCAAGGATTGGCAATCCAAATGGTTTGCCGAGCATAATTATACGGAGCAATTGCACGAAGATATTGCAATCCGTAAATTGATCAGCAAAGAACTCAAGAATGCGGGGGTTTCTCGCATCGAAATTGAGCGTTCAGCAAACAAAATTGAAATCACGGTCTTTACGGCTAAACCAGGCATCGTGATTGGTAAACGGGGCGCAAATGTTGATCTCTTGAAAGAAACCTTGGAACGCTTTACCCGCAAACGGATTAAGCTCAACATTCAAGAAATTCATCAACCTGAACTTGATGCTCAATTGGTAGCTGAAAGTATTGGGGAACAGATCAACAAACGAGTTTCCTATAAACGAGCAATGAAGCAGGCGGTCCAACGAGCGATGCGCTTGGGGGCCCAGGGAGTCCGCATTCGTTGTGCGGGGCGCTTGGGCGGAGCCGAAATGGCCCGGATCGCAAGTGAGAGTGATGGTCGGGTTCCCCGCCATACTTTGCGAGCCGACATTGATTACGCGCTCTTTCATGCCCATACCACCTACGGGCGCATTGGGGTTAAAGTTTGGATTTACAAGGGCGAGGTCTTTCCGAACCAGCCCGAAAAAACAACGGCGCTGGGGCAACCTTCCGGTAGCCCGGCCACTAACCGATCCCGGACGTAAGGAATTGAGACAAACACTATGTTAATGCCTAAGCGCGTGAAGTATCGCAAACAGCAACGGGGCAAAAGCCATGGGCTTTCCTATCGCGGGAATTCCGTCGCGTTTGGCGAATATGGTTTGATGGCTCTTGAACCAGTTTGGATGACGAGCCGCCAAATCGAGGCCGCCCGCCGAACGATTACGGGTTACATTAAGCGCGGAGGCCGCGTTTGGATTAGGATTTTCCCCGATAAACCCGTGACCCAGAAACCAGCTGAAACCCGGATGGGTGGGGGAAAAGGGGCCGTTGACCATTGGGTCGCCGTGATCAAGCCGGGCCGGGTGCTGTTTGAATTAGCCGGGGTGCGGCGCGATATTGCGAACGAGGCTTTGGAACGGGCCGCGCAGAAATTGCCGATTAAGTGTAAGATCATTGGGCGTGATGATGCCGATGAAACGACGGAAACTGAAGGCGCATAAGGGCGCACCTGGAGGGTACTTGTGAAACCATCTGAAATTCGAGTTTTGGAAACGGCAAAATTGCGTGAGCAATTGTTGTCTTGCCACCAAGAACTCTTCAACCTGCGCTTTCAAAAAGTGGCTGGGAAACTTACAAATACGGCCCGGCCCCGGCAGGTAAAACGGGACATTGCGCGAATCAAGACTATTCTGCGCGAACGGGATTTATTAAGTCAACAGGAAGCCGCTTAAAAAAGCGATTCGTCTGCCTGGGTAGCAGCTAGGGGTAATTATGGCTGAAGGCAAAAGTACACGGCAGCTCAAAGTAGGGCGTGTCGTCAGCAACAAAATGAATAAAACCGTGGTGGTGGCCGTAGATTATCTCAAGCCCCACCCGTTATATCGGAAAATTATTCGCAAGACTAACAAATTCCATGCCCACGACGAAGCGAATACTTGTCAGATAGGCGATGTGGTACAAATTGAGGAAACACGCCCCTTGAGTAAGACTAAACATTGGCGGGTAACTGAAATTGTGAAACGTAGTGAGGAGCTTTAGCAATGATTCAGCCCCAAACTCGCTTGCGAATTGCTGACAACACCGGGGCCAAGGAAATCATGTGCATTCGGGTGTTGGGTGGCTCAAAGGTTCGTTATGGCCGAATCGGCGACATCATCGTGGCTTCCGTTAAGGCTGCATCGCCCGGCAGTTCGGTCAAAAAGGGCGAAGTTGTGCGCGCCGTGATTGTCCGCACGGTCAAAGAATATGGCCGCGCCGATGGCTCTCACATTTGCTTCGATGATAATGCCGCCGTGATTGTTGGGCGCGATAACAATAACCCCAAAGGAACTCGCATCTTTGGGCCCGTCGCCCGTGAATTGCGTGAAAAACAATTTATGAAGATTGTTTCGCTTGCACCGGAGGTTTGGTAATGCATGTCAAATGCAATGATGAAGTTTTGGTGATTGCCGGCAAAAACAAAGGCATGCGCGGTAAGATCAAAAAAGCGCTCCGGGCCGAAGATCGCGTGATCGTCGAGGGTTTGAACCTGATTAAAAGGCACATGAAGGCCCGAGGCCCTGGGAAACCTGGCGGCATTATTGAGAAGGAAGCTCCGATTCACGTTTCCAACGTAATGCTGATCTGTCCTTCGTGTGGGCGAGCCGCCCGAACCGGGAAGCACTTCTTAGAAGAACTCGATCATAAAGGGCGACACCGCAAAGTACGCTTTTGTAAAGCCTGCAATGCCGATATTGTCGAATCGAAATAGGCCGAAGCAAAGGTTTTTTGAATCCTTTTGGATACCAAAGGGTAAAGGTAGCAGGAACGTATGGCAGCACGGCTGAAGGAAAAGTATCAGACCGAAATTGTGCCGGCCCTAATGCAGGAATTTAAGTTCAAATCGGTGATGCAAGTCCCGCGTCTCACTAAGATTATCCTTAACATTGGGGTGGGCGAAGCGATTCAGAACGCTAAAGCACTGGATGCCGCTGTCGGGGACTTGGGGGCCATCACAGGCCAAAAGCCCGTCATTACCCGTGCGCGGAAGTCGATTGCCGCGTTTAAGTTACGCCAAGGCATGTCCATTGGCGCGATGGTAACTTTGCGCGGGGACCGAATGTATGAGTTTTTAGACCGACTGATTAGTTTGGCTTTACCCCGCATTCGGGATTTTCGGGGGATTGGGCGGCGTTCATTTGATGGGCGTGGCAACTATAGCTTGGGCGTGCGGGAGCAAATCATCTTCCCCGAAGTAGAATATGATAAAGTTGACAAGATTCGGGGGCTGGAAGTGGCAATTACCACGACGGCAATGGATGATGCCCAGGGGTATCAGTTGTTAAAACGATTTGGGATGCCTTTTCGTGATTAGAACTTACTGAAAAGGAGGAAATCTTTTGGCCAAAAAATCACTTGTCGTTAAGGCTCAAAATCCACAAAAATACAAGGTTCGAGAGTATAATCGTTGCAAAGTGTGTGGCCGTCCAAGAGCCTACATTCGGAAATTTGGCATGTGTCGCATTTGCTTTCGAGAAAATGCCCTGAAAGGGCTGATCCCTGGTGTCGTTAAATCTAGTTGGTAGCAATACTGATGTTAGATGTTCAACTGTTGGGAAAAATGGTTTCATTTGCTCAGTCTCGCACCCGCAAGACAACATCCGAGGAGGAACGCCATGAGTGTGAACGATCCAATTGGTGATATGTTGACACGAATCCGCAATGCATGCATGGCGGGCCACACGACTGTGGCAATTCCTGCATCGAAGATCAAGGTCGCCATCGCCGACATCCTCAAGGGTGAGGGTTTTATTCGGGACTATAAGATTCAAGAAGCGCAGCCTGCGGATGCAATTGTGCTAACCTTGAAGTATACTCCAGAGCGGCAACCGGTGATCACCGGTCTCAAACGAATCAGCAAGCCTGGCTTGCGAATCTACACGAAACAGGCCGATATTCCACGGGTTCGTGGAGGGCTAGGGTTGAGTATTCTGTCAACCCCCAAAGGGGTCTTGGCAGGGCACGTAGCCCAGCGGCAACAAGTAGGTGGCGAAGTTTTGTGTTACGTATGGTAAGAAAAGTAGCTTGGTTGGGCAACGGCAAAAAGTGGTTCCATTTTGGTGGGCGCTGCCGAGTGGGCCCAGCTAAACCGAGGCCAAGCAGGAACGGGTATCAAATGAAGATCTTGGGCTATATTTGCATCCCTGAAAGGTAGCGTTCTTTATGTCGCGGATAGGCCGAAAACCGCTTCCCTTGCCAAAAGGTGTGCAAGTTATCATAGAGCCAGATAATCTGGTAACGGTTAAAGGGGCCAAAGGCCAACTTTCGCAGCGCTTCCACCCCGATATGATCATCGAGCAAGAAGCGGAAACGTTGCATGTCAAGCGCCCCTCCGATAGCAAGGGCCACCGCTCCCTTCACGGTCTCACACGCTCCCTCCTGGCGAATATGGTCACGGGAGTCTCGCAAGGTTGGGAACGGGCCCTAGAGATCAATGGGGTCGGTTATCGTGGAGCCTTGGAAGGCCAAACTTTAGTTTTACAGCTTGGGTTTTCGCATCCTGTGCGTGTTGATCCCCCTACAAACGTTGTTTTCATTGTAGGGGAGCGCAAAAGTGCCAGTGATCCTTTGCCGATCCTCATTCGCGGCATTGATAAACAAGTTGTGGGTGAAGAAGCGGCTAAAATTCGTTCTTTGCGCCCGCCCGAACCCTATAAAGGCAAGGGTGTTAAGTATCTTGAAGAAAAGATTCGGCGTAAAGCAGGCAAAACTGGCAAAACAAAATAACAAAGTGGCCTAGCCACTGAGTGACGAGGTATCAATGGCAAAGAAATCACCCAGAGAATTGCGAATCAGACGGCATAAACGTCTCCGCAAAAATGTTGTGGGTAGTGCCGAACGCCCCCGGTTGTGCGTTTTTCGCAGTAATCTGCATATTTATGCACAAATCATAGATGATCGGCTAGGGCATACCTTAGTTGCGGCCTCAACCACAGAGCAGAATCTTGGCGAACTGGTTGCGGGGCAGAAGAAAGTAGCCCAGGCTGCCATCGTAGGCCGCTTAGTTGCTGAACGGGCCTTGCAAGCTGGGGTCACGAAAGTGGTCTTTGATCGCGGTGGGTATCAGTATCACGGGCGGGTTGAGGCCGTGGCCAAAGCGGCCCGTGAAGCGGGATTAGACTTTTAAGCAGCGTGCAAATCGGCCCTTGCCGCTTGTTAATCGGCTACTTTTGGTTAGGGAGGCTTCGTGGTACGAGAACGAATCAATCCAGAAGAACTTGAACTTGAAGAGCGCATTGTCCAAATTAACCGTGTAGCCAAAGTGGTTAAAGGTGGACGACGCTTTAGTTTTAGCACGGTTGTTGTGGTTGGCGACGGAAAAGGACATGTCGGGATCGGCATGGGCAAAGCGGCGGAAGTCCCCGATGCCATCCGCAAAGGGGTTGAAGCAGCCAAGAAAAACATCATTCGGGTGCCCTTGGTTAGCACAACCATTCCCCATGAGGTGATCGCAAAGTTTGCGGCCTCAAAAGTTATGATTCGGCCCGCTGCTCCAGGGACGGGCGTAATCGCGGGGCGCGGGGTTCGCCCGGTGGTCGAAGCCGCAGGCATTAAAGACCTCCTGACCAAAGCCTACGGAAGTAGTAATTCGGTCAATGTCGTTAAAGCGGCGTATAAGGCCCTTAAAGAACTGGTTTCCCTCGACGAAATGGCTCGCCAACGGGATCTGACCCCGCATGAGCTGCGGAGCCGGGTGATGGTGCAACGCCGTAGTTTGCCGGAGAAAGTCGTATGAGCAAGTTGCGAATCACCTATAAAAAGAGTACGATTGGATACAGTCAGAATCAAAAAGAGACTATTCGCTCTCTTGGGTTGCGAAAACTCCATCAAACTGTGGAGCGGCCCGATAACCCTGCGATTCGGGGCATGATCGCCAAAGTCAAACATTTAGTTGTGTTTGAAATGGTTGAAAACGAGGTAACGTCGTGAAATTGCACGATTTGCAGCCGGCCCCTGGTTCACGCCATAAAAGCAAGCGCGTTGGACGGGGGCACGGTTCCGGGAAGGGTAAAACGTCGGGCAAGGGTATGATGGGGCAAAAGTCGCGCTCTGGGCCCGGCCCCTACCGCACCTTTGAAGGGGGACAGAATCGCTTAGTCAAGCGGATGCCTTTCAAGCGCGGGTTTACCAATATTTGGCAGGTTGAATATCAAGTTGTCAACCTGGGAGCGCTTGAAGCTTGGCCGGCGGATTTACCTGTCACTTCTGAAACGCTCGAAAAAGAAGGGCTTATCAGCCACCGCAAAGCCCCTTTGCCCCTCAAAATTTTGGGCGATGGCGAGCTTACCACTGCGCTGACCATTCATGCCCACAAGTTTTCAGCTAGTGCCCGCCAAAAAATCGAGTCCAGCGGGGGTAAAGTTATTGAAATTCCCCTCGTCATTGAGCGCCGCAGCCGTAGTCACGGGCCAAACCCCAGTATGCGGAAAGCAGCGCCCCAAAGCAACTGATTCACCTGCTAAATTTGGGCTCCGCAGTTTTTGCGGGTTGGGAGTTGTAGTTAAAAAATGTTGCAATCAATAAAAAGCGCGATTCGCCTACCTGACCTTCGCCAGCGGATCTTATTTACTCTGGGAATGTTGCTGACTTTTCGCTTGATCGCGCACATCCCTGTGCCCAATATCAACCCTGATTCTTTGCAGGCCCTCCAACAGGCTTTGAGCCAAAACCAACTCGCGCAATTGCTCAACATCTTTGCTGGAGGGGCGCTGCAAAACTTTTCTGTCGCCGCGATGGGGGTTTATCCCTATATCACTGCAACAATCATTATCCAATTGTTGCAACCCCTTATCCCAGCGCTAGAAGAGTTATCAAAAGAAGGTGAACAGGGCCGCATCAAGCTAAATCGCTATCAGATGTGGTTGACTATTCCGCTATCAATGGTCCAGGCCTACGGTCAAACTATTGCTCTGGAGCGGGGCATCGGAACCCAATCGCTTTTTCGCACGCCCTTTGATCTGATTCAAAACTTTCTCCCAACGTTTACGATCATTCTCTCCATGACCGCTGGCACAATGCTGTTAGTTTGGTTAGGAGAACAAATCAATGAGCGAGGCATTGGGCAAGGCGTTTCGATTATCATTTTTGGAGGGATCGTTTCGCGGGTTCCCCAATTGATCATTCAGGGCATTCAGATCGGGCAAGTTGGCGACTTTGAAACCATCTTAGGGCTAATCGTCTTCCTGGCAATTGGGCTTTTGACCATCGTAGGTATTGTCTTAATTCAAGAAGGCCAGCGCCGAATCCCTGTCCAATATGCCAAACGAGTTCGGGGCAACCGAGTTTATGGGGGCCAAAGCAGTCATATCCCTCTTAAAGTGAACATGGCGGGCATGATTCCTTTGATCTTTGCCCAAAGTGTGATTATCTTCCCTGGAGTTGTGGCTTCTTGGTTCTATCGCCCAGGGGGCCAAGGGTTTGGGAATGCAATTGCTGGCTTTTTCTACAACACTTTTAATCCAACGGGTGCAGGGGGCGGCTGGATTTATTCAATTCTCCTCTTCTTGCTCGTCGTCGGTTTTACCTATTTCTACACATTAGTGTTGTTTAGTCAACAGAAT
>DCSM01000117.1 GCA_002325605.1 Chloroflexaceae bacterium UBA1466
TCAGTTTTCACAAAGGCATCAGGATCAAGAATTGAACGATCAACATGAGTCTCTGCTGCAAAGTTCACGATTGTATCAACTTCAAAGCCTTTAATCGTCTTGCGAACTAAATTCAGATCGCAAATGTCGCCTTGCACAAAATAGTAACGCGAATTGTCTGCGACGGGATCAAGGTTTTCTATGCGCCCAGCATAGGTCAATTTATCATAAACAATGATTTTATATGTTGGATGTTGTTCCAGCATATAATGGACGAAATTACTCCCGATAAACCCTGCACCACCTGTGACAAGAAGGTTTTTCATCGCTTTTTTATGCCCTTTTTTCACTCGCTGGCCGTTATTAGCATGGCCGCAAAGAAAGCTCCACCAAAAGCCCAATTTGTGCTACAATAGCTCCAGTGTAACATACGATTAGCCATTGATAAGTAAACAATTTCAATAGGGAGCATTTTATTATGTCACAACCAACCCGCCGTAGCTCGCGCCGCCAGGGGACGCGCCCCAGTTCTAATCGCCAATCCCGCTCCGCTCCGCAGCGCCAAGTGGTCATTCGGGCTGCGCCTGAACCTGTGGATTATTCACAAGATTATCTCTTTGTCCGCCGCGATTTGCAATGGATTGCGATCTGGAGCGCAGTTTTGTTCGCTGGAATGTTCGCTTACTTCTTTATTTCGCACACTATATCATAGAAAAGCTTTGCAGCAAAATCGCAATTTGCTGAATTTGCTCATTCGTTAGTTGCGGATAGATCGGGAGACTTACGATTTCCTGCGCTATCTGCTCTGTATAACCTAAGCCACTATCCCCAATAGCAATGCGGTTCTGATATGCAGGTTGGAGATGAATTGGTACGGGATAGTGAATAAGCGTTCCAACGCTATTGGCTTTGAGAAAAGCTCGCAGATCATCACGCTGCTTGCTCCGAATCACATATTGATGATAAACATGGCTACAATCTGCTTGAGATTGAGGCAAGTTCAAAGCTGTTTCAGCCAGCAAAACGTTGTAAAGCGCTGCAATCTCTTGCCGTCGCGCATTTTCTGAAGCAAGATAGCGCAGCTTAACGCGCAAGATAGCCGCCTGGAGTTCATCTAGGCGGCTGTTCGTTCCCGCACAAGTGCTAATATAGCGTTCTTGCCAACCATATTCACGCAATAAGCGAGCTTTTTCGGCTAAATGAGGATTATTTGTTGCAATAGCACCCCCATCGCCCAAAGCTCCTAAGTTTTTGGTCGGATAAAAACTAAAGGCCGCTAGATCTCCCCACGTTCCCACAGTTTTGTTTTGGAAAGTAGCTCCATGCGCTTGGGCACAATCCTCGATAACAAAGAGATCATAGCGTTTGGCAAGCTCCAGAATTGCGGTTAGCTGCGCTGGATGACCATAAAGATGCACAGGAATAAGCGCTTTGAAACGCTTTTCACGAGGGTTTTTAAGCGTTTCCGCTAATAGATGAGGGTCAAGCGTGAAGGTTACGGGATCAATATCAACGAAAAAGGGCGTTGCACCCGCAAGTTCAATCGCGGCGACGGTTGCAACCGCAGTATGCGCCACGGTGATCACGGTGTCGCCAGGCCCCACACCACACGCTCGCAATGCCAAATGCAACGCATCTGTGCCATTAGCTACACTGATAACATCAGAAATGCTTAGATAAGCAGCGAACTCTTGCTCAAAAGCCGTAACTTGTTGCCCTAAAATATACCAGCCACTTGCCAAAACTTCTGCAATCGCTGCATCAATCTCGGCTTTATGCGCTAGATAACTAGCTTTGGGGTCAGTTTGAGGAATTAGCACTGAAATTATCCCCTAAAATGTTAGATGCCCACTCTTTTGGAGCAGATCTTCGACCAGTTCTGCTAGAATATGCCCTACCGTGATATGCACCTCTTGAATCCGCCCTGTGGTCTTCGAAGGCACAACTAATGCAAGATCACACGCTTCAAGAGCTTTTCCGCCATCACATCCCAGTAAACCAAGCGTTTTGAGCTGCTTCTTTTGGGCAGCCTGCAAGGCCCGAATGATATTTGGCGAGTTGCCTGAGGTTGTAATCCCAATTAGGATGTCGGATGGCTTGCCTAATGTGCAGACCATACGCTCATAATAGGTTTCAAAACCATAATCATTGCCGCAGGCCGTAAGGGATGATGGGTCAGTAGCCAAAGCCAGAGCCGCTAAACCTTCTCGATTCACATGGGGCCGCAAGCGAATTAAGAGTTCAGCCGCAATGTGTTGGGCATCAGCCGCCGAGCCACCATTCCCACACAGCAGGATTTTCCCTCCCAAGCGCAAGGCTTCCGCAATAACTTCCGCCATTTGAATGATGATTGGTGCTTGAGTTTGTTGCACTTTGCGCTTGAGAGCTATTGAATCTTCAAAGAGCAAATCTACTTGAGCAAGCAGGTCTGCTTGACTATGCTTAGTCGGTTGCAACGTCTTTTGTCCACTCTTGATTCTGCTGATACCACGTGACCAAGCGGGCAACCCCTTCTTGGAAAGAAAAGATAGGTTGCCAAGCTAAAAGTTGCTGGGCTTTATTGATGTTTGCCCAAGTAGCTAGAATATCAGCAGGGTGAAAGGGTTTATAGACAATGGTCGCTTTTTTGCCAACCAATTCCTCAATTAAATGCAACGCATCCATTAGAATGAATGGTTTGTCTGAGCCTAAATTGATGATCTCGTAACCTACAGGCCGTAAAGCAGCAATGGTTCCCCTGGCAATATCCTCAACATAGGTGAAATCCCGCGATTGTTGCCCATCCCCAAAGATCGTTACAGGTCGATCTTCGTTTACCCATTGGACAAAGCGAAAGAGGCTCATATCAGGGCGACCCGCAGGCCCAAAGACTGTAAAATAGCGCAATACCGTTACATCTATCCCATACAAATGGTGATAGGAATAACACATCGCTTCGGCCCCCTTTTTCGAGGCGGCATAAGGGGAAAGCGGACTCTCTGTATTTGCTTCTTCGCTAAAGGGTCGAGGGTTCTTTGCGCCATAAAGACTAGAGGTTGAGGAGAGGACAAACTTCTTAATCTCAAACTCCCGACATAGGTCGAGAAGATTGAGCGTTCCTGTAACATTTGTATCTACATAGACCCAGGGATTCGTTAGACTTTGCCGCACCCCCGCTCGTGCTGCTAGATTGATTACCCCATCTATCCCAGGCGTATCAACGAAAAGCTGCCTAAGCGCATCCCGATCTGTGATGTCTATACGATGGAAATGAAAACCTTTCCGACCTTCAAGCTGCGCTAACCGCCATTTCTTCAACCGTATATCATAAGCATCGTTGAGATCGTCGATCCCTATAACCTTCTGCCCAGCATCTAGCAAGAGTCTACTTACCTCTGAACCAATAAAACCCGCCGTTCCCGTAACAACTATCGTCTTTACAACGTCTTTCATTCTTAAACTTCCTTCCTCATTGGGTGACATGGCGCGTATCTACCAGAAGTTGCACCTTCTGGGTGATCGCAGCCCAATCATAGCAGGAATGGTCAGTCACTATAACGACACAATCCGCTTCTTGCAGGGCAGCATCTATATCCGTTACACTTGTCATATCCACCTCGTCAGCATGGAATGAAGCAACGTAAGGGTCGTGATAGCTGACGGTAGCCCCTTTTGCTTGCAGAAGGTGGATAATATCTAGCGCAGGCGACTCGCGGAGGTCACTTACATCCTTCTTATACGCCACCCCTAGCACTAACACCTTACTCCCCTTAACCGCTTTGCAGGCTTCATTGAGATCATTCTGAACCTTTTGCACCCAGTAGCGCGGCATCTCCATATTGATCTCACTCGCAAGCTCTATGAACCTGGCCCGATAGTTTAAGGTTTTCAGCTTCCAAGAGAGGTAGAGCGGATCAATCGGAATACAGTGCCCCCCTAAGCCAGGCCCTGGGGTAAACTTCATGAAACCAAAGGGTTTGCTGGCCGCCGCCTCTATGACTTCCCAAGCGTCTAGCCCTAACCTATCGCACATCAACAAGACTTCATTGACCAACCCGATGTTTACGGCCCTAAAGGTGTTCTCTAGCAGCTTAACCATCTCGGCTGCTTCAGGGGAAGAGACCGCGACTATCTGCTCAATCGCAGAGCCATATAACGCCTTTCCCGCTTCCATACACCTGGCCGTAACACCTCCCATCACCTTTGGGGTGTTAGCCGTTGTCCAGTCCTTTCGTCCTGGGTCAACCCGCTCTGGCGAGAAACAAAGGAAGAAGCTTTCCCCTACCTTCAAGCCCCGTTCCGTAAGCTTAGGTAAGATTACTTCGCTCGTCGTTCCAGGGTAGGTTGTACTTTCTAAGACTACGAGCATCCCAGCATGCAACGTTTGGGCAATCGCCTCCGTAGCCTTGATGATATACGATATGTCAGGGTCACCTGTCTTCCTAAGTGGGGTCGGGACACAGATACTCACGGTATCGCATTGTTGCAGAAGTTTGAAATCAGTGGTGGCATGCAGTTTCTTTGCTGTTACCAAGGGTTCAAGGCGCAAGCTAGGTATATCTTCGATATAGGATTCGCCAGCATTGAGGCTATCTACTTTGCGCTGGTCAATATCAAAGCCAATTACTTCGTGGCCCCGCTCCGCAAAGACTACTGCTAACGGTAAACCAACATAGCCTAAGCCAATTATGCCAACACGAGCCGTATGGGATTCGATCTTTGTAAGTAGCAGGGAAAGATGATCTGTCATAGTAGTTTATGCCTGAATAATAACTTCTTGGATGCCAAGATCATAACATAGAATAGATTACTCTGTCAACTTGCCCCTTCCTCCTCCCCAGCGCCGCTCCTTTGGCCGGCGACCTTTAGCCCGGAAAGGTCGCAGCTGCTACCTCTCTCTAACAAGGTTAGAATGCCTCTCTTTAAGAGCCATCCATGGTTGTGAGACCCCTTACTTAGTGTCCGCTGGCCTTAGCCATTGGCCTGGGCAACGGCTAAAGCCGTTGACTCCTTTCTCCTATTCCTCCTCCTCATGAGCCACTACTGGGGCAGGCGACCTTTCTGGGCTGCAAGCCCGGAAAGGTCGCTGCTGCTGCCCAACTTAGATTAGGATTCTCACTTCTCAATCCCCATTGCTTTGCGCTTATTCCACCACATAGAGCGGATTAGTATAGAGCCAGGCTTGCCCCCACCTTCGCCCCTCCAACCGATAGATCCCTGGCTGTTTGATCTCCCTTTGAAGCTTCCCTATTCCCTGGGCGATAACCTTACCATTCTGCACCAGCTTCAGATGAGTCACGCTCCCTGCCTCCGCCGTCAGAAGCAAAGGCCCAGCCTTGAGTGAAACGGTATCCCCCATCCGCCACTGCTTATCCCCTTGTACTGCCATAAACTGCAATTGAGCAGCGTCCCCATAGAGGCGATTGACCAGATAGTTGCGCCCCTCTTGCAACGCCTTAAAGACCTGTTCCTTACCCCTCTTGCCATCCAGATCTAGCGGGCCTTCCAGCACCAGATAGTTAGTCAAAGTCTCAAAGAGCTTACGGTAGGGGAAGATCGTTAGCAGCTGGCCTAAGCGCTTGCGAGGGAAGGCATGAGCATCCAGCCCCCCTACTCCAAACGTTCGCTTCCCTGCCATATTTAGTTTATCCCACCAGGCTAAGGTCTTAACCGTCGGCCCCAGGAGGAAGGGCTTGGGCAGAAAGTAGAAAGGAGCATGAAACCATTGGGGAAAGCGCCTTTTCTGCGCCCGCCAATCGCTCATCACATTCCAGAGTTCTAACCCTACGACCTTACCTTCCCTCGCCCTTGGCCCCGCTACTTCCCAGTCTTCCCAATAGCTACCCGTCCCTAAGACCCCCTCAGGATGGGCAATGATATTAAACCCCCCTTGCGCGTAGGTCTCATCCATAAAGCTTTGCGGGGCCTGCTCCCGCTTGATCACGTAATCCACCCCCAATGCAATGCAATGGTTACGCTCAGGAGTAATCTCGTGCCCAACTAAGACTAAGACCCCATCATGCCAGCCCTCATAAGCCTTCCCCCCAAGCGAGTCGTGATCAGTGATAATCAACCATTGCAACCCCGCAGCCTTAGCCGCCGCGATGATCTCAGGGTAACTCCCCTGCCCATCCGAATACGTCGTATGAATGTGGAAACCCCCAGGGATTCCTTCAGTTTGCGCTTGAATGGCCATCGTTCTTTGCCTTGCTATTTTGAACTTGTCCCTTCCTATAGTATACTTCAATTTGGCCAGTTAGCCAGCCCTGAAAAATTTTAGCTCATGGGATTCGCCAGGGATAACGCATGGGATTCGCCAGGGATAACGCATGGGAGTCGCTAGACACGGCTCTCTTAGCTTGAAAGGAACGATGATGCACATTGGCATTGATGGGAGTCGCTTATCGGCTACCGCGACGGGGACGGAACGCTATACCTTTGAGCTTCTAAGGCATTTGGGCCACTTAGACTCTTCGCGCCGCTACACCATTTATACCAACGGTCTCCCGCCGACGCTTCCTCCTCTGGGACGGAACTTTGCGCTTCGATCTATTCCCTATCCTCGCCTCTGGACGCATATCCGTCTGAGCCTGGAAATGCAACGCTTTCCGCCTGACATCCTTTTCATTCCCGCTCATGTTCTCCCGCTCCTGCACCCTAAGCGGAGTATAGTCACCTTACACGACATCGGCTACCATTACTTCCCTAAAGCTCATACGCTGGCGCGAAGGTTAGACTTACACCTTTCAACGCTCTGGAGCGCTAAGGCGGCCTGGAAACTGATTACGGTCTCCCATGCTACGAAGCGGGATCTAATGACCCGTTATGGCATTGCGGAAGAGAAACTTACGGTTATCTATCACGGGGTTAGCCCTTCCTTCCAACCTGTGGAAGACCCCAAGGTTATTGAGGAGGTTCAAACGCGCTATGGTTTGAGGGAAGGTCAAGGCAAGCAACCGTTACCTTACTTCCTTTACGTAGGGACAATCCAGCCCCGCAAGAATCTGGAGCGGTTATTGGAAGCCTTTGCTCAAGTTGCGGTTAAGCGGGAGGTACAATTGGTCTTGGGGGGAAAGAAGGGTTGGTTGACAAAGGCAATTGAGCAGAAGGCCACGGAGTTAGGAATCGTGGGGAAGGTGAAGTTCATAGGCTACGTAGCCGAAGCCGATTTGCCCGCCTTACTCAGTGGGGCCTTAGCGTTTGTCTTCCCTTCGCTCTATGAAGGGTTTGGGATGCCCGTCCTGGAGGCGATGGCCTGCGGCGTACCAGTGCTGACTAGTACGACCTCTTCGCTCCCCGAAGTTGCAGGAAACGCGGCTTTGCTGGTCGATCCCCTAAGTCTTCAAGCCATTGCAGACGGCTTAGAACGCCTCTTTGAGAACGCTGCTTTGCGAGCCAAACTCCAGGAATTAGGCTTCCTACAGGCTAAATCCTTTACATGGGAGCGCTGCGCTGCAAGCACCTTAGATGTGCTATCATAAGAGAGGAACAAAAGCCGCGAGAGGAGCTTAGTAAAGAAAGGAATATGTTATGCCCAACTCTTTGCGGGAAGACCTGCTTAACCTGACAAGTGATCTCATCCGCATCCCAAGTACGGCTGATGAGCCGAGCCAACTCACGGCGGTAATTGCTTATGCCAGGCGGTACTTGGAAGCCACGCCTGGAATCTTTTTGTACACCTCAGAGGAAGGAGGGAAACCTACGCTCACAGCGACCTTGCATGATACACGGCAACCAAAGGTTTTACTTAATGGCCACCTGGACGTTGTCGGCGGGAATCCTGCACAGTTTAACCCGACGGTTCGGGATGGGAAGCTTTACGGGCGGGGAAGTCAGGATATGAAGGGAAGTTGTGCGGTTCTCCTGCGGTTGTTAAGGGACTTAGCCCAGGAGGAGAACCCGCCGAACGTTGGCATTCAGCTAGTCACAGATGAGGAGATTGGGGGCGAGGACGGTACGAAGTTGCTCCTCGACAAGGGCTGGCTTTGCGACTTCTTTCTGGCGGCGGAACCAACGAACTTGCAGATCTGCTATGAACAGAAAGGGATTATCTGGGCCAAGTTGGTTTTACCAGGGGTTCCTGCCCACGGCTCCCGTCCCTGGGATGGGCAAAATCCCTTTGTTGCGCTGGGGAAAGGCTTAACGGTCTTGCATGAGCAATTCCCCCCTCCAGCGCTTCCAACTTGGGTCTCTACGGTCACGCCGACGCTAATTGCAACGAGCGGGAAGGCCAGTAATCAAATTCCTGCGGAGCTTAGTCTAACCTTAGACCTTCGCTATATCCCTGAAGATAATCCAGAGCAACTGTTGGCAAAGGTGACAGCTTGCTTTCCAGGAGCCGAACTGGGAGAGTGGCGGAAGGCTGCGCCCCTAGTGACGGCGGTAGAAAACCCTTACTTGCAGGCCTTAGTTGCAACGACGGAGCAAGTCACGCAAAAGCAGGTAACCTGTTATCGAGAACACTTTGGCAGCGATGCCCGTTTCTATAGTCAAGCGGGGATTGGAGCTATCTGTTTTGGGCCCGTTGGGGCTGGGCTTCACGGGGATCAAGAGTGGGTAGAGATCGAGAGTTTGCCATACTTCTACACCATCTTAAATAAGTGGTTAAAGGACATTGCATAGTGTACTATTTCTTACAGACCATCCCAGGGCTTGGGCCCTTAGCCTGGCATGAGGCCGTAGGTCTCTTAGCCAAGGGGAAGAACGTCGCGCACCTTACACCTCCTGATCGAGCCATCCGTTTTGTCCCAGGTCGAAATGATATTGTTTTCATTGAGACTGGGCAAAGTGGGAAAGACCTTCTGAAGCTCCGGATCACGGAGGATCTCTTTGCGGTAGCGGTTCGCGGATTCAAGATAGCTCCTGATACGCAGGGGCTACGGCAAATCCATGCTTCTGTCCGTAACTCTCGCCTCGTAGGGGATGCCCTTAATGCCTGGTCAAAGGCGACGGGGAATAAGCGGCCTGCTAGTACCTTTCGGGTAGTGGTAAGGGAGATTGGGAAGCACGAATTCCGCCGGCGGGACATCGAGAAGGCTGTAGCCGACGCAGTTACCGCAGGCTGGCCAGGGAAGTGGCGAGAAGTAGCCGAAGATGCTGAGATCGAGGTATGGACAACGCTCTTTGAGAACGAGTTGTTGTGTGGGGTACGGTTATCAGATGCCAAGATGCGGCAGCAACGGGGCCCTAAAACTTCTGATGCCCCTAGCAAGTGGCAACACTTGCCAGCCGCATTAAGGCCGGCCCTAGCTGCGGCGATGATTCAGCTTACTCAACCCTCTCCCGATGACCTATTTCTTGACCCTATGGCAGGGAGTGGTACTTTACTTGTCGAAAGGGCGATGGCGGGCCCCTTTGGACGGCTCTTTGGCGGCGACATCAATGGGCCGGCCTTTACGGCTCTCCAGGCTAATACCGAGGGGATTAAGGGGGATGTAAGTTGTGAACGGTGGGATGCCCGCATGTTACCTTTACCTGCTCAAAGCATCAGCAAAATAGCGGTGAACTTACCCTTTGGGAAGCAAGTCGGGGCAGGCGAAGATCTCCCCAAACTCTACCAGGCAATCCTAAAGGATTTAGAACGGGTGCTACAACCAGGCGGCCTTCTGGTAGCTCTAATCAGTGACCAGAAAACCCTAGAGATAGCAAGGGCGAAAGCCGCATCCAAACTCCGAGCAGGCCCCAACTATCGCGTCCAGGTTCTAGGGCAACCTGCTTTCATTTGCACTTTGTCCAAAGCAGTGTAAAATAGGGCCTCAGTTAGAGTTTAACCTACAAGACCGCTTGTAGATAAACCCTAATCGAACGTTTAATTCTACATGGAAACCTTAACCCGCCGCACAGTATGACTAAAGCCCCCTGGCTGGCGGCGGGTTTAGCTTTGGTAAAGCCCTTATCCCCTCTTTCTACTATGAATACTTACTATAACATCTATGTAGCAGTTACTTTC
>DCSM01000071.1 GCA_002325605.1 Chloroflexaceae bacterium UBA1466
ATAGGTCCCTCAATCCTTGCCGCCGACTCAAAGCTCTGGCGCAAAAGGGGAAATAAGCGCAGAAAGCTACTTTTGCCAGAGCTATTCTTGCCAAGGAGCAGAGTTATAGGCTTTATTTCAATAAAACCTGTATCTTCTAAGCAGCGTAAGTTTTCAACTCGAATAGCAAACATAGTAAATCCTTTGTTCCCTACCTGACCATCGGGAGCGTAAAGTAGAAAGTGCTTCCCTGGCCCTCACTGCTCTCAATCCAAATTCGGCCCCCGTGCATCTGGACAAAATGCCGACTAAGATAGAGTCCCAGCCCTAAGCCCTCAGCTTTGCGCCGATTTCCCGCTCGATAATAGCGTTCAAACAAGCGTCCTTGCTGTTCAATGGGAATTCCATTTCCTTTATCGGTGACAGCGATAACGACTTCGGGTTCTGTTTCAAAATTTTCCGTAATGGTTAGGCGCACCATGATTTGCGCTTCAGGCGGGCTATATTTGATTGCATTCCCCACCAAATTCGTCAAAACTTGGCGAATTCGGAGCGAATCACAAGCGACCCAAAGTTCAGCAAAGCTATTTTTGAGGTTTAACTCGCGCTTCTTAGCGATTGGTTGTTGTTGATCCAAGACTTGAGCAATTAAAGCCACGAGATTAGTCTCTTGAAGCTGGAGATCAAGCTGGCCCGAATCGAGCCGCGAGACATCCAACAGATTATCAACCATCCGCAGCATGTGTTCTACTTGCTGCGAGAGAATCGTTAAACCTCGCAAATCAGGCGATTCTGGCTCCCGTTGCTGTTGGCGGCGTAATAATAGATCAGAATAACCCCGCACAGCAGCTAAAGGGCTACGCAACTCGTGAGCAGCCACGGCTAAAAACTCATCTTTCGCCCGCTCTAGCTTTTGGTTGGTGGTAATATCTCGGAGAATCACTACTCCGCCCCCGATTTCGCCATTGTCGGCGATGGTTGGTGCGCCACTAAAACTCATAACCCGATCATTTCCGCTCGTTCCGCGCAACAAAACGCGATAATCGTGAAAAACCTCGCCTGAAAGGGCCCGCGCCATTGGCAGCCTTTCAATTGGCAAGGGTAAACCATCTAAGTCGCGGATGCCATAGAAATCCGTCATTTCACTTAACGGTTGATGGTAAGGAATGCTTTTGAGGTTTAACAATTCCATGGCCGCTTCGTTAGCGAGAATTAGCTGGCCGTTACTATCACAAAGTACGACTCCCTCGGCAATACTGCGGATAACCGTACTCAATTTCTGGCGTTCCAGCTGACTGTCCTCGTAAAGACTGATATTAGCGATTGCAAACCCAACTTGATTCCCCAGAGGCATCAAATGCGTAACGTCAATCTGTTTATGCAGGTTTTCATCGCCATAAAGAGCTAAAACCCCTACCACTGTACCGCCCGCCAACAAAGGTAAATAAGCACAGGTTTGTAGACCAGCGTTTAGCAAAGCTCCCTCACCCCGCTTTTCGAGCAGGGCCCGCAGCACTGGCTGCCCATAACGCACAACCTCTTCAAAGGGCGCAACGTTGACCGCAATCGTGCGTAAAGCCTCCGCATAATCCGGGGGTAAACCGCGCTGAAACCCAAGATTTAGTTTTGCTTGGAGAGGCGAAAAGAGAAAAATTGCGCCAACCGCTGGTTGGGAAAGTCCTAAAACAACATCCAACACGCTCTGCATTAAATCATGTAGGTCTGTAGCACAACTGATTGCAGTTACAACGGCATCAAAAGCATCTAGTCGCCGACAACGCTGTTTAGATTGCTCGTGAATTTGAGCATTCTTGAGGGTTGTAGCCAATAAATTGCTAAAAGAGTGAAGCATTTGTAAAAAAGGAGGTTTAAGAAACTGCCTTAAAACTTCCTTTTCCCCTGCACAAAACAATTCAAGCACCCCATACGTTTCTTGGCCCATATTTAGGCGCAGGCAAAGAATGGCCAAATAAGGTGGCAGATGCTTGTTTAATTGCTGGAAAAGAGGCAAATTTTGTTGACTAAAGGTGTTATTCGTGTTGTAAGGATACCCATCGTGGGATTCTTGATAAAAAGGCTTACTTTGTAAAAAAGCTTGGCCGGCCAAACCTTCACCAGGACTAAGGTGGCATTCCTGGAGCATTTCGTGAGTCGCTGAATCTAGTTCCAAGCCGTGTAAACGAGTGACGTATAACTTTCCTAAACTATGATCATAAAACCAAAGCAATGCCCCTTGAGCGAAAGGTATCTTTTCAAGAATACTAGGGAGCAACTGGTTCAAAAACTCATCAAAATCAAGTAGCTTTGCAAGCCTTGTCCCAAGATCAAAGAGATTTAGCAGGAGTGAATTTGTTGTTTCAAGGGTTATGCCTTGAGTAGAAGAAGTTTGATTGTTTACTTCAGGGCTTTGAGCATCTTGCTGTTCGCCAGCCGAAATTTGAGACAAAAATCCCTCTTCAGCCAAAGGCGAAGTCACGATTTGGGCTGTTTCAAATGGCTCTAAATTCACTATTGAGCGCTGCAAAAGCTCTTCATCCTTCATTGCTCACAGATTTTCTTTGCCGAGCGACCAAGCAACGGCCCGTTTAAGCCCTTCCGCCAGTGGAACCTGCGGTTCATAGCCTAAAAGCTCGCGTGCTAAAGCAATATCAGCCACGTAATGCGTAACTTCACCCGCAAGTTTCGCTGGTTCAATCTTCGTTTGGGGCGTTATTCCCAGGGCTTCACCGATTAATTCAGTCATCTTAACTAAACTATTTCCTTGGCCATAGGCTAAATTGATCGTTCGGTTCGCCACTTTTTCGGCCAACAAGCCTTTTATCCCCCGAATTATCCCATTTACACAATCATCAACGTAGGTAAAATCCAGAATTTTATCGCGCCCATAGATTGTGACTGGCTCACCTTGACTAATCCGACTAATAAAGAGTGGGATCACACGTTCCATCCGCTCAATATCATTATCGTAACGGCCATAAACATTGGAAAAGCGAAAGACAATATAGCGTAAACCATAGCAACGAGCATAGGAATAGACAAAAGCCTCGCCTGAAATCTTACTGGCCGAATAGGGACTCTCGGTAAAAAAGAAATTAGCTTGATGCTCATCGGTGATATAGCGCTGAATATCGCCATAAACCTCACGGGAAGAGGAGAAAATGATTGGTAAACCTTGCGCTCGACAGAATTCAAGCACATTAAAAGTCATTGTTACATTGGCTAAAGCGCGATGGGGTTCGGCAACTAAAGCATGAACTTTCGCATTGGCAGCTAAATGGACGACCAAATCACACGGAGGATAAGTTGCGCCCCCGATTCCGCCAACAAAGTCACGGCAAGGTGCTGATAAGTCTTGTAAAAGCGTAGGAAACGCATTTGTCCAGGAATTTAAGCGCCAATCAACGCCAAAAACGGTGTGATTTTCAGCGAGGAGCCGTAGAGCGAGATTCGTTCCGATCTGACCGCTTGAGCCAGTAATTAAAATCCGCATAAATTAAACCTTCTTTCCTTTTTCTTGCTTTTGCGCTTCAGGAAGATGAATTAAAACCCGATCTTTTATCAATTCATCAGAAGCAATTAGGCCATCGCGCACATGAAAAGCTCGTTTAGCACATTGAGCAACATCTGGCTCATGAGTCACCAAAATGACCGTAATGCCTTGTTCCGCATTAAGACGCTGAAAAATGCCCATGATTTCTTCGCCCGTTTTGGTATCTAAAGCTCCCGTTGGTTCATCGGCCAAAATAATGCGCGGATTATTGACTAAGGCGCGAGCAATGGCGACTCTTTGCTGTTGGCCCCCACTCAATTCGTTCGGTTTGTGATGGGTTCTTTCGCCCATTCCCACCGCAATAAGGGCTTTTTTCGCTCGTGCTGCTCGTCCCCAACCATTGCCATAAAGCATAGGTAACTCAACATTGTGTAAAGCAGAAGTCCGCTGGAGCAACATATATTGTTGAAAAACAAAACCAATCTTTTGATTACGGATTTTGGCTAATTGATTATCATTGAGTTTCCCAACATCTACCCGGTCAAGGATATATTGGCCACCAGAAGGCTGATCAAGGCAACCCAGGATATTCATTAGCGTACTTTTCCCGCTCCCGCTGGGCCCCATAATCGCAACCATTTCGCCTTCCTCTATCGCAAGCGATACTCCACGAAGCGCTGAAACCTCAACTTTGCCCATGCGATAGACTTTGGTGAGATTTTTAATTTCAATCAGACTCATAGAAGACTACTGCCTTTTTTACCAAACCGCGAGCGGCGCAAAAGCCGGCGCTTCCATGATAGCAGGTGGGGCTATATCTGTCTAGTGTACCACAGTGATTCAGCAACCGCGCCAGATCGTGCTACAATTGCATTCTGAGCGAGTGAATTATTTGAAAAACCAGGTTGAGGCAAGTTTGAAACCTTATCGCCTTTTGGTGTTTGTTACCCTTTTGGGGGCTTTTTTGGCTCCGCAGTCGCAGGTCAGTGCTAATACGCAAGCAGGAATGCCGCTCTTATTTCCTGAAACGGGCCACACTTTGGCCTACAGTTTCCGAGAGTTTTTTGAGCAGCAAGGTGGGCTACCAATTTTTGGGTTGCCCTTAACGGAGGTTTTTGTCGAAAATGGGTTGCCCGTCCAATATTTTGAGCGGGCCAGATTGGAATGGCACGCGCAGCTTCCAGGGGTCGAAGGGGGGCATCTAGGGCGGTGGGCTGCGCTGGGCCGCGAAAGGGAGTTACCTTTCCAGCCCCAAACCGCACAGAATCTGAAACCTGGGTTTACCTTTTTTGCCGAATCTAGTCACTCTGTCAACGAGGTTTTTCTGCGTTTTTGGCAAGAAAATGGCGGTTTAACGACTTTTGGCTATCCAATTTCAGCAGAATTCACAGAAGAAAATTCTGCTGAAGCTAAATCTTATACTGTTCAATATTTTGAACGGGCCCGCTTTGAATATCATCCTGAAAATCCTGGAGGAAAAAGAGTTTTATTAGGGCACTTAGGGCGCGAGTATCTGGCGAAAGCTCAAATTCCAGAGTGGGCCAGCCAGCCAGTGATTTCAGCAAAATGGGCTTGGGATGATATTCGCCCCACCCGCGTGCGGATTCCGCGCATTGGCGTGGATACGGGGGTGGTTGAAACAGGTTTTTCCTACAAAGAATGGGATGTTCCGCGCTATACCGCTGCTCATTATTGGCCCGTGAGCGCTTTTCCAAATACTGTTGGCAATATCATTATTTCGGGCCATGTCGGTTATAAAGATATTATCTTCAACCATTTGCCCGAAGTGCAGATCGGAGATGAGATTTTTGTAACGGCAAGCGACCAAAACTGGCGTTATCTCGTTAAAGAAGTGCATACTCTTACACCAGATGAGATTTGGGTGATGAATCCTACACCGACAGAAACATTAACTTTAATAACGTGTGTGCCAATTGGGGTTTATTCGCATCGCTTGGTGGTTAGAGCCGTGCCAGCACAGGAATAGAACATTTTACACGATGAACATTTATCATGATCTAGCTCAATTCTATGATGCCGATTTGAAGGGCCATACCGAAGATCTTTCACTTTACCGTGAGATGGCCCAGCGAACGGGTGGCCCAATCTTAGAAATGATGTGTGGTACAGGACGGGTATTGCTGCCCCTCGCCAAGGCAGGTTTTCAGCTTACGGGTGTTGACCTTTCCTTGCCAATGCTTGAAATTGCACGGCCCAAAATCGCTGCTGCTAACCTTAATGATAAAATTAGCTTGCTTCATGGGGATGCTTGCACGATTGCCTTACCCCAAAAGCACTTTGCGCTGGCCTTTATTGCTCTCAACTCGTTTATGCACTTGACAAAGATTGCTGATCAATTGGCAACTTTGGCTAACATGCACCGATCTCTTACTTCTGAAGGGCTATTGTTGCTAGATCTCTTTAATCCTGATCCCGTAGCTCTGGCCAAAGAGGATAATCGGATGCTTTTGGATAGGCAATATAAGCTGAATGAGCGCCTGATTGTGAAGTTTACCGCCAGCGAAAGCGATTTGGCAACCCAGACCAACATTCTTACCTATTTCTATGATGAGCTTGATGCTGAAGGGCATGTCACGCGCCAGCTTAGTCGCTTTACGATTCGTTGGTTCTATCGCTATGAGATAGAGCATTTGCTGGCGCGAGCAGGGTTTCAACTCCAGGCGATCTATGGTTCGTATGAGCTTGATTCGTATACGAGTGAAAGCCCTCGCTTGCTTGTGGTTGCGTCGCCGCAATGAAAACTGTTTCTGAAGAGCGCGGAAAGGTTTTCTTTTGGAAGATTTCTATCAGGCAGCTGTGCAAATGCAACGGGCCAGCAAGATTCTCCACGAAAATAAGTCTTGGCATTATGCTTGTTATCTTGCTGGCTATGTTATTGAGATGGGTTTAAAGACTATTATCTACTCTTTAGACAAGAAGAAGTTAGGAAAAATCCATATATTAAGCGAACTGATGAAGCCTGTGAACATTCTTGAGAAGAGAATAAAAGGGATTACTTTTAAGAAAGATATAATTACTAACTCGCGCTTGTACGCTGAGTGGAAGGTTGAGAAAAGGTATGAGCCAGCGGTCTGGAATGAAGAAGAGATCTCAACTGCATTTCAAGAGACTGCAACATACATGGTGAGTTTTTTGAGTAAGCTCTATAAAGAAGGAATTATTCGATAATGATGCACTTTGATGATGCACTCCCTGCATTTTTGCAACATCTTCAGGCAGCTTTGACTGAAGCAATTGAAGAAGTTATTGTTTTGCGCGATCTTAAAGGACTTATCTCAGCGAATTTGCTAGTGGCAAATGGGTATAAGGATCAAGCCGAACAAGTAGCCCAACAAATTGAGCAGAAACTAAAGGAAGATAAGCAATTAGCGATCTATTGCGCTCATTCGCCTACCCTCATTCACGATAACAACGACTTAAACGATCCTGACTCCCTTTGGTCTTATCTAAAGGAAATAGCCCAATCTTTACCATCTTCTTCGCTGGAAAAAGACTCTCGAATCAAGATTGTTGAGGGATTAGGATCGGGGGAAACTTGGCTAAAGGCTACTAAATCTCCCTTTGGGAAGCCACCACCCTTCATTATCACGTTTTACTCGTTCAAAGGAGGCGTGGGGCGCACTACCGCCGCTGCCTTAACCGCCCTTAAAATCGCTCGTTTGGGCTATCGGGTCTGTTTGCTTGATTTTGATTTGGAAGCTCCAGGACTCTCCTCTTTGATCCCTTTAGCCAAGCAGCCTAAAGTGGGAGTTGTTGATTACTTGCTGGAGCGACGAATAGCAGGCGAAGAAGCCTTGCCTATGGCGGATTATTTAGTTCGCTTTGAGGATAAAGAGATCACAGAAAAAGAAGGTGAACTCTGGCTTATGCCTGCGGGAAAATTAGATCAAAACTATCTGCTCAAGCTGGGCCGTTTAGACTTCCAAGCAATGACCGAAGATTTTAGTGAATCGGTTATGCTCTATCTCTTCCAGGATTTGCAGAAGCATAAAGAATTTGACTACTATATCTTAGATGCAAGAACTGGCATTACTGATATTGGGGGATTAGCTCTCAGTGGGCTTTCCCACAAGAATGTCCTCCTCTTTGGGCTTGGCGAACAGAACTATCAGGGAATGCGGTTTGTCTTGGGCCACTTGCAGCCAATGCTTGCCAAAGAGAACTTGACTCCTGCCCAAGTAGCTGATCGCTTCCTCTTTGTCTTCTCCCCTGTTCCTTGGGGTAGAGGACAGAAGGAAGATCAAGAACTTGAAGCTGATCTGCGAAAAGTAGTCAGTAATGCAATGATGGAAGAAATCTACGAGCCTTTGTTTCCCCAATTAGAGGAATATGCAGAAGAGGAGGAATTCGAAGAGCTAGACATGGAAGAAAACCCCTACAGATCTTACTCTCTCCTTATTCCTTATCTTCCCAATCTTCCCCTCCAGCAAAGTCTTCAGGAAATAGATTATATTCAAAGCCAAAGTGGTGAAAATATTCCACCATACGATCAATTGGCACAAAGTATTCTGCACTTAGGACTCTTTATGATCTTTGCTACCAAACGCTTCGATTCACAGGTAGATAAAAGACCCACGACGAAAGAGATTTGGCATATTTTCAAGCAAGGTGATCCTGAGCGAAAATTTTGGGTCACATTGATCCCACAACCTAAACCTCACCTTATCGGTAAAAAGCGTCACGGTGAGCAGGTCTTTGATGTTAAAAAGAGTGATTCAGGCTTTTATAAGCTTATTAGTTCGTTGACTCAGACTCTTGGTGATGTGAGAGCAGCTTGTCCTCCCTACGGTGATGATGATGAATCACTTCCCCTTTGAAGAAATGATAGATGTCTTCTTTGCCCCCTGTAAACTACGGGGAAATTCTGGGACGAAGAGATGCCTAACTCTCCCCCAGTCCCTTAGCGCATTCCCTTAGCAAGGCTAGAAGCATCTGCCCATGGTTCAGTAGGTCTTCCAATGGGATCTGCTCATTGGGGCCGTGGACGGCACTATCGTGGCGAGCCATGGCCAAGACCGCTACAGGGAGCCGCAAATAGTGGGTGAAGAGGTAGAGCGGCTGGGCGAAGGAGCCTAGAGGAAGAACCGTCAGCGGAGAGCCGTAAGTAGCTTCCCCACTTCGGACCAAGCTCTGCACAAAGGGATGACTAGGGTCGGTACGCGCAGGGAAGTAATTGCCAGGTAGCGCTTCTACCTGAATATCATTGAACCCTCTGCTTCCCAAGTGCTTTCGCAACAAGTCAAGGACTACACTTGGGTCTTGGTTGGGGACTAGCTGAAACTCTAGTTGCGCCGTAGCAGACGTTGGCACACAAGCAAGATCATGCTGTGGGGTGGCCCTGAAGGCCGTAACGTTACAGGTCGGGAGGGTCACTTCCGAACGCACAAGCGCCGCACCTGTCATCCCAAAGAGGAAGTCAGGTACGCCCCACGCCGTATGGCGACTCTGCTCATCTAGGATGATCTTCCGCAGGATAGCACGGTCTTCCTTCCCAGGCCCTTCTACATCGTCGTAGAAACCCCCAAGCTTTATATCCTCATCCTCCCCTTTGATGCCATTCAAGGCCCACACTAGTCGCCAGATCGGATTGGGAACACTTGCTGCTAATCCTGGGGGGAGCGGATGGGTCGGCCCCGTCGCCCTAAGCTGTGCCTGGACTAAGCCCTTACTTCCACTGTAGCAGAAGGGTAGACCATTTGGATCCCTTTCCCCTCCACTGCTGAGACAAGCGTTGGCCCGCAGCATCTTAGGGGCATGGGCCAGGACTTTCGCTAACTGCGGACTGCCCCGTAAACCCTCCCCTTCCACCACTACCACCACCCGACAGGGAAGCTCTTTTTCAGTCTTCAGAAGGGCCTGGATCGCCTGGATCTGGGCAACTAACGGCCCTTTACCATGAGCGACTCCTCGCCCAAAGAGTTTCCCCTCCCGTTCCCCAAGCTGAAATGGCTCCTGCTGCCATTCCCGCCAAGGCCCAGACGGTGCGACATCGTAGTGGTGATAGAGGAGCAAAGTAAAGGGTGCGCGGCCCCCTTGCCGAGCTAAAACAATTGGGGCCCCCGCTGTCGAAATAGTCTTCACATCAAAGCCCGTCTGACAGAGTAACCGAGCGACTAGGCCCGCCATTGGCTTATGGTCAGCCATGCCCTCAGCAGGGTGGGTACAGAGCAACTTTAACTTGCTAATCAGTTGTTTCTTCGAGATGGATATGGAATGCGTCACGCCTGCCTACTTTCCTTCCTTGGGATGGCCTAGCCACTTTACTATTATAGCCGATTAAGGGGTATGGGCTTGAACAAAGGCCTGCCAGGCAGCCTCAACTTGCTGCTGAGTAGCCAACAAAGGGCCGCTATTATCAAGGATCACGTCCGCTAAAGCAAGTCGACTCTCAGGGGTTGGTTGCGCCGCAATCCTTTGCCAGGCTTCCGCTTCACTCAACCCCCGCTTCTTGATCAAACGCTTAACCTGCTCTTCTTGGGAACAAGTAACGACCCAAACCTCTTGACAAGCTCCCCGCCAGCCAGCTTCTAAGAGCTTCACAGCCTCAATCACGGCGACGGGAGAAACACCTTCTACAGCTACCTGCTGCAACCAAGCTTCTAGCATCTGGCGCACCGCAGGATGCACTATCGTTTCCAGTCGCCTGAGTTGGGCAGGGGATTGGAAAACTAACGCCCCAAGCTTCCGCCGATCTATGGCTCCCCCAGGTTGCAACAGGATAGCAGGCCCAAAAGCTTCCACTATCTGCTTATAGATCGGTTGCCCAGGCTCCTGGAGTTGATGCGTTACTTGATCGGCATCGCAGACCTGCGCCCCTAACTCATTCAAAATCCCAACGATGGTGCTTTTCCCACATGCGATATTCCCAGTTAGACCAATTAAGGCAAGATTTTCTCTTTTCATACGGCTTCCTTTCTTTATTAACCAAAAACTAGCGCTGGAAGGTCTAATCTCGCGCTGCTAAGTTTGTTTCTGGGCTAAGGCA
>DCSM01000099.1 GCA_002325605.1 Chloroflexaceae bacterium UBA1466
CAATTTTCCCTTTTTGACTCTATCCACAAGGGTTTCAAAGGGATAGTCAATGGGATAAAGATAGATGATCTTACTTTCAATCTTAGTTTCTGCTTCCACCATGACAAAGCCTCCTGATCTGCTAAATAAAATCTTAGGCGAAGTATAACACACTCTTTCCTAACAATCAAGCGCTTGGGAAAGTCAGGATTGAGGCGAAATGCAGGAAGATTTCCGTTTACAAATGCGAAACCACATGTGGTAATTCCATTCCATAAAAAACAACCCGCTTTTGTTTTCGGTGCAAAGCAGGAAAGAACTATTCTCTCTTAGTTAGGCTAGTTATTAGAAAAAAAGTCTTTCAAAAGAGCCTTTTCCATGCTATAATGCTCAAGTGAAGCTAGAAGGACAAGGAGTTTGAGAAAACCTAATTTTACGAGGAGTTTTCTGTCTATGCCACCGCTCGTAAGCGTTTTGATGCCTGTCTACAATCGGGCTAAATATCTTCCAATCGCTGTTGACAGTGTCTTAGCCCAAACCTTCCCCGATTTTGAACTGATTTTGAGTGATAATCGCTCCACAGATGATAGCCCAAAGGTGGCGCAAGCTTATGCTGCCCAAGATCAGCGCGTCAAGTATGCCCAAAACACGGTTCATGTTTCGGCAGTAGAGAATTTCAATCACTGTTTTGCCCGTTCTGACCCCCAAAGTACCTATTTTGCGCTTTTGGCTTCCGATGATTGGTGGGAGCCGACTTTTTTAGCCCGTTTAGTTGAGCTTGGGGAAAGGGAGACTGCTGCAACCTTTCTCTACACCGATATGTACCGTGTTGACGAACAGGGGCAAATCCTCAATCGTTATTCAGATTTGTATGCAGAAGTTACCCCGCCGCCAGGCTTGCATCGGGCCGTAAAGGAGCTTTATCGCGGTAACTATATCAATATTATGGCCGCTTTGATCAGGCGGGCCAAAAAGACAGCGTTGTATCCTGAGCCACCTTTGCTTGAACCACAATTAAAGCTTGCTCCTGACTACAATCTCTGGGTTCAATTGTTGACTCGCGGGGCTTTTGGTTATTATCTCGCTGAACCTTTAGCTTCATATCGTCGCCATACTGATTCAATGACTTCCGTGGTAGCCAATAACGTTCCCCGTCTGCTGGAAGAAATCTTAATTTTCGGCCCCCAATTGGCCAAAGTTTGCCCGCCAGAGCTAGAGGAAGCTCGGCAAGCGGCTTTGCGGCAACGCTATGCTCAATTGGGAATTTTGTTGCTGGAAACTGGCCAGGCAGCCGAAGCCCAAGCCCCGCTTGCGGAAGCCCAGCGGCTTGGTGAAGGTCGCCACTTAGATGCTGCTGTGGCACAATGTATTGCAGCGTTGCCTTTACCTACACAAGCTCGAAAGTTGCTTTGGCAAGGAACCCTGAGCCTTGCCCGCTTTTTGGGGAGAGTAAAGTGAAGAATTTAGCGCTCAAAAACGGCCTTTGGAATGCAATGTCCCAAATTGTTGGGGTTTTTGCAGGGATTTTCAGTTCAATCATCGTAGTTCACGGCTTAAATTCAGAACAATATGGGACATTTAGCTACTACCTTTGGTTAGCGGGGACAATTGGTACAATTGGAACCTTGGCTCTGCCCAGTTCTTTGACCAAAATTTCCTCTGAACTACTTGGCAGTAATCAGCGGAAAGAAGCGCGGGCCCTTGCGGGAGGGGTTTTCCTGCTCCTCCTCACGATCAATCTCCTGTTTAGTGTTGGCCTCTTGTTCTGGGCCTTAAACTCCCCCCCCGACCAGACGCTTTTTCTCTTGATCATCGCTATTTTCATAGTTCCCAATGCCCTCGGTGCTGTTTTACGCTCGACGCTTTGGAGTCACGAACGCTACAAGCCCGTTTCGCTTATTACCGCAACCGCTTCAGTGACCCAACTGTTGCTCATTGAGGCCGTCTATTTCGCGCAACTTGGCGCACCAGGTTTTATGGCCGTGATTCTTTCGGTCAACATAATTCAAGTAATTGGGTTGGCGATGGTCAATCATCGGGCGGAAGAAGATGAGGAGAGTCCGCGTTTGTGGCTGCCAAGTAAAACCGTCATTCTGCACTACCTGCGCTTTTTTGCGCCTTCCTCGCTCGTCCTGATTTTTCAAACCATCGTTTGGCAACGATCTGAAATCTTCTTCTTAGAGCAACTTAGTACTCGGCAAGAAATAGGTTATTATGGGTTGGCTTATACTTCCTTTGAAATGCTCCTTGCGCTCGGCTGGGCCCTGATAAATGGCTTTTACCCTGCGATTTCACATGATTATGGGGCTGGAGCATGGGATTCAATTCGAGAAAAAGTGCGCCAAGCGGCCCATATCGGCACGCTCTATGCTGTGCCCTTGAGTTTTGGGGGCTGGGCGACGTTAAGTTTATTGATCCCGCTGCTTTATGGCACAAAAATGCTTCCCGCTGTGCCGGTAGCCCAAATCTTGTTTCTGAGTTTGTGGCCTGGGGTCTTAGGGGGGGTCTTTGGGATGCTGATCAACGCTGCGGGCGGCATTTGGTTCCAAGTGGTTATGGGCTTGGTTTTAGCGGTAATCAACGTCACGCTTGACATCCTCTTGATTCCCAGGTATGGTGCTATTGGGGCAGCTATTGCAAATAGTGTGGCCCAGTTTGTCTACGCTCTCCTTCTGTTCTTAGTTGTTCTGCCAATGTACCAGATTGCTTTACCTTGGAAAAAGTTGGGAGCCATTATCGGGGCGGGCCTTTTGGCAACCTTCTGTGTGCCCTGGCTGATTCAATTTTTGGTTGGCAGTTCGGGTGGCGGAGTCAACCTGTTAGTCTTAGGGAGCATTATTGGCGTAGGGGGCTTGCTCTATGCCGCCCTGACATGGAAACTTGGCACGCAGGCCCTGCTTAGGCCGAGGTAACAAATATGGTTGGAACGCTTCCTTTGTTTCACCAAGCTCCGCTGGATTATAAATATGCGTTGGATGCGGCAATGGCCACTTTGGCGGACAAAGCGGCTCCCTTCGTGGTTTGTGCTGTACCCCAACTGGCCGCTGAGATTCGGCAAAGGCTCCCAAATTGGGCTGCGGGGCCAGCTTCGGCGGCGTTGTGGGTCGAGCCACAACACGGAACTTGGCGAGCGGAGCTTCAGCGGTTTGCTAAAAATTTGGCTCCTGGCGCACCCTTGGTCATCATTGCGGCTCGGCCCCTTGCCCGCTTGCTCCCCGAACGCAAAGCTTGGGCCGATAGACCTTTGGGCCTCGAATTTTATGGGCTTGGGGGCCTCAAACGAGGTTTGCACAAAGCGGGCTTTCTCCTGGAAGCTGAATATGGGATTCATTCCCTGGCGGCGATTGGGTTAAGTCTAATTGGGCAACAGATGGAAGGGCGAGGCTACCCCGAAGTCGGTGACCGCCTCCATTTTGCCTCGCGGCTGGCCTACCAACAGAGTGGCTGGCGGGCCAATTGGGCAACGGTAGCCCTCCTCGTTGCGGTGCGCCAAGCCTCGAAAAGGGAAGACGGTTATGCAAACAGCTAATCCTGCGCTGAAGCTAAACTCAATAAATCCCCCGCAAGCCTTGGTAGATTCTACGGTTGCAGCGCTGGAGGCCTGGCTGGAGACAATGCGCGGGCCCCAGGGCTATGGGGGCCCGGTTGCTCATTGGTGGCAACAAAGCCTTACTTACACCGGCCCAGGTTTTGATTGGCGTTACGAAGGGATTATCACGGGCTACCTTCACCTTTGGGAACGCAGCGACGCTTCCTATTTGGAAAAAGCCTGCCGGGCCGCCGACGATTTAGTCCAAGCCCAGCTTCCTAATGGGCATTTTCCAGCCTCTTGCTTTGAGCTAAACCCCGCAACCGCTGGCACACCCCACGAAGCTGCCTGTGATGTTGGGCTTTTGCGCCTGGCTAAAGCCCTTCAAACCGCAGGTTTTGCTGATTGGGGCACTTATGCTTACTGCGCCGAGCAGAATATCCGTACCTATTACCTCGCTAAACTTTGGGATGCTGAAGTAAAGGCTTTTCGGGATAATCCCCAAACACCTTCTTTTGTGCCTAATAAAGCTGCAACGGCTTGTGAAGCCCTCTTTTTGCTTGCCGAATTGTCAGGCGATGCGCTTTGGGTCGAGCAGTATGCGCTACCTACGCTAGACCAAATCTTAGCCCACCAAGTCAAAGGAGGGCTTTGCGCTGGAGCGATTGCTCAAAATAGTTTTGGCTCGCAAAGAGTCGAGAAATACTTTCCAATCTATATTTCACGTTGTGTTCCCGCACTTATCCAGGGTTATCGCTGGACCAATAAAGCTCAATATGCTCAGGCAGCGGTGCAGGCAATGGAGTTTATCGCCAGCTGGTGTGCGGAAGATGGTTCTTTGCCCACCGTTATCTATCCTAATGGCCAGGTCAATCGCAACCCCACCTGGATTGCCCCACTTGCTGAAGTCTTACATGCCACCGATTTGACGCGCCTTTATGGTTTTACGTATGATTTCTATCCGACTTTTCAGCGCCTCGTTAGGGGCCAGGATGCCAGCGGGGGGATTCAAACAGCGCGGGGCTTTGCCAAGCAGGCTTGGCCAGGAGAGCAAAATCTGCCCGACGTGCGGGATGTTTTGCATGTCGTCGGTTGGTGTGATAAAGCTTTTGCCTATCTTGCTTCCCACGCTGGCCCAAACTTGCGCGAAACGCAAAGTGGCACTTTTGAAACGCATTGTACCTTTCAAGGCCAAACCTTGCTTTTGCAAGAAACGCCTGAAATTCTGGAGATCGTTGCGGCGAAAGGGGTTTATTATCGGTGGTGGAAAGGTGCAATGTGGCCCGAAATCGCTCATCCGTTGTTTTGGTTACGTTAGCAGAATCTTTTTAGCGAAAAGAGTTAGAAGAGAAACTTAAAATGCTTCTCAAATGGCAAAAACAGACGACTGAATCAATCATTATTGATGATACTGCTGTAATTTTTGAATCTCAAGGCTTGATTTTTGGTTGGGGAAATTGGGGTTTGATTTGGAAGCAGCCTGTGGCCCTTCTTACAGCACGAAACCAGCAAAGAAAACGGTTTCTTCTGCTTAATAACTTTGCCCTAATTCTGCTTGGTTTTTGCCGTATAACGATAGCCTTTCTAGCTCTTTTTTTTGTTAATCCAAAGCCAAAGAGGGACAAAATGAGCAAATTCACAGAAACCATGGGGCCAGAGATGGCAAAAAACCATGAACAGAGCCGTGAGACGCTGGAAAAGTTCTTTAACGCTATCCAACCTGAAGCAGTCTTCAGTAAACCCGTACAAATTACGGATCAAACAATCGTTACTGCGACAGAAGTAAAAGTTGCCCTAAGCTTTGGGACAGGTTTTGGTGGCGGTGATGGCAGCGATGGCAGTGGAGGAGGCGGTGGCAGTGGCCTTTGGGGCTATGCCAGCGCTCGCCCAGTGAGTACGATTAGCATTGGAAAAGATGGTGTGAGCGTTAAACCGATTATAGACATCACAAAAATTGCTTTAGCCGCTTGTGTTACAGTAAGTGGAAGCCTTATCTTCCTGTATAAGGTCTTTAATGTTAAAAAAAGCTAATTCATCCGCGCTAACATTTCAAAAGGCTTGAAGACCCTAAAATTTGCAGCGATTCGGTTACAAAACTTCAAAGTTTTTCAAGCTGTGAGGATTGAGGGTCCTCAAGCCTTTTATGTGATTATTGATACATTAGAGGTTTCTATGCGTGATAACATTCTAAATCGCTATGCCAAACACCTTTTTTGGGTAGGTTTAACTGCTGTGGCCGTCTTTAACTGGCGGCAATGGCAACAGAATCAAGCACTTGCGCTACGCTTACGGGCCAATCCCCCCCCCTTGCCTTCACTGACCAAAACTCCAAAAGTGAGCATTTTGGTTGCTGCTTGGAATGAAGCGGAGCAGATTGAGCCTTTCCTAAAATCTTTCCTAGCCTTGACCTATCCTGCAATTGAGCTTGTTATCTGTGCTGGGGGACCAGATAAAACTTTAGAAAAGGCTCTAAAGTATGCAAATGAGCGAATTATCCTTCTAGAGCAATATCCAAACGAAGGTAAACAGCATGCTTTAGGGCGGTGTATGGAACAAGCGACGGGTGAAATCATCTATCTCACTGATGCCGATTGTTTTTTAGAAACCGAAACCTTGCTAAGGTTGCTTGCGCCGTTGGTCAATGAAGGAGAAGCGGTTGCGGCGGGCCGCGTGCGCCCCCACCTTCGCCAGCAGGATAAGGTTTTGCCCCGCTATCTCTGGGCTGCGGACCTTTTTGCAAACGCACGCGACCTTGCTACTCCCTATTGTGATGGAATTCATGGCTCAAATGCTGCCCTAACACGCCATGCCATCGAGGAAAGTGGTGGTTTAGACTTTTATGCCCCAACTGGCACGGATTATCACTTGGCCAGACGCTTAATTGCCAAAGGGTTTGCGATTCGCTATGTTGGCGATAGTCTGATCTTCGCTGATTATCCTGAAAATTTACCTCATTATTGGAAGGCTCAAGCGCGGTGGTTGAAGAATCTTTTACTTTACAGTGGGCAATATCAAGCTTATCAGCAATTGTGGACGGCCTTACAAAGTTCTCTAATTGGGGCCACGATGTTTATTTTGCCTTTGGGAACTTTCTTGGTCGGCCCTTTGGCCCTCGTTCTTTGGGGGATTTTGCTGGCTAATGCGTTTTTGGCAAAAGCTCGCTATGCTTTCTTTGCAGCTTTATTGCAACGAAGACCTCTTTATCTCCGACATATTCTCGCTATTCCCCCTTTGACCTTTATTGATTTTGCAGTTTGGGCGACTCCGCTCTGGCAAATTATGCGAGCAAAGAGTCGGAAACAATGGTAAAAGAGCCAAAAGTTTAGGAAACCCACCTTTCCTCCTGCAAGCAAAAGGAATAAAAAGATGCCTTTGCCCGACCCGGCCCAGCGCCTTGCCGACTTACGGGCCGCCATTAATGAGCAGAATTATCACTATTATATTTTAGATCAACCGCTGATCAGCGATGCCGAATATGATGCTTTAATGCAAGAATTACGGCGGTTAGAAGCTGATTACCCCGAATTAGTTACTTCTGATTCCCCAACGCAACGGGTTGGTGGCCCTCTCACCAACCAATTTTCTAAAGTCCGCCATGCCCAATTGATGCTTTCGCTGGGAAACGCTTTTGACGAAGCGGATTTAGCTGCTTGGCAAGAGCGAGTTATTAAACTTCTCGGCCAAGATGCAGTTTTAGCTTTTGTCGTTGAACCTAAAATTGATGGTTTGGCTGTGGCCCTTACTTATCAAAAAGGGCATTTGATTCAAGGTGCAACTCGTGGGGATGGAATTGAAGGGGAAGATGTTACAGCTAATCTGCGGACAGTGTCAAATGTCCCTCTTATTTTGCGTGATTCAGAAGTGGTGACCCCCGAAAAGATAGAGATTCGGGGTGAAATCTATATTCCGCTTGCCGATTTCGAAGCCTTAAATCAACGTTTGGCCGCCGCAGGCGAGCGCGTAAACTCTAATCCGCGCAATGCGGCAGCAGGTTCATTGCGCCAGAAAGACCCCGCCATCACGGCCCAGCGCCCGCTGCGCTTTTTTGCCTATATGGTAGGGGAAATTCAGGGGCAAACGCTTACTTCGCAGTGGGAAACCTTGAGTTATCTCAAAAAAATAGGCTTTTCAGTGAATCAGGATGCTCGCCATTTTGCAGATTTTACCGAAGTCATTGCTTATTGTCGTACATGGATGGCCCAGCGTGATAGTTTACCCTACGAAGCTGATGGAATCGTCATCAAAATAGACGATTTGAAGCAACAAGAAAGCCTGGGAATTGTGGGGCGTGATCCACGTTGGGCCATTGCCTATAAATTTCCTGCGCGTGAAACGATTACTAAGCTCTTGAATATTGTGGTAAACGTCGGGCGAACAGGGGTCATTACTCCAGGCGCAGAATTGGAAACGGTGGAATTAGGCGGAATCAAGATTCAAAATGCTAGTTTGCACAATGCAGCCTATATTGCCCAGCGCGATATTCGCATTGGCGACTTTGTTGTTGTCAAACGGGCAGGCGATGTCATTCCCTACGTGATTGGCCCAATTATCGAACGGCGCGATGGGAGCGAAAAGCCTTACACTTTTCCTCAGAATTGCCCAGCTTGTAGCTCAATTTTGGAACAAATTGAAGGCGAAGCGGCTTGGCGTTGCCCCAATTTTGGGATTTGTCCCGCGCAATTGGTGCGGCGAGTCGAACATTTTGTGAGTCGAAAAGCTTTGGAGATTGTTGGAATTGGCGAAAAACAGGCTGAATTGTTTGTCAACGAAGGAATGATCAAAGATGTTGCGGATCTCTATACTTTGAAGGCAACTGATTTTGCAGCCAAAGAAGGTTTTGGAGTCAAGCGAATCGCTAATTTGCTGAATGCAATTGCTGAATCAAAGCAACGGCCCCTAGATCGCCTCATCGTTGGTTTAGGAATTAGAGGCGTTGGAACCGTTGCAGCCCAAGATTTAGCCCAACATTTTGGGCATTTGGATGCGATAATGAACGCTTCGCCCGAAGACCTTGAGGCAATCGAAGGAATTGGCCCCATTGTTGCCGCAAGTATTGTCGATTTTTTTCAACGGGAAACGAATCGGGTCCTGGTCGAAAAGCTGCGGGCCGCAGGTCTGAATCTGCAAGCGGAGCAAAGTTCCCAAAGAGCTATACCTCAAGCTCAAAGTGGTTTTTTGAAGGGTCAAACCTTTGTTTTGACAGGTGCTTTAGCCAATTTCAGCCGCGAAGAAGCTACTGCTTTGATTCAAGCCCATGGTGGAAAGGTGATCACACAGATTTCAGCTAAAACCAGTTATCTAGTGGCTGGGGAAAAAGCTGGAAGTAAGCTCAAAAAGGCTCAAAATCTCAATATCCCGATTCTCGATGAGGCTGCTTTCCTAAACCTGTTTAAGAAGGAAGAGCAAAGCGATAATTCAATCAATCCTGCGTAGGAAACAGCGTTTTTCTAGGGGCTAAACCTCCCTAACCATTGAAACTGGCAAAGAGGTAAGGAAAAATGTTACCAATCCTCCACCGAATGCCCGATTTTTTATTGGCCATCCTAGCTTGTTGGCTGGGTTTGAGCCTTTTCATTCGTGCGCCCAAAGATCGGGGAACTCGTGCTTTCGCCTGGTTTGGGATAAATATCGGCATGTATGGGCTTACAGCTCTGTTGCTTCAAATGACCAGTGACCCAGAAGTAGCCCACTTTTTGGGGCGGCTGCGCCTGATTGCTACCGTGGTTACGCCCGCTGTCTTCCTGCAATTTATTGCGGTTCTGGTGACGCGGCGCACCTCCGTCAAGCAAAGGGAAGTAATTGCCGTCTGCTACACGACGGGGGTCAGTCTCGCCCTTTACGCCGCTTTTGGGCCCTTGCCAGAGCCTGTTCCCCCCTTCCCCATTTGGGCGCGGTGGGGCGAGATGAGCTTCCCACCGGGTTGGCTTTACGGGGCTTGGACGGCCCAAAGGATCGTACCCCTTCTGATTGCGCTCTGGTTGATGGGCAATGCTTACCGTCAGCCCCCAAACGACGAGCAGGAACGCCGCTTGCGGGTTATTTTGGGCTTTAGCGCGGTAGTGGGAGTAGGGGGAGCGATTGCGGCCACCATTGCCCGGACCTTCAACCTTTCGCCAGCCCTTCCCCTGATCGCTATGCTTTTTGGCATGCTGCTGACTACTTCTGCCGTTTTTACGAACCGTTCGCTGTTGCCAGCGCGGATTGCTCAACGAGCCTTTATCTACTCTCTTTTTGGCAGCCTTCTCACCGCTGGCTACATTGGTCTCGTTCTAACGCTAGAGTGGTTTAGCAGTAAGTGGCTAAAGCTTGATTCGCGCTTTCCCCTTGTTTCCATCTTCTCCCTTGTGGCCTTAGTCTCTGCTTTAGGGCCGCTCCGCGATTGGTTGCGAAATCAGTTTGACCGACGCTTTCTTCAACGGGAGCTAGATTATAGTTCCCTTCTGCGGGAATTAAGCGATGATCTGCTTGAGCGGGGGGATTTG
>DCSM01000053.1:0-12807 GCA_002325605.1 Chloroflexaceae bacterium UBA1466
TATCCGCTTAATTATGGCTGGCTGGCCGAGGCCGAAGTCATAACTTGGCTTCAGCAGCACAAACCTGCGGCGCTCCACCTCGCCCTTACGGGGCGCAAGGCCTCACCGGCGCTAATTGCAATCGCCGATTTGGTAACTGAAATGCAAAATGTTAAACATCATCTAGCGCAAGGCATATCCGCCCAGCGCGGGATTGAGTTTTAGGAAGAAAGCAGATGTATACTTCGTTCACTATTGAGAATTTTCGTTGTTTTCCTAAGTTGAAAATTGAACCTTTAGCCCGAATCAATTTGATTGCGGGACAGAACAATATTGGAAAAACAGCTTTCTTAGAGGCCATCTTTATCTTTCACGCGGCTAATCCAGGAAGTCTTACTTCAATAGAGTATTCTCGCGGATTTCAAAAACTTCGGCGAGACGAATTATTCTGGGATTTATTTCCGCAATTTAATGCCAAACAGACTATTCGTTTTTCTGGCACAGAAAATAATGATGAAGTAAAGAGTCTTGAAATTCGTTTGCAGGAGCAGCCTACGGAAAGCATTTCGTTAGAAAGAGAAACAACAAATTCTCTGCTAAAATCTTCTCCTGATGAGATTAGCTTTACTTATGGTGATACTTTTGGTCAAATGGTGATGAAAGCCTACGCAGAAGATGATGATGATGGCTTTCGTCTTATCTTTGACAAATCAATGCCTAATCGGAGAGTAGCTTTTCTTCTAGCTCGGAAACGTGTAACAGTTCAAATGCTTGCCACTAGACTGAGTACCCTCAGAGCAGAAAAAAGGCATCGAGAAATCATTGAGATTTTGCAGATAATCGAGCCACGCCTTATTGATTTGGAAGTTCTTTCCATTGAAGGAAACAATATGGTCTTTGCGGATATTGAAACGATGCCTAAGCTTATTCCTATCTTGTTGTTAGGTGAGGGTACAGTTCGTTTACTTGAAATAGCTCTAGTTGTTACTGGTCTTCAAGGTCATATTTTACTAATTGACGAAATAGAAAATGGCTTTCATCATAGCATTATGAGTCGAGTGTGGGAAGTCATTGCACAGTTGGCCCGAAAGTATGATGTTCAAGTCTTTGCAACAACTCATAGCTGGGAGTCTATTCAAGCAGCGCATAAAGTTTTTTTCAAAAAAGAACCAAATGACTTTCTTTTTCATCGTTTAGAAAAAGTTGATGACGCTATTCAAGTTGTTACGCTCGATCAGGATGCTTTGCAAACAACGCTTGAAGAAGGTTGGGAAATTCGCTAAATGCCAAATCCTAGTAAAGCCCCAAATAAGGCTACTCTTCAGCCAAAAACCTTGCTTGTCGAGGGTAAAGATGAAGAAAACTTATTGAACGAGTTGTTAAAAGATTTGAAAATTATTGATCTTCAAATTATTCCTGTTGGAGGATCAGGAAACTTTCCAGAAAAGCTCAAGGGTTTGAAAAGTCGTTCGGAATATCGAAATATAACGTCCATTGGTATCATCCGCGATGCAGACAACAATGCAAAAAGCGCATTTGATAGCATTTGTAGTGCTTTAGAAGGTAATGGTTTATCTAAGCCTCCTGCGCCGATGCAATCTTTCGGCGATAAGCCTAAAATCACAATTATGATTGTAGAGAATATGATTGAAGATCTTTGTTTGCAATCAGTTAAAGATGACCCAGCAATGGCTTGTGTCGCGCAATTCTTTCAATGTCTTACAGAAAACTTAAATAAGCTGCCTAAAAATTTAGCAAAAGCGAGAGTCCATGCTTTCTTAGCTTCACGAGAGTTTTTAGAAATAGCTCATTTTGAATACCTAAAAATTTGCTTAGAGGATTATATTTTGAATCCACCAACATCGCCTGCCATTGCTGTACCAAAAGTTCATACTTTTTTAGCTTCTCGCTATACACCAAGTTTAAGATTAGGTGAAGCGGCCCAGAAATGTGGAGAAGAAGGCGAAAGATATTGGTCTTTTGCTCATTCTGCATTTGATGAACTAAAACGATTCCTTCAGATGATCTAAACGATTCTAAATCTATGCAAATCACTAAATCTCTCCCTCAAATCGCAAAAATCCTTGTTGGCTTCTGGATCACAGGGGTTATCGCTGCGATCTTTCTCATTTTGCCGCCCTACCAAGGTTTGGGCGACGCTGGGCGCATTATGGTCTTGCACGTTCCCACGGCCTGGGTAAGTGTTTTAGCCTTTGCGGTTTCGGCCTTTTACAGTGGGATCTATCTAAGAAACCATAATTCTAAAGATGATGATCGAGCTTTGGCTGCCGCAGAATGTGGTTTTCTCTTTGCGGTAATTGCTACAGTTACGGGAGCAATCTTTTCGCAAGTGGTTTGGGGCATCTATTGGAATTGGGATCCGCGCCAAACCTCAATTTTTGTCTTGCTTCTCATCTATGCTGCGCTCTTTGCTTTGCGCGAATCTTTAGAAAACGTTGATCAGAAACGACGGTTGAGCGCAGTCTTTTCGCTTTTCGCCTTTATCACTGTGCCTTTTCTCATCTTTGTTGCGCCAAGAGTCGCAAAAAGCACCTTGCATCCTAATTGCGCTCTTGTTCCAGGGAGTAATTGCGACGGCATAAGCCTCAATGAGGGCAAAATCGGGCTGCTCGGCGAGCGCAAAGTGCAACTTTTGGCTTTCAAGCAGCAAGGTGCTATAATCAGCGCGAAAGTGAAGGTAAGTGAGCCAGGGCTGCGGGGCGAAACAGAACTTGTGCCAACCTTTGATCTCACAACGGGCAAGCCTTTGGCGACACCTTCTTTTCCTGGGCTGCGCTATAGTTTGACGATTCAGCAAGTTGATCTCGTTCAAAAGAGTATTCATTTGAATATCAAAGCCCCAGGTACAGGTCTTTTGGAAAATCCCCGCACCTTTTTCACGTTTTTAGCAGCTAATCTAGGCTTTACCGCACTTTTCATTTGGCTCTTTCAACTTAGAGCATTACTCCTTAGCCTTGAATGGGCGATTGGGCAACGAGAAAGCAGAACAATCTAATTATGCAGGAAGCAAGTACCGCGATTTATGTGGCTTTGGCCGTAGCATTAGCCGTTTGGTTTGCGCTTTTTCTCTATCTTTGGCGGCTGGATGCCCAAGCGCAGGATTTGCGGCGGCGGCTGGAAAACCAATCTAACCATGAACCACTTGCTGCGCCCGTAGCCAAAATACGCATTCAGCAGCAAGAAAGTAAGGAAAATCTTGAAAAATGAAAGCCTTTATTGCTAAAAATTGGCCTTTAGTCGCTGCAATTTTGCTCTTTTGGCTCATGATCGGCCTACTTCTAAGCCAATCCATAAAGCAGAATGAAGGCCATTTCGTTTATCTGCTCGACGATGCCTACATTCACATGGCCATTGCCAAAAACTTTGCCTTGCATGGTGTGTGGGGCATAACCAGATACGAATTCAGTTCAACATCTTCCTCACCCTTGTGGACGCTCCTTTTAACAGGTCTCTATCTGGTTTTCGGTGTAAACGAAATCACATCTTTCATTCTGAACCTTCTTTTTACCACCTTGATCCTTGTTGTAACCCATATTCTGCTTCGCAAACGGCAATTGCAGCCAGACTTTATTTTCCTCACGCTGCTCGGCATGATTTTCCTTATTCCTTTACCTTCAATGGTCTTTACGGGTTTGGAGCATTCCCTTCACATTCTTATAACAATGCTTTTTGCCACAAGCGCAGCACAAGTTATCGTAACAAAGAAAAGTACGCTGAAAGATAAGTCAGCTCTTTGGCTCTTCTTTCTTGCGCCCTTGGTTCCGTTTGTCCGCTATGAAGGAATAGCCCTCCTTTTATTGACAGCAATTCTTTTAATTTTGTACCGCCATATCCGCCATGCCCTTTTTCTGTTGCTGCTTGGCCTCGCTCCGATCACGCTCTTTGGGCTTATTTCGGTAGCCCAGGGTTGGTTTTGGTTGCCCAATTCGGTGCTTTTGAAGGGGGGAGCCCACGATCTTTCTTCGCTCAAGGGGCTTGTTGACTTTCTGGGCTATCGAGGTTATTATCAAATTGTCAAGATCCCCAGTATTCTTCTTCTCTTTATTGTAAATTTAATGCTCTATTTTGCTGGGCGCAAACAGCAGAAACCCTGGACATCCGCCCAAATTTTACTGCTTAGTTCATTACTTATAACCTTTTTGCACCTCCATTTTGCGGCTGGTGATGCCCAATTCAATCGTTATATTGGTTATCTTATGGGGCTAGGGCTTTTAGCTTTTGCTTTAGCGTTAGCCGAACATTTACCAAAAGACCAAACAATCTTCGCAAACCTAAGAGATTTGGTCGTGAAACACACGCTTTTAGCGATTTTCCCGCTTTTCTTTTTGCCCTTTGTGTGTATTCTGAATACACAGCGAATGCTTGATATTCCACGTGGCACTACCAACATCTATGAGCAACATTATCAAGAAGCCTTATTTCTCAAAACATTTTATCCAGGAGTAATTGTGGCCGCGAATGATATTGGAGCTATAAATTTCCTGACAGATATTCGTTGCATAGATTTAGTAGGTTTAGGTACTTTAGAAACAGCTAAAAAGATCTTAAAGAATGAATATCAAGGAAAAGCTATTTTAGCTGCTGCAAAAGACGCTAAAATTGCCATTATTTATGATTCTTGGCTTGAACATTTTGGGAAAGATTATCAGGCGGTCTGGCACAAAGCTGGCTCATGGACCATTCCTAAGAATGTTGTTGCGGGAGGCAATCAAGTTTCTTTTTACGCTATTGACCCTGCGGCAGAAGCGACTTTAATTCAGAATCTCAAGGCTTTTGCCAAAAAACTTCCTGCCGAAGTTACGCAAACTGGTAAATATGTAGAATAATAACGCTTTTCATGGAGGTTAAACGATGACAGCAGTAAGCACCAACTTGCCCCACCAACGGCGGTTTGAAATTAAGCCCCTTCAACTTGTTGGGCTGGGCATCATTTTGATCACTATCGTTTATGGGGTTTTTGGCTTTAAGGACGCTTTCCGTTCCTATACAACCAGCATTAGCGAAGCGCAAAAGAGTGGGCGGAGTGTGCAACTTGCAGGTTTTCTGGGCACAAAAGGCGAATATGACGCGCAAGGCCGCTGGACCTTTATGCTCCAGGATGAAAACAGTGCCCAAGTAAAAGTGATTTATACTAAAGCCCGCCCTTCCAATTTTGAGCAAGCAGTGAGTGTTGTGGCCATTGGCCATTATAATGTTGCTCAAAATGTTTTTCTAGCTGATGATTTGCTCATAAAGTGTCCTTCAAAATATCAAGAGCAACTTCAGAAATAAGCCTAAATTACGCAAATCTTAATCTAACAGCATTTACAAAAAATTGTGAGGTTTTATGTATCTCTTTGGCACAGCCTTAATGGTTGCAGCACTTGCGTTGGCTCTTTTGGCCGGAGTTAGCTCCATTTTCGTCGTTCGGGGAAACCGAGCGGCCCTTTCGATTTCCCGCGCCAGCGTCTACGGTTCCGCCGCGATGGTTACGGGCATCTGGCTTTTGCTCACAACGCTCTTTCTCCTGCACCGTTTTGACATTGACTATGTCAACAATTACAGTTCCACCGACCTAAGTCTCTTTTTCACGGTGGCAGCGGTCTGGGCGGGGCAGCCTGGAAGTTTTGCGCTTTGGATTCTTTTCAATGGGATTATTGCGCTTTTCCTGGTCAAACAAGCCCAACACTTTGAACCATACATTTTAATCAGCCTGATGTTCATTCAAGTTGCGCTTTTAGGCTTGTTAATAATTAGTAGTCCTTTTAGCCCTACAGTTGACCCTTCTACAGGCGCTTTGCTTTCGCCCCCAGACGGAAAAGGGTTGAATCCTCTTTTACACAACTTTTGGATGATTATTCACCCTCCTATCCTTTTTCTGGGCTATGCGCTGGCGGCTGTGCCCTTTGCCTTTGCGCTGGGCGGGCTACTACGCTACGATTATGACAACTGGGTTGCACGGGCTTTGCCCTGGACGCTGGCGGCGTGGGTGGCGCTGGGTTTAGCCTTGCTTTTGGGGGGCTATTGGTCTTACGAGACCCTCGGTTGGGGAGGTTATTGGGGCTGGGATCCCGTCGAAAACTCTTCGCTCGTGCCTTGGCTTACTTTGACTGCCTTGATTCACGGGATGTTAGTTCAACGAACCCATGGAAGTCTGCGGCGCAGCAATTTCATCTTAGCGATTCTGACTTTTCTCTTTATCTTTTACGCGACTTACCTCACCCGCAGCGGGGTTTTGGCTAATTTTTCAGTCCATTCCTTTTTGGCCGAAGGGCTAAGTGGCGCAATGACAGCGTTACTTTTGCTCATTGGCTTAACAAGTTTCAGCCTGCTGATTCTCCGCTGGCGAGATATTCCTTCGCGCCCTCTGAGCGATAAGTTCTTTTCACGAGATAGCTTCTTCGTTTTAGCCATCCTTTCACTGCTGATTTTGTCCTTTGTGATCATTTTGGGAACGTCAATGCCCGTGATTTCAGCAATTCCAAAGGTTGGAAGTTGGCTGCAAAAGACGCTCAGTGTTGCTTTTGAGCTTGATAATGGTTCTGCAATGGGTGGTGAACCACTAAAAGATGGGCGTTTTAGCCTCACGTCGAGTTTTTATCAGCGCGTAACGCCACCTTTAGCGGTGATTCTTCTTCTTTTAATGATTATTGGGCCGCTTTTGGGCTGGCGCGGATTTAATCCCCGCAACCTGCTCAAAACACTGGCTTGGCCCGCAGGTATCACTGTAGCTGTTACTTGCATCGCTTTGGTGCTTGGTGTACGACATGGTCTCGCTTTGATCTGTATCGCATTCAGTATGTTCGCCATAGGAACCAATTTAGTGATGCTAATTCGCATTTTGCGAAGTGGCTGGCTGCGCGGGGGTGGCTATCTCGCGCACGTTGGAATTGCACTCATGCTGATTGGCATTGTCGGATCCAGCGTTTATGCTACTCCAGATGAGCGAATTGTCTTGAGTCCTGGAGATAGTGCCAAAATGTATGGTTATAACTTCACTTTCAATGGTTGGAAAGAAGCTTCCAATGGGCGTGGTGAGTTTGATCTGACTGTTCAGCGGGAAAATGAGCGTTTTTCGGTCAAACCCCAAATCTATTTCAATGACAAAATGGGGTCAACGATGCAAACCCCAGCCGTCAAAAGCTATCTTTGGCAAGATCTCTATATTTCTCCTGCCGATTACATTCCTGAATCTGATCCCAGCCAGCCAGTTTTGGGCATGGGCGATAAAGCTACCATTGGGCCTTACGAAGTAACATTTCAAGAATTCGTGATTGACCAAGAGGCAATGCTCAAAGATAATACAGCTGATGTAGGTGCAAAGCTTAAAGTGGTTTATCAGGGAGCAGAAAGTAGTTTAGTCCCCCGCATTCGCTTGAAAGCCTCGATGGAAACGACAGATGTCCACAAAAACACAACTTTTGAAGATTTGCCAGTGCAATTTCCAGGGGGCCATACAGTTTCGCTCAAGACTTTTGACCCCCAACGCCGCTTAATTTTGCTTAATGCTCAAGGGCTAAACTTACCAAAACAGCCTGCTAGAGCCGTAATCACAGTAAGTCTCAAGCCCGCCGTGATTTTAGTTTGGCTTGGCATAAGTCTCAGTCTCTTTGGCGGTCTAATTGCCCTTTTGCGGCGCTTTTTTGAAGGGCAAGCGCGGTTGCGGGGTCAAATTGCACATTTGCCGCGCAGTTTTGGCGCTTTGTGGAGCATCCTGCGTAAAGAATGGGCAACAAGCTGAGAAACAAACTAATTGAAAGAGAATCTGTACAAAATCTACTATGCAAGACCATTATGAGACTCTTCAAGTTCATCCTAAAGCCGACCAAGAGATGCTTAGGTCAGCCTACGAAAGTCTTTGCCTGCGTTATGACCCAAAGCAATTTGGGGGAATGGCTAAAGATTTAATTAACAGTGTCCGTCAAAAACGAACAAACATAGATGAAGCCTACGTAATTCTAAGCAACCCAGACCTTCGTGAAGCCTACGATGCTCAATACTTTCAAAAGGCTTCAATACGAACCAACGCTGTTACAACGTCTGCTAATCTGCTAGATTACACGCCTTTGCCACCTGCAAAAGGTGCGGAGCGGCCACGGGGTTTTAATGCTCAACCGCATTGGAATCCCGCATCTCAAATGGAGCGTCCTTCGCCCAAATTGAATCCCTATCTTACCAGCCCTGTCCTTATCGTGGCCGCGATAGCTTTTGTTGTAACCCTGGTAAGTTTAGTTTTGACCAACGGAGGTCGCCCGCAAAATGTTGCAAATAGCAATCTTACGCCTACCCAAACCGCGCAAGATAAGACGCTGGAGCAGTTTGAAGGGCAAATCGTTGCGGCAAAGCAAGTTGTAGATGGTTTGCCAGAGGATGAAAATGCTTGGATTCAGTTAGGTAATGCGCTTTATGATAGTATGCAGGTCTTACAAGAGAATATGGCTGGGAGTGCAATTTATAAAGAACGCTTACCTCGGTGGCTTGAAGCCAGCGAAGCCTATAGTAAAGCGCTCCAGCTTAATCCTCAAAACCATTTAGTCCGCGCCGATAAGGGCGTTAGTCTCTGCTACTATGGTACAGGGATCAACGATCAGAGTTATGTTACGCGAGGGTTAGAAGAGGTGCAACGGGCGGGCCAGGCTATGCCTCAAGATGGGCGAGTTTTGCTCAATTTGGGCATTTGTTTGGTCAATTCGCAACCGCCAAAAACTTCAGAAGCCCTGGAACAATGGCATAAAGTGCTAACCTTGACCCCTGCCGAAGAGGGAATTAAGCTGACGGCCCAACAACTGATTGCGAAATATGGCCAATGATCAAATGATCATTTGTTAAAAATATGGTAAAATGAGAGTCACAATGGAAGTTAAACCTTCAGCCAGCGAGTTTGAACCAACCCCAAAACAGAACCTTAGCCGCCGCGAATGGGGCTATCTGGGCGGCAGTTTGGCGGGCGGCCTTCTTTTAGTGGCTCTCGTTTGGGCCCTAACGGTTCCCAAAACCGCGCCTGCGCTCCCCGTAGCCGAGGTCAAGCGGCCTGCGCCCGATTTCATTTTGCCGACTCTGAATGGCGAAAAGCTCCAGCTTAGTACCTATTACAGCCAAAGCAAAATTGTGTTGCTTAATTTTTGGGGAACTTGGTGTGAGCCGTGCAAAAAGGAAACCCCGGCTTTGCAGGCCGCCTATCAACAGCTTCAGGAGCAGGGGTTGGTGCTTATTGGGGTAAATCTGACGGATAATGAGAAAGCCCAAGGTAACACCGAAGCCAAAATTCAGGAATTTGTGACCCAATTTCACGTTACCTATCCAATTGCGCTGGACATCAACGGCGAAATAGCACGGGCCTATCAGATTTATCCGATTCCAACAAGCTATTTTATAGATTCCACGGGGCATATCCGCTATATTCGCGTCGGTGAATTGACTACTGACCAAGTGAACGCCCTCTTTAAGCAATTGAAACAAGAGAAACTGGGCCAAGCCCAAAGCGAGAATAAGGTTGCCCCTCCGCGCTGAATGTGGTAAACTAGCCGCTGGAAGCTAAAAGGGCTTGGGATGCTGAACCATAAAGGATAATAAGGATAATTATGGAACCACGGCGTACCATCCTTGTCGCAGATGATGAACAAGGCTTGCGCGATTTAATCCGCATTAGTCTGGAACACGAAGGCTATCAAGTTGTTCAGGCCGCCAATGGGATGGAGTGCGTTGCGGCAACGCGGGAACACCGCCCCGATTTAGTTTTGCTCGATCTCACAATGCCCTACATGGATGGCCTGGAGGCTTGTGAACAGCTCCGCGAGTTTTCCAAAGTGCCAGTCTTGATGCTTACGGCCCGCGTGCAAAGCGAAGACATCGTCACGGGGTTGGATCGGGGAGCCGATGATTATCTGATCAAGCCTTTTGACATGGGCGAACTGCTGGCGCGGATTCGGGCCCTTCTCAGGCGGGTCCCGCTGGCCAAACGGACGCTCACGGCGGGAAGCGGCGAATTGCAGATCGACCAAGAAAAGCGCGAAGTGCAAGTGCGCGGTGAAGTGACAGATCTCACGCCGACGGAATACCAATTATTGCTCATCCTTGCTGAACATGCCGGCAAAGTGGTGGAGCATGAGCAACTTTTGCGGGCGGTATGGGGGCAAGAATTCACAAAGGATAATGAATATCTCAAGGTCTACATCTGGCACTTGCGGCGGAAGCTAGAAGTGCAGCCCCGTGACCCCAAAATCCTGCTGACCGAATGGGGAGTCGGCTATCGGTTAGTTCCTTGAGGCTTGACAAAAAGCGCAAAGCCTGCTATAATTTTCGGCAGAGCGGGAGTGGCGCAATGGTAGCGCATTTGCTTCCCAAGCAAAGGGTTGCGGGTTCGATCCCCGTCTCCCGCTCCAATTTCCTTCAAAAAGCCATCGCCTCAAAAAGGCTGGTGGTTTTTGTTCTTCGTCGCCAAAGCCATCCGATCTATTTAAGCTCAAGCCGCCAAAGTGGTTAAAGGGCTTCTATTCCAGGGCTAAAGCTCCTCAGTTTTACGAGCGCTTTCTATAAGGTTTGCACCGCCAAACCGTGGTTTGCGAACGGGCGACTAAAGGGGAAAGGAACGCTTGTCTTCTGAATGATTTTAAGCTATAATTAGGCCGAAGCGGAGTAGGCACAGAAAGCAGGGCGGATGGCAGAAGCTGGTAGGCGACCTCGTTTGGGGTGGGGCCTACCCCAGACTGAGCGGAACTATTCCATACGTTCTGTGAAAAAGTGGGGCCTTCCCACTTTTTTGTTATACAAGGCAAGTTTTTATGGGGTTGGGCCTGAAAAACAGCCTTAGCCCATATTTGGGAAAGCAAAAATGAAAAAAAGGCTCCCAGGGCCCGCCAACGGCCTTTTGGAAAATAGGGTTCTATGAAAAGCGATTTTTATGCGGCGATTTCCCAAATTGCTGCCGAGCGCGGCATTCCCCGCGATGCAATTTTGGAAGTGATGGAGAAGGCCCTGATTACGGCCTACCGACGTACATTAGGCAACAATCCCCCACCCCTGGATGTCACGGTCAAGCTTGACCTTCAGAACGGCACAGCCCATGTCTATGCTGAAAAGCAGGTCGTAGAAGAAGTTTTTGATGACCGGTTTGAAGTCGAGATCGGTGAAGCGCGGAAGACCGCGCCCGATGCCCAGCTGGGGCAAAAAGTTTGGTGCGAAAGCACTCCCAGAGATTTTGGGCGCATTGCGGCTCAAACGGCCAAACAGGTCGTGCTTCAGGGGATCAAAGAGGTTGAGCGCGAACACATTTATAGCGAATATATGGGGCGCGAAGGGGAGTTAATCACCGCCACCGTCCAGCGCAATGCTAAAGACAGCGTCATTCTCGAAATGGGAAAGGCCGAAGCGGTTTTACATCGCAAGGAACAAGTCGATATAGACCGCTATTTTCATGGGCAACGGCTCAAAGTCTATTTGTTGGATACGCGCCGCGAGGAACGCGGGCCCCGGTTGATTGTTTCGCGGGCCCATAAAAATTTGATTTCGTGCCTCTTTCGGATGGAAGTTCCCGAAATTTATAATGGCACCGTGGAGATAAAATCGGTGGCCCGTGAGCCAGGTTTACGCTCTAAAGTTGCGGTAGCTGCCCAACAAGAAGGGATTGACCCCGTAGGGTCTTGTGTGGGGATGCGTGGGATTCGGATTCAGAATATCGTCAACGAGTTAAATGGCGAAAAAATAGATGTTGTACAATGGTCGCCTGACCCCAAAGAATTTATCGCCAATGCGCTTTCGCCGGCTCAAGTGGTCGAAGTCCATTTGAATGAAATCGAAAAGGCCGCTTTGGTGATTGTTCCTGATAAGCAACTTTCGCTGGCCATTGGGCGCGAAGGGCAAAATGTGCGGCTGGCGGCCAAACTTACCGGCTGGCGGATTGATATTAAGAGTGCAACGACTTTGCTGGAAGAAGAGCGGGGCGCGGCGCAAGCCCGTGAAGCGGCGGAAGCGGAGGCGATGGTTACTGAAGCGGCCTTAGCTTCGGCCAAAGTTGAAGAGCGGAAAGTGCATTCAGATGGAACCATTGTCTATCAAAATGTCCATTATGGCCCTTTAGGGCACGAACTCATTGGCGAAACGGTTGAATTCAGAGTTACCGCGCAGAAAATGTATATTTATCTTCATGATCGCCTGGTAGCTTCCTATATGTTGGCTGAGAGCGCAACAAACGGTGAAAAAACCGAAGAATAAGCGATTGAAAGCCTTTTCCTTTGCCCCCTTTTTTGAAAACCAAAGCGCTTCCCCAGCGAATGTGTATTGCTTGCCGGGTTGTCCAAGCCCAAAGCAGTTTATTGCGGCTGACAAAGCTCCCTGGTGGTGAAGTCAGGCTTGACCCAGAAAGGAAACTGGGGGGCCGCGGAGCTTATCTTTGCCCCAAAGTTGCGTGTTGGGAAGCTGCACTCAAGCGGCGGCGGGTGGAACACGCTTTGCGCTTGGCAACGCTCGGCCCCGAAGATGATTTGCGGCTGCGCCAATTGATCCTTGAATTAACAGGAAACCAAAACTAACCGTTGAGATTGTGTTTCGTTTTAGTTTAGAAAAGACGAGAACGATGAGATTATAAACTGAAAGCCAAGCGATTTAGGGTTGAAAGGTAAAGGGCCTAGCTTTACCCAAGCCGAAATCGTTTGGGAAAGGTATGAGCATGTCAGATCCAAAAAACCCCCCAAGAACCGCAGATAGAGATCGCCCTGCAACCGAGCGGAGCCAGGGGAACAGTGGAAGTCCACGGAGTGGGAGCGGCTCCCAAGCTCGTGGCAGTGGGGGAAGTAGCTCTTCTTCGGGCGGAAGCCGCAGCAGTAGCCCGCC
>DCSM01000053.1:12950-35008 GCA_002325605.1 Chloroflexaceae bacterium UBA1466
GGAAGCCGCAGCAGTAGCCCGCCAAGTGGAAGCAGTAGTGGGCTGCCAGACTCAAAATCGCGGAGTCGGCGGAGTCGCGGCCCAGTCGCCCGGCCCGAAGAAGGTAGCCCGCCTTCTAGTGCCAGTCCAAGTCGGCGGCCCGGCTCCCCGCCAGGCGAAGCCAGTCAACCAGCCCGAAGTCCGCGCCCCGGTGGGCGCAGTGGCGGAGGCTACCGCAGCAACAATTCGCGCCCGGTGACTCCAGGCTCTGGGATGGGCAGCCGAGGGGGCAGTAGCTCCCGCGCTCGCGGCCAATCACATCGGGGTGGCCCAGGGCGCGGCATGCTTCAGCAAAGGGTTCCAGCCCGCCAACGGGGGCCCATTGAATTGGCCAGCACCATGACCATCCGCGAATTTTCGGCAGCCTTGGGCATCGGCGCAGCAGATATTCTCAAAAATTTGTTGAAAGGTGGCCTGGTGGTCAACATCAATCAGCAAATTGATTACGAGACTGCCGCCACGATTGCTGCCGACTTCGATTTGGAAACGGTTGAGAAGGTTCCCGAAAAGCTGGCCAATGTTGTTGAGAATATAGCTGATGTTCTGAAAGCCGAAGATCCTGCTGATTTACGTCTTCGCCCACCCGTTGTTACCATTATGGGCCATGTTGATCACGGTAAAACTAAACTTTTAGATGCCATCCGCTCCTCTAAAGTCGCGGAAGGTGAAGCGGGCGGGATTACTCAACACATCGGTGCATATCAGATCGAGGTGCAAGGGCGCAAAATTACTTTCCTTGATACTCCTGGTCACGAAGCTTTCACGGCGATGCGGGCGCGTGGGGCCCAAGTTACAGATATTGTAGTTTTAGTGGTCGCGGCTGACGATGGCGTAATGCCTCAAACCTTCGAGGCCATTTCGCACGTCAAGGCGGCGGGCGACCCGATGATTGTAGCCCTGAACAAAATTGATTTGCCCTCCGCCAACCCAGATCGCGTGAAGCAGCAATTGATGGCTAATGGCGTATTGCTTGAGGAATTCGGCGGCAATGTGCCTTGTGTCGCAGTTTCGGCCCGCCAGAAAATTAACATTCCAGGCCTGCTCGAAATGATTTTGCTGGTTGCGGACTTAGAGGATTTGAAAGCTAACCCCAATGCTCAAGCGGTTGGCACGATTGTCGAAGCCGAAATGGACAAAAACCGTGGCCCTGTGGCCACTGTTTTGATTCAGAACGGGACTTTGCGCCCTGAAGACAATGTTTTGGTCGGTTGTGTTTCGGGCAAAATCAAAATGATGTTTGGCGATGATGGGCGGCGCTTGCGCTATGCGGATCCCTCTACGCCTGTTGAGATTTTAGGTTTGGAAGATGTCCCCCAAGCTGGCGATATTCTTCAAGTGATGAATGATCAGCAAATTTCGCGTGAAATCGCGCTCCAGCGGTTCCGCCAACAGCGCATGGAAGCGATTAGTTCGCAACAAGGGCTAAGTTTGGATGATCTTTTCAGCAAAATCCAACAAGGTCAAGTCAAAGAACTCAACTTGATCTTAAAAGCTGATACGCAAGGGTCAATTGGCGCGATTGAGCATCAAATCGGGCAGTTAAATGACGGCCAACCTGAAGTCAACCTCAAAATCGTGCATCGGGGCACGGGGACAATCACCGAAAGCGATGTCAATCTAGCTTTAGTCAGTCGAGCGATTATCATTGGCTTTAATGCACGGCCAAATCCCTCGGCGCGGCGAGCGGCTGAACAGCGTGGCGTTGATGTGCGCTTTTACAATGTCATTTATCAATTAGCAGATGACATTAAGAAGGCCATGGTCGGCTTGCTTGACCCGCAATATAAAGAGGTGGTCGAGGGTTTTGCCGAAGTTCGCAATGTCTTTCGGCTGCCTTCGCGGGAAGTGGTCGCGGGCCTCAATGTTACCGATGGCAAGATTATCCGCAGCTTGAGTATTCGGGTTTTACGCAATGGAGTCGTTCTTCACGATGGTCGGATTGCAAGTCTCAAGCGGTTTAAGGATGATGTGCGCGAAGTTATTGCTGGCTACGAATGTGGCTTAGTGGTTGACAACTTTAATGATGTTCAAGTTAGCGATACAATGGAATTTTATCGCAAGGAACGTGTAGAACGCACGGAATAACCTATGTCTCGACGAACCTTACAGGTGGCAGATAGCATTCAACGCATTTTGAGCGTGGTGATTCAGCAGGAATTGCGCGACCCGCGAGTGGGTTTTGCCACCGTGATGGGGGTAGAAGTCAGCGCCGATTTACAGCATGCACGGGTGCGGATTTCGGCGATGGGCGATGCGGCGCAACAGACCGCGACTCTGCAAGGCCTCCAGCGAGCCAAAGGTTTTCTGCGCCGCAGGTTGGCTTCGGAGCTTAATAATCTGCGGTTTAACCCTGAAATCCATTTGGAATTAGATAAATCGCTGGACTATAGCTTCCATATCGAAGGGCTATTACACGAAATAGCCCTTAAACCCCCGCAAACCGATGAAGGCTAATCTAAGAAACCAAGTCTTCATCGGTCTTTATAGTTTTGGGCTATGCAATCTGACAACTATTTCAAAAAGCGGCTTACCTATAGTTATAAAAAACATCAATTTCTCTTTGATGTTGGTCATACGATCTTCTCCGCTTTTCAAATTGATGAAGGAACCCAGCTTCTGCTGCGAACCTTAGAATCTGCGGCAGAAGCTCTTGTTCCACAACAGATTTTAGACTTAGGTTGTGGTTGTGGCGTGCTTGGAATTAGCCTCGCGCATTCTTTTCCTAAAGCTCACGTTACTTTAATTGATAAAGACCTTTTAGCTGTGCGGTATGCCAAGCAAAATTGTCTTTTGAATGCCACACTCAATACTGAGGTTTGCGCCAGTATCGGCTTAGAAGCGGCCCCTTCAGGGCCGTTTGAACTAATTGTTTCTAACATTCCTGCTAAAATCGGTGATTTAGCGATTGAGCAGGAGTTTATTTTAGCCCCCTATGCACGGCTGCGGCCTGGGGGGGCTTTTTGGTTTGTGGTGGTGAGCAGCCTCAATCATCTTATTCCAAACATCGGAACAAAGTGGCAACTTAAATTGAAAGCCATCAAAAAGCGCGCAGGCCACACCGTTTATCGCTTATCCAAACCATTGGAGTCATCATAGTATGTTGTTTACTGCTGATCCAAAAGTTGCGGCTCCCCTCATCAGCGCAGCTTTGGCTACTGCCGAGCGGATTTTAGTGCTTTCCCATAACCACCCTGATGGCGATGCCGTTGGTTCGCTCTTAGGGGTCTGGCATACCCTAAAACTTTTGGGCAAGCAGCCCATTGGGTTGGCTTCTTCGCCTTTAGTAACCACGGTTTCACAACTTCCTGGCGTAGAGCAGCTTTTGATTTATCAACCAGGACAATCGCTCCCCGCCACCGATTTGACAATTTTGGTCGATTCTTCAGAGCTAGAGCGCACGGGGCCAATCTATGAAGAACATGCCGTAACGCTGAATTCGCACGATCTTATCGTCATTGATCATCATCGGGCTACAACAGGGCCTGGAAAAATCAATTTAATCGACCCTGAATCGGCTTCTTGCGCTGATCTGGTTCATCGACTCTTGCGAGCAATGAATTTGGCGCTTACGCCTGAAATTGCCACTTGCTTATTGATGGGTTTGCTGACCGATACGCGAAATTTCCGCCACAGTAATACCAATTCGCAAGCCCTTTTGGCCGCTGCCGAATTGTTGGAGGCTGGAGCGGATCACTTGGGTGTAGTTCGAGCGATTTATGCGGGCGTGCCTTTTCCAACTATTAAGTTATCGGGCTTGGTAATTCAGCAAATGCAAGCTGAAAATGGGCTTTATTGGGGCTGTGTAACACAAGAGATGTTGCGTCAAACAGGGGCGAATAGTGAAGCTGCTTATGATGCGGCAATGGGCATAATGCAGGATGCGGCAGGAATGCAGCTTTGTGCTTTGTTCAAAGAATACCCTGATGGCACAGTAAAACTAAGTTTGCGCTCAGTGCCTGGCATAAATGTGGCTGTAATCGCCCAACAATGGGGAGGTGGCGGTCACAATCAAGCGGCAGGAGCAACTTTACAATTTAATCTTGCGGAAGCTAAAGAAACAGTCCTTCCTTTGTTGCGTAAACTTCTTCAGAGCTAATTTCGCTACTCTAAGAAGAGAAGAACTTTCTTAATATGAGCGTTGAAGAGCCTTCACTCCCCGTCTCTGCTCCAGAAGCAAAAACAATCCTTTTAGGCTTTCAAGGCAAAGATATTCCCAGTGCGGCGGTGATTCAGGCTTGCGTGCATTGTGGTTTATGTCTGCCTGTCTGCCCAACTTACCTTGAAACAGGGCGCGAAACTTCTTCCCCCCGCGGGCGGATCTTGCTGATCAAAGCTGTAAGCGAAGGCCAGATCGGGCTGGATAGTGCAGTTTTTCAGCGCGAAATGAGCCTTTGTTTAGATTGCCGCGCTTGCGAAGTGGTTTGCCCCAATGGTGTCCATTATGGTCGCCTTCTGGAAGCCAGCCGCGAACAGCTTGAGCGCTTTAAGGCGCAGTTTGAACCACGTCCCTGGTGGCAGAAATTGCTCAGAAAAGTTGTTTTTGAGGGACTTTTCGCCAAACCCTTACTTTTTCAAATGTTTTCTCAATTGCTGGCAATCTATCAAAAAAGTGGTTTTCAGCAGCTTGCGCGGCAAAGCGGCCTTTTGCAAAGTTTGAAAGTGCAAGAAGCTGAAGCTTTATTACCGAACTTCAGCGAGGATTTTATGGTTCCAAAGGGCCAAATCTATCCTGCTGAAGGGAAACGACGTTTTACCGTCGCTTTATTGACGGGCTGCGTGATGAGTACCGCTTTTGCCCAAGTTCATAAAGCAACGATTCGGGTTTTGCAAAAGAATGGTTGCGAAGTTATTTTGCCGCCAGACCAAACTTGTTGTGGAGCTTTGCACTTCCATAGTGGGCTTTTGGAAGAAGGTCGCGCTTTAGCAAAGCAAAATATCATCACTTTTACAGGTTTGGGTGTAGATGCAATTATCGTTAATGCTGCGGGTTGCGGGAGTACGCTCAAGGAATATGGCCATTTGCTGGCTGATGATCCTCTTTGGCAAGCAAGGGCAAAGAGTTTTACAGCTAAAGTCAAAGATATTCATGAGTTTTTAGGCGAAATCGACCTCAATCGGGCTGATTTAGGCCATTTACCGCTTATCGTAACCTATCAAGAACCTTGTCATTTGGCGCATGCCCAGCGCCTTACGAGCCAACCTCGCGCCTTGCTCACAGCAATTCCAGGTTTGACCCTGCGCGAAATGCCTGAAAGTTCGGTTTGCTGCGGGAGCGCAGGGGTTTACAATTTATTGCAACCCGTAATGGCGCAGCAGCTTGGGCAACGCAAAGTCAGGCATGCGCTGGCCACGGGCGCAAATGTGATTGCAACGGCAAATCCTGGATGCGCTTTGCAGTTGGCGGCGGAACTAAAGCGCCAAGGGCAAACTGTGCAAATCCATTACATCGTTGAATTGCTGGCCGAAGCCTATCAAAGTGGCCAAAAACAGGGGTAGTTAAGGGGGCTGGGCGCGGCGCGTAGCGCCGCGCCCAGCCCCTCCTGCATCTCAACCTCAAATCCCAAGCCTTCTCTAAAGAGGGAACTAAAAATGAACTGGCTTTAGCCAGAGGAATCCGCGACTCTCAGCTTCATCTTGCGACTTGCCTTGACATTTTGGGCCCAGCTTGCTACACTTAGCGCCTAAGTCATTTTACCTAAAAAGAAAGTCAAATGCAAATTCAGCAGGTCGGGAACGGGAAATTATTGCTTGGGGATTGTCTTGAAGGGATGCAAACCTTGTCTAACGATGAGATTATCCTTGCCTTCACTTCCCCACCCTATCATAATGCAATTAACTACGAGGATCACGTCAAGAAACTCAATGGTGAATTAGGTTATTGGCAGCGCAAAGAGATTTCTTATGCCGAATATAAAGCTTTTCTTATGGAGCGGTTCAAAGAACTCTATCGGATTGTGCAACCAGGTGGGCACAATATTGTCAATATTGCGCCTGTTCTTTGGCAAGGCAAGCGGATTGCGCTGCCCTTTCATTTTGTGGGCTGGATGGAAGAGCTTGGCTGGGTTTTCAAGGAAGATATTATTTGGGAAAAGGCCGTCGCCCGTGATCGGCGCAGTGGAGTCCTCTTTCAACACCCTTACCCTGGCTACTATTATCCCAGTCTGGTCTCTGAATATGTTTTAGTCTTTCAGAAACCAGGACTTAATCCGCGAACTAACAATATTTATCACTTTCGCTCGCAGGCCGAAAAAGTAGCTAATCAGTTAGACCTTACCGATTATCAGGCTAAAAGTAAGAATATCTGGCGCATTAGACCGCTTTCGCCCCAGGAAAATATCCATCCTTGCCCTTTTCCCTTAGAATTGGCTACACGGATTATCGAGTTTTATTCCTACAAAGGTGATACGGTCATTGACATCTTCTGTGGGAGCGGGCAAACGAATCTGGCGGCGGAAATGTTGGGGCGCAAGCATATTGGCATTGATACTGAAGAGAAATACATCAAATATACTGCGGAACGGCTTATAAAGCAGATTAAAGAGCAAGATCATTCTACAATCAGCGCTGTTTCTTAGCCTTAGACCTCCACCACCTCGACTTTTCCTCCAGTCATTTCAGCCAGTTTTGCCTTACAATCCTCCAATCTGGGCGCTGGAAGCTTCACAAGTAATTGAATCTCTGTTGTAAAATCCTCTTCCATAATCATTGCGCCAGCTTGAAGCAGCATTTGGCGGGCAATTGCATAAAAATTGTAGTCTAAAGAGATTAGGATCGTAGTTTGAGCTACTTTCACGGCGCGGGGCAATAGCTCCAGCACCGCTTTGGTCGCCGCGCTGTAAGCCCGCACCAAACCACCCGTTCCCAGCAAAGTGCCCCCAAAGTAGCGCGTCCCGACGACGGTGATGTCGCCCAAGCCACTTCCCTGGACAACCGCCAACATTGGGCGACCAGCCGTGCCCGGTGGCTCGCCCGCATCGCTCAGGCCCGCGATACTGGAGTTGCCGTAGCCCACTAAATAGGCAAAAGCGTGATGCGTTGCAGTAGGATAAACAGCGCGAACTTCGGCGAGAAAAGCTTTAGCTGCCTCCACCGTCGGCGTGTAGTTGGCGCTCCCGATAAAGCGGGAGTTTCGGGCCCAAATTTCGGTGCGGGCGGCGGCAGCGGGAATGGGATAGCCTTCAGGTTGCATGGGGCGCTTGCGAACCTCGCGCTTCTATTCTACAATAGCAATCTCTAATCGCTGGCATAACCCACTTTTTGGGGAAAATTACGATGGCAGGTCTTTTCACTTACTACTTTTTCTTTCTTCTCTATCAAGCGTTGATCAAAATTGGCTGGTTTCGGTGGCGGACGATTGGCACGGAAAATCTACCTCCACGAGTAAATGGTGGGATGATCTTGGCGGTCAATCACATCAGTTGGCTGGACATTCATGCGGTAGGGGTGCTTTTGCCGCCGCGTTATCGGCTCACTTGGCTGGGCAAAATCGAGCTTTTTCGCCACCCTCTCGCAAATTGGTTTTTTCGGCAGATGTTGGTCATTCCTGTCAAACGGGGAGGCCGCGACCTAGCCGCCATTCGGGAGGCTGAGGAAACGCTCAAGCGCGGGGCGGTGATGCTGATTTACCCAGAAGGCCACCGCAGTGGCACGGGGATTCTTCAAAAAGGGCACGGCGGCGCGATTCGCTTGGCCATGCAGGCGGGAGTCCCTATCGTTCCAATGGCCATTTTTGGGACGCGCCGGGGCCTGCGGGGCAGTATGCAGCGCGATTTGGTCACGCTGCACATTGGAAAGCCCTATTTCATTGCGCCAACCCCGAATGGTAAAATCTCGCCCGCCTTAATGGAAACCTTGACAAATGAGATGATGCAACGGATCGCGGCGATGTTGCCGGAAGCTAATCGGGGAATTTATGGGCAACCAGAAGTTGCCCAAGAAGTGCTAGAGCGAATTGCGGGGCAGGCTTAGGGTTGGAGCCAAACAACTCCATCAAGACGGCTTTCGGCGCTCCAGCCGCCCTTTCCCCCTTGGTTAATCAGCCACCAAGTATAACCGTCGGCCTCAATTGGCCCGTCAATGATATTCACCTGGGTCCCGTCAGCTAAACTGGCTTGCACCGCTTGATTGATTCCTGGAGCGCGCCGGGCTAAAAGGCGCATCTTACCGAGGTTCACAATCTGGGCTTGCCCCCCAATATGCAGACCTTTCGGCGGCAAAGGGGGCGGTGGAGTCAACGTCAGGGTTGAAGTAATCCGTGTCGGGGCCGGAGGACCAAAGGAAGTAGCTACGGGGGGCAAATTTCCTCCGGCCTTGATTAGCTTCTCTGCCGCCTGATTTTGCATAAACAGCCAACCACCACCGCCTAAACTAACCAGAAGCAGCGCCAGCCAGAGCAAGTGAGACCATTGCTGGGCCGAAAGCCGACCTAAACTAGCCTGACGGCGGATGCGGCGACGCGTCTCGTCGTAACCGCGCCGGTAGTGATAATAGTGCTGATAGTAGAAAGCATTAAGCTCTTCTAGCTCGGCATCCTGCGTGCCAAGCTGATACATCTCGTCGCTACTGCCCATAGATCTACGCTCTTGCCAGCCTCCCTAAAATTCCAAGCGTCAGTCGTTGGGCCCTATTGTAGCACATTTTGGGCATTTGCCAGATTAGCCCAGCTGCTGGCCCAGCGCCGCACGTTGCCCGCGCAGCCATTCTTGCCCCGGCATCTGCCGTTTCCCCGCTAGTTGAACCTGCTCTAATTCCAAAGCGCCCTCCCCCGTCCTTACTAAAGGATTGGCAATTTCGGGCAGGCTTAGGATTGTCCCTGGAGCTTGGGCGGTTTGCGGGAAAGAATGAACTTTGCCCGCGAGGATTTTCAAAGGTTGTTGCTTCCAGAAGGTGTAAGTGCCAGGCCAAGGGTCATAAGCCCTAAGCCTCCGCTCGATTACTTCGGCGGGAAGGTTCCAAGCTATTTGCCCATCGCTCTTTTGAATGATTTTGGTGAAGGTTGCGCGGCTGTGATCTTGTGGAACTAAAGGTAAAGTTCCCGCAGCATAAGGGGGGAGAACTTCCAAAAGCAACTTCGAGCCAAGGTCAAAGAGAAGGTCAGTTAAAGTTCCCGTTCGCATCGTTGACTCTAAAGGAATCTTAGCTTGGGCTAAAATTGGGCCACTGTCCATCCCTTTATCAAGCTTCATAATGCTAACCCCTACTTCCTGCTCCCCTGCAAGGATCGCTCCCGCGACGGGTGCTGGCCCCCGCTGAAGGGGAAGAAGCGACGGGTGGATATTCAAGTAGCCCAGAGGAGGGAGCGTAAGGATGGCCTTGCGGAGCAATTCGCCATAAGCTGCCACAACCCCTACCTCTATTTTCAGTTCCTTCAATTGCTGAATAAAACTTGCATCCCGCAACGTCTCTGGCTGAAGTACGGGCAAACCCAACTCCTGCGCGGCTTGCTTGACGGGTGGAGCAATTAAGGTGCGATGTCGCCCTGCGGGCCGGTCAGGCTGAGTCAGCACCCCCACTACTTCATAACCTTTCGCAACCAACGCCTGAAGCGGTGGGACAGCGAAAGCTGGGCTTCCTAAAAACAAAATCCGCATACGCTTTTGACCTTCCTTTTTGATCTTACATTCTACACAAAAAGTCTGTTGAGGGTCTCACCTCTGCGACCTTTCCAGGCTGCAAGCCTGGAAAGGTCGCAGGGTTGCTTGCCAAAGAAAATGCCCTAAGAGCATCCCAAAGAGCAGTAAGTTACTTGCGGCTAAGGTCTGCGGGAGAAGCGGGAGAGTTTGGAGGAAGCTGTGAAGGGAAGGGAGAAAAGCAAAGAGTTCCCCAAAGATATTGATTGTCCCGCTAAAAACGAAGAAGGTAAAGGGAAGAACCAACCGTTCCTCGTGAACGATGTTAAGGGCGAGGAAGATCGTGGCTAGAAAGAGATACCGTTCATGGATTTGGGTCGGTAAAAGGAAGAAAGCAAGGGCGAGAAGGGCGGCCCCTTCTATGCGGCTGGAGCTATCGGCCCGCCGAAGTAGCCCAAAACTGATCAGCCCTGTAGCTAGGCCCATCAGAAGTAGCCCCCCATGGCGCAGCGTTAGCCCCATCCCAAGTAAGCTTGTATCATGTCCGCCCCTTCCTTGCGTGAAGAGATACCAAAAATTGTAGGCTCCTGCCGTAAGCATCGGGAAGCGCCCCACTGACCCAAAGTAGGCTTGCAGCAGGCCTGCTGCTTGTCCCGCCAAACTTAGAGGAAGGATGCCAAGGACAAAAATAAGCAGTGCAAGGGGAGAACCTTTAACCAACCCACGACAACCATGTTGCCGCAGCGTTGCCAAGTAAAGTAAGGGTGCGAAGATGATGGCTTGGGGTTTAAGGAGCAGAGCGATTGCCCAGAAGGCCCAACTCCATTTCCCTTCAGCGCGGTCTAAAAGAAGTACCATTGCGACTAAAGGAAGGATGAGCAGCGCGTCTACTTGGCCCCACCAAGCCACGTTAATCCAAACAAGGGGCGCACAAGCATAGAGCGCAGCAAGCATAAAGGCCCGCTGGGAGGGTAAGTAATTGATCCCGTGGCCAAAGAGGAGCGCGATGGTCGTTAGGTCGGCCAGGAGACTTGGGACTTTAATCAAAAAGATCGTAAGGGGGGAAAGCGGGTCAGTAAACCTTCCCCCACCAGCTACAACCCCTTGGCTAAGAAACCAAAGCAGATACAAGCGCAAGGGCATGTAATCCCCATCGCCAAGGTAGGCCCCCGTCAGACCAAAGCTTTGAAGGTAGCCCATCCGCCGCGCCGCAAGTTCCAAATCCCCCACAGGATCAGGGGCCAGCAGCCAAGGTAAGCGAACTACTAAAGCTCCTCCCACGAGGATCAGAAGGGCTAAATGAGGAAGCTTTACTTTTGACCTTTGCGCTTCTTTGCATCGCGGGAAGCAGGGTAAAATCCAACGTTCTAGCCCTAAAGCAGCCAAGCTTGCACTACTTATCCCCAGCAGAAGGGGCCCACCAAGCGCGTAGCACCAGCCACCGAGCGTTTGCCAAAGGAGAAAAAGCACTTGGAACAGAAAGATACCAAAGAGGATTTGGCAATGGGTGAGGAAGGATTTTGAGGTCTGAACTTGATGCAGAAGAAGGTAAAGGCTGATGGTTGCTAAAGCCCCCAAAAGAAGGATACTTCTTGGTACTTCTCCGCCTCCCCAGACGCTTCCCGCGCCGACCACGATTCCCAAATTGCGCCGCTCTATGACCTCCGTCGGGCTGGAGAGCGTCAGCGTAAATCTTTCTCCTGGTTGAGCAGGGAGCAGAAAGGTATAGTTCCTAAGTTCTGGGGAAACTTCCAAGGCAAGGTTTAGCCCTGAAGTTGTCAAGGTGAGGGAAGTTGCCTGCGCTCGCCCACTAGCCAGCAAGAGCCGTATGCAAAGGTTTCCCCCAGGGTTAGGCAATGCGATCTGACTCAAGCCCTTTGTCCAGCGATAAGTACCTTGGCGGTAAGTTGCGGGGAAGCGTTCAACCGCCTGAAAGTTGGTTAAGGGTAAGACCGTTGAGGGCGTATCCAGAGGCCAAGTCAGGCCACGGGAAGGTTGCGCGGCCCAGCTACTCAGAAGGAAGCCCAAACTTAGAAGAATTAGGAGATCAAGGTAGGGGAAGTTCTTGCGGAATGAACAAACCTTGCTCCTTGCTTTATCTTTTCCCATTAGACCTTTTAGAACTTTTAGAACTTCAGCCAGAAAGCGGACCTCTTCTCCTCTTTTCTGCAACAATGGCGCTTGCCAGAGCGTCTCAAGGGAAAGAGCAGTTTTTTGGTCTGCTTCTCTAGTCTAAGGAAGAATAAGGGTATGAATGACGTTGGAAATCAGTTGAATCACATGGCCAAGCAAAGCGTTACGGTTTTCAAAAGGCCTTCTGTGACAACCTTTGAACCTTATGGTCGAGGGGGCACGCTGCGTGAAGCGGCCCTCTACGTTGGCAGCGCGGCTTTGGGGTGCGGAATCCTGGCAGGCTTGACCACAGGGGTTAGCGGAGCCTTCGCCACCGCATTAAGCGTCCTGTTGGGGTTTATCGTTTTCACCGCCGCCACCTTCTGGCTTGGGCAACGCCAAGGTAGTCCTGCTACAATGGATGATGTAGCCTATAGCTTTTCCCTCTTTTGGGGGCCGATTGCCTTTGTTGCAGCCCTCATTAGCCTCGTTGTCCGCCCCGAAATTCGGGGGTTGCTGGAATTGGGCACTTTGGCCGCCCAAATCTATTTCGCCTCGCTGGTCCTCCAGACCAGTAATTTTTCCCTCACGGATCGTAATAAAATTCTAATGACGTTGGGATTCGCGGGAATTCTTACGGCCATCGTTACTGCCCTGATCTAGGAATTTGGGCTAAATTCGGTTTCTTACTCGGCAAATTCTATGGTTTGTCGAGTAAGAAGCAAAACTACAGATTTTCCTCGGCCTCTAACAGCAAGACCCTTTGTTCACAAGCAGATCTAATCTCTCCCATCTGCGTGGAAGATAGCTCAAAAGCCTCACACATCTGCTTAAAGGTAGTTATCTCTTCGATTGTTAAGACCCGATCTGCTAAAGCAATCGTGCAAGCCGCCTCAGCAGCAATAATTCGCAACTCTTCCGTGGGCAAATAAGCGGCAATCTCTTTCAATGCTGGCGGATTGATAATTGCATGAAGCAGATGGTCGATTTTTGCTTCATCAAACTCCAGTTGCCGCGCTTCTTCGAGAATCAACAGCAACTCCCGCCACGCCAGCGACTTATCCGACCAACCCATAAAAGCCATCGCCAGCAAAATCCCCAAACTGCTTTCAGCATGGTCTAAAGTCGCAGCAGCACCACTCTTTAGCCGAATTTCTTGGAGGAAAGCATTGATTTTAGCATTGAAATGCGGTGAACGAGGTTTACCCAACCGTGGATCCTTGATGAATCCATGTAAAATGCGCTTTTTTATCTCGTCTAGCCCCATCCGATAATTAGTTGCATCTCGCCGGATGAAGCAATTTTGTCTACCAGTTAGATACAAACTTGCTGTCCCCTTTTTCACATGGATTTCAAAAATATAGAGCGAATCGTAGCCTAAGATTTTCACAAAGACAAGCTCGTATAATTCGGGAGCTACTTTAGGCTCAAATCGATCTATAATTACGCTAATTCGTCTCCGTAAATCATCTTTCTGCTCTCGTTCAAGTTGAATTCCTAAGATTCTTCCCTTATCTTCAATCCCAAAATAGATGGTCCCGCCATCGGTATTCAGAAAAGCATTAAAAATCTCCTCCGTTTCTTTCATCAAATTCCCAACAAGGTCAAAATACGATTGAAAAGCTTTGAATTCATGCTGCCGATCTTCTTCAAAGGGGACAGTTTGACCCAGGACATAAGGGTAGGAACGTATTTTGGCAGGGTCATAGTTTGGATGCACTTTGGCTATATGCTTTGCGAGATTATTCTTCCGAATAGGAGGACTATTGCAAATAGGGCAGTGGACTAAATCGCTTTCAGATTCCATAGATTCCTCTCAGTTTAGCAAATAAAAGTAGTTTGGCGGCGACAAAAACGACTTTTTCGTCGCCGCCAAACGATTCCTAACTAAAACTACCCATTTTTCTGAGCAAAAGTCTGCATAAAGCTGGCCAGAGCGTTAGCCCCTTCTTGGCTCATCGCATTGTAGAGCGAAGCCCGAATCCCGCCCACCGAACGATGCCCCTTCAAGCCCACGAGACTCGCCGCCGTAGCCTCTTTCACAAACTGATCTTCCAAGGCTTCTGAAGGCAAGCGGAAAGTAATATTCATCAAAGAACGGCTATTTTTCTCGGCATGTGGCCGATAAAAACCACCGCTTGCATCAATTACCCCATAAACCTTCGCTGCTTTAGCCTGATTATGCTGCTCCATTCCTTCCAAACCACCATTTTTCTCAATCCAACCCAAGACAAGATTGGTTAGATAGACTGCAAAAGATGGTGGCGTGTTATACAACGAGTCATTCTTGATATGCGTAGCATAGCGCAACATTGCAGGGAGGTTTTGAAGCGGATGCTCCAGCCAATCCTGGCGCAAAATGACGATAGTTACGCCCGCCGAACCCAAATTCTTCTGCGCCCCTGCGTAAATTAGCGAAAACTTGTCAGCCGCAAAGGGCCGTGACATTATGTCACTGCTCATATCAGCTACCAAGCGCACATCCCCCAAATCGGGCAAGGGATGCCACTGCGTGCCATAAATGGTATTGTTTGAAGTCAGATGCACATAAGCGGGCTTTGCACTCAATTGGATTTCAGAAACTTGCGGAACCCGCCGATATTGCTCTTCGCGTGTACTGGCCGCGATATGATAATGAGCATGCGTGAGTTTACGGGCCTCTTCCAAGGCTTTTTCCGCCCAACTCCCCGTTAAAATGTAGTCTGCGGTTGCGCCATTAGGCAAGAAATTGTAAGGAACCATCGCAAATTGCAGACTAGCCCCACCTTGAAGAAACAAAACCCGATAAGCGTCGCCCAAACCCAACAACCGTTTGATTCGCGCTTCAGCCTCGCGGTTAAGAGCCTCATACTCTTTGGAGCGATGACTGATTTCCATTACCGACATTCCGCGCCCCTGATAATCCACCAATTCTTGTTGCGCCTGCTCCAGCACCGCGAGGGGCATGGTGGCTGGCCCAGGGTTAAAGTTGTAAACACGACCCATGTGAAGTAAACCTCCATTATGAGGACTAAAAACATTCGCTAAAATAGCGAAAGGATAAGTTTTCAGTTAAGAATTGAAGATTGAATAGGTTTTGATTAAGCGATTTATTCTGCTGCTTGCGGCTCATCAGCGCAAGCAGCTTTAACAGCTTCAAGTGGAGCGCTAATTTCTAAGGGTTTTAGGCCCGTTGAAGCGGCTGCTCGCGCCAGTAAATGAATTGTAACTGGGGTTGTAAGGAAGAAAAACACCATCAATGTTAGCATTTTGGCGATTTGGAGAGTATGACCATCATGAATGGCCGTTGCTAAAATTAAAGTACTTAAACCAAGCGTACTTGGCTTGGCCACCGCGTGCATGCGGGTATAAAGGTCGGGCAACCGCAGAATGCCAAGCGCGGTTATGCCCAGAAACCCAACCCCAGTCAAGGCTAACAAAAAGACCAGAAGATCGTTAAGATTCACGGATTTTTTCCCTCTTTCCCAATGTATTTTGCAATTGCGCTGGTACTCAAAAAGCCTAAAACCGAAACAACAATAATGACATCGATTAAAAAGCTTTGATTAGTTGCAATGCTATAGAGCGCAATTAAGCCCACAATATGAATGATAATTACTTCAAAAGCGATTGCTCGGTCAGGTTGACTGGGCCCTAAAATAAAGCGCAAAACGGCCATAAGGAGCGAGAGCGATAAGCAAAACAGCAACATAAAAAATTGTTCACTAAAAGTCATTTTTTGTTATTCAAAAAGCTCGGCAACGCGACTCTCGAAAATTTCTTTGATCTGAGTCTGAAAAATGCTATAATCACTGAGATTAAGGGTATGAACAATTAGTATCTGGCGGTCAGCAGTAAGATCTAAACTGATCACGCCTGGAGTGATTGTGATAAGACAGGCCAAGAAGGTAAGGGCTAAGTCAGTTTCGAGATCAAGCGGAATTAAAATTAGCTTGGGCTGAATTTTAATCTTTTTCGCAAGAATGATCTGAGCCAATGTAACATTTGAAACAATGATATTCCAGGCAATAAAGATCAAAAAGCTTATGACTAATAGAATTCTCTCCCAATAGTCAGTTTTGCCTAATGCCCTTTCCATTGCGAAAAGAATAACCGCGCCTAAAAGCCCTCCTGAAATAAAGCCTTCTAAACCAAAGGTATTGTTAAAGACCATCCAAATCAGAGCTAAAATTACATTGAGCAGGAACATAACAAGAAATTACTTTAGGTAACAGAAAGCTACTTCTTAGGAGAATCAGGAAGAACAGTAGAAAGATAACCGATTGAATCAAGGGCTTGCTTCGCGGCCAGGGTGTTAGAAGCCAGGACCACCGAGGCTCCCAAACCCAGCAAAAGACTGCTTCCCACGAGAATCGCCGCCGGAATAAGAGTGTAAGGCTTAATTGGGGCTGGTTCTGGCTCATCTTTTGGCAGGGTTTTCCAAAAAACCTCGTTCCAAATTTTGAGGAGCGAAAAAAGTGTTCCCAGACTGACTCCCGCCATAACCCCGGCTACTAAATATTGTTTGGCGCTCAGAGTGGCTTTTAATAGAACTAACTTACCAATAAAGCCACTAAAGGGGGGAAAGCCAGCAAGTGAAAGCATGGCTAAAAACCAGAAGGTTGCTAAAAGCGGTTCTCTTGCGGCCAGCCCACCCATTTTTTTAAGTTCATCTGTTCCAAAACTAGCTTCGGCGATCCCACCGATCACAAGAAGGGCCGTTTTAACCAACATTGTATGGAGCATAAAAAACAAGCCTGCGGCTAAACCTGCCTCATTCGCTAATCCTAAACCGCTTAAAATGTAACCAGTTTGACAAATGATGTGAAAAGAGAGCATTCGGCGGAGGCTTACTTGGGCTATAGCCCCTATTATTCCAACGATCATTGTTAAACAAGCTAAAATCAACAATAAAATTGTTAGCTTATCAACGAGATTAATGTAAAAAATAAGACTAAAAACCCGATAGAAGACATACATCCCCACTTTAGTTAGAATGCCCGCAAAAAGGGCGGTTACAACACTGGGAGGAGTATGATAACTTGCAGGTAACCAGAAATAGGTCGGAAAGATCGCGGCTTTAATGCTAAAGGCCACCAGAAAAAGCGTGGCGAGTACGGTGAGCAAGCCTGAATTGAGGTTCTGAAACCTTTGAGTTATTTGGCCTATATTCAAAGTACCGACGAGGCCATAGATCAACCCACAGCCAACTAAAAGTAGCGCACTGCCGATGAGATTTAATTCGACGAATTTCAAGCCTCCTTCCAATTGGATTTGTTTTCGGCCTAGAGTAAGCAAGCCGAATGAAGAAACCAATAAGACTTCAAACCAAACATAGAGGTTAAAGAGATCTCCTGTCAGAAATACTCCCGTTGCACCTAAAAGAATAAGCAAAACCAGCGGATAAAAGAAAAAGTCTTCAATTTGTTCCGTAATAATCGAGGTAAGAAAACTAAAAATGACAACCAGCAAGGTCAAGAAAGTTGTCATGAAGAGCATTGTCGCACTTAATTCATCAGCGATGAAGGAAATGCCATAGGGTGCAATCAAAGTTCCTACACGGACAAACTGGCGTTCTTTACTCACAAAAATGAGGTTGCCTAACCAAGAACTATAAAGGAAATTGGCTGAAATCGCAAGTAAAACTATTCCACGGGCTACTCTGCGCCAGCGGCCTAAGATCGTGGCCAGAGTAGACCCTAACAAAAGCGTAAGGATTGGCAGAAAAAGATGATTACTCATCTAAGAGCTGTTCTGTTGCAAGCATCGTATCAAGATTTTCGCACCCTAGGGCCAGATGGGTGCGATAGGCCAGCGCCAAGGTAAAAGCGATGAGGCCAAAATTGATAACAATGGCATTTAGAATGAGCGCTTGGGGCAGGGGGTCAATGAATTTAGAAGGGTCAATTTGCCCCGGACTGAGGAATGGGGGCAATTTTCGTTCGAGCCGACTCATGACTAAAATCACTATATTGGCTCCGTGGTTTAGCAAAATAAGCCCCAGCAAGAGGCGCATAATGTTGCGGCGGAGCAAAAAGTAAGTTGCACCCGCGAAAAGGCAACCCGCAACGAGCGAGAGTAATAAAATCATTTTTCGCTGCTTTCTTCAGGGCCATTTTCAGCTTCTTCAGCAAAAAAGATTGCAATACTTGTTGTAAAACCAATCACTGTGATATAGACCCCGCCATCCAAGAGCAGCGCAGTGCCAAGATGCTTAATTCCAGGAATGGTTTGCTCAAACCAAATGTTGGTCATAAAGGCTTCGGCATTTGTCATGCTCCACATGCCTGAAGCAGTCGCAAAGAGCAGCCCAAAAGCAACAAGAAGATGGGGCTGAATCGGCAAAATCCGGCGAGCATAGAGGGGGCCAAAAGAAAGAATTTGCAAAATAATAGCCGAGGAACCTAACAGCCCCCCCACAAAGCCCCCGCCAGGTTGGTCATACCCTTGCAGCAGAAGGAGCATCGAAAGCAAGAAAAGTAAAGGAAAAACCAGGCGGGAGACGGTCTGGAGAAAAAGTGATTCAGCCATCGCAAAAACCTCCATTATTTTAGGGACGTTGGCGAAAATAGAGCAAACCGTAGATGCCAAGCATCGCTGCAAAAAGGACCGTTATCTCACCAAGGGTATCAAGGCTGCGAAAATCAGTTAAGATGATATTAACTACGTTTGCCCCATGGCCCTTAGGCAAGCTTTGTGTAAGATAGTGGTTTGCTACTTCAGCATTTCGCGGGCTTAAAGCGACAGTCAGGGTCAAACCAGTGATCAAAGCTCCGACACTGAGGGCAATTAGCCCATCCCGGATTCGGGTACGGTGGGAAGAAATCTGCTCAAAGCGCGGGGGTAAAACGCTAAAAATGAAAAGAAGCAACACTAGTGAGAGTAACTCTACAATTAGTTGGGTCAAAGCTAGATCAGGAGCGCCAAAAAGGACAAATAATAAGGCAAGTAGTGCGCCCACAACCCCTACGCCCATAATTGCATCGAGTGTGGTTTTAGCCCAAATGGTGACTAAAATCCCAATGGGGATCAGAATAATGATCCCATATTCATATAACCGAACATCAGCAAGCAAGGTTTCTAGGGCGAGCGGTCTCATTTCTTGGCTCACAAAGAGATAAAAAGAAGGGCTTACTAAGCCTAACAGCGACATTAAGAGTAAGGCCACATAGATTCGGAGTTTTCCACCTTGCAGAAGCAAGGTAAATTCTCTGGCAGCGTGCGGGATGTTAGCGCCAATTAGAGCATAAAGCTGATTAAAACTAAGCCAAGGCGGGATCGGCAAGCGCGAAGAAGTGATTTGCGGCTCAAAGAAAAGCAAGATTCCGCCTCCTAACCAACTTAAACCAAGGGCTATAAGGACTCGATTCGCGGAGAGCAAGGTTTGCAAGGTTTGCAAAGAAGCTGCTTTTCCTTTTTCAGCCCTGGGTTCCTTTTTCTTTTCTGCGCTCCCTGCGGGCTGGTTTTTAAGTTCGGCAGGCTGGTTTTGCACCACAGTGATATTGGGCACGAGGATTTGCTTGTTCTCTAGGATTCCCCAAAAGCCTAACCCAAGAGAGAGCAACAATAAAAGCAATGGGCCAACCAACATTGTGATTCCCACTTCTTTTATTTTGGGCAAACCTCTTTTTTTTCGCAATTTGCGGCCAAAGACTATTTTGCCCAACCGCCACGCACAAAATAGTCCTAGGAAAGAACTTAGAAGGGTTGCTCCATAACTAAAGTAGCGTAAAAATGAAGAAGGATTAGCCACAATTCCTGCAAAATTCAACTCTTTCGCAATAAAGCCCAAAGTGCCCGGCAGCCCAGCCATTGAAAGGGCCGCAACCAACAGAAGAGTAGCGGTTAAGGGCATCACGCGGCGCAGGCCGCTCAAAACCCGCAGGTTCCGACTTTCCATTTCTCGCTCAAGATTGCCAACAAGGAGGAAGAGCGACCCTTTAGAAAGCGCGTGAGCCAAAATCCCCACGGCCAGCGCTTGGGCCGCCTGTGGCCCCCCAAGTCCAGCCAAAATCACAAAACTGCCCAATTGGCTGATCGTATGATAGGCCAGCAGGCCTTTCAAATCATTTTGTTGGGCTGCAAAAACCACGCCAAAGACTAAATTAAGGGTCCCAATGAAGATAAGGGTATTTTGCCAAAGCGGTGTTCCGCCTAAAACAGGGCTAAAACGAGCCAATAAATAGATGCCGGCTTTAACCATTGTCGCTGAATGAAGATAAGCACTTACGGGAATCGGTGCTTCCATTGTGTTGGGCAACCAAAAATGAAAAGGAAACTGGGCAGATTTGGTAAAGCAGCCCACCAAAAACAACAAAACAATAGGAGCATAGAGTTCATTGTTTTGAATCGAGGTTAGGTCTTTTTTTTCCAGATACAGAAGATTTTGAAAATTAGCATTGGCGCTGAGGTCTTCGCCGTGCATAATTTGCACTAACAGAAGCAGACTCAACAACAAAGCCAGGCTGCCACCCGTGGTGATTAGCAATGCTTGCTGCGCGTTAGACCGTGTGGTAGCCAAATGGGAAGCCTTAAAGCTGATTAAAAAATAAGAACTAACAGATGTAAGTTCCCAGAAAATAAAGATCAGAAAGAGATTGCTTGAAAGCACCAAACCGAGCATTGAAGCCATCGAACTGAACAAAAAGGCAAAGAAAGCATCGGTTTCAACTTCCGCAGAAAAATAACTTGGGGCATAAATGACAATCAGCAGGGCCATCCCTAGAATGATTAGGGCAAAAAGTAAACTCAAAGCATCAAGGGTGAAAGCAAATTCTAAGCCTAAAGCAGGAACCCAGGCGTATCTTTCAGTAAGCACCCCGCCGTTCCAAGGGTAGCTACTTTGTAAATTAAGCCCCTTCAGAATTTCAGGAATTTTGAAACAAAGAAAGGTAAAGGGCACGAAGGGGAAGATGGGTAAAACCCACCGTTTAAGGCTGGGGAAGAGCCGCTGGAGGCCAAAGCTTGCGGGGGCCGCAAGCAGAGAACCTAACACAATTAAAGCGAGCATGAAACTTGCCTTTGATTTTGGAATGCAAACGCAATCTACTTTAATTATAACAGAAACTCAATGGTTTTAGTGCTTGGGGATTTAGGGCCAAAAAGACCTTTCTAACCCTAATACAGGAAAGAGAGATTCTAAGGTTTTTGAAAGAAGCTGTCTTGCTAATTAAAGACAAAAAAGGGAGCTTCCATCCATGGAAGCTCTGAAACCTCACCTGGCGGGCCGTTGCTCCCAAATCGAAGCAGGGATTTGGCCCTCGGAATCCCCGGCTTTAGCCGGGGCGCAACAGCTAAAGCTGTTGATTCCTCTGGAAAATAAATTAGGTTTCATACTAGAGGGAAAGAGGAAGGGGGGATTCTAAGGTTTTTGAAAGAAGCTTGCTTGCTAATTAAAGACAAAAAAGGGAGATTCCTTTTATGGAACCCCCCTTTTCTGGCTCTAAAATGGTCTATTTAAGACAGCCCCCTGCTTGCAACAATTTAGCTAACGTGCCCGAACCTTGGCGCTCCAGCCGACTGGCTTGCGCCAAAAAAAGCTGGGCCGTGGTCAGCGCATCGCTGAGGGCGTGATGTTGGGCAAAAGTTGGCAACCCCGCTCTTTGCGACAAGGTTTTCAGATTGAAATTGGGCGCTTTTTCAACCCCTTCGCCCTGCAAAAAGAATTCGCGTTCATTCAAGTTATGCGCCAACCGTGCGGTATCTAAGGCTGGGCCACGCAACTTGATGCCAAAATGGTGCTTCAAAGCCCGATTGAGAAACTCTACATCAATCGCAGCCACATGCACTAAAAGCACACAGTCGCGCAACTGGAGCAACAATTTTTGCAGAACTTCCGCCGCTTTCGGGGCCTGGGCCAATTCGGCCCGCAACAGGCCATGAATCCGAATCGAATCGGCTCCCACCAACACGTCTTCAGGAGGGCGGACCAAACTATACCAGTTTTGGCCGGCCTGAATGCGGCCCGCATGAATCTTAACTAAGCCAATCGCCAGAATCGCATCTTGTTTGGCGTTCAAACCACTTGTTTCAATGTCCACCACAGCAAAAGTTAGATCGCGCCACGATAGTCGCTTATCGGGGCTGGGTCTAACCAGATATTCCTGGGCCAACAAGGGTACTTCTTGGCGTTGCGGCCAGAAAAAGCCCCACGGTCTCTTCGTCTGCAACATGCTTTACCTCTTTGCTCAGTTGCTCAAACCGACTAATTCTATTAGCTCAACGGAAAAAGATGAGAGTAATCACAAGAAAGATTGGAATCAAGACAGGAATGGAATAGCGCACGATATAGGTGAAGAAATCTGGGGTTTTATAACCCCATTCATCGGCAATTGCTTTGACCATAAAGTTTGGGCCATT
>DCSM01000052.1 GCA_002325605.1 Chloroflexaceae bacterium UBA1466
GCCTTAATGGGGGAGCGGGCCAGAGTACTGCTTATGCTGGGGTCTAAGTTAGCTAGTCAAGGGAAGCAGGAAGAACAATACGCTACTGCCGAGAAGGTTTTGCAAAGGGCCCACATGCTTGACCCCAAGTATGGTGATACCGATGTCCAGTTAGGGGAACTCTACTTGGTGCAAGGTAAACTTCCCGAAGCTGTAAACCTTTATTCTGAAACCATCCAACTTGATGCTCACCGTCTCGACCAATACATCGAACGGGCTTTGGCGGCCTTAGAAGGTCAGCCTGACCTTCTCCGAAAGCTCCGTGATGCCTATGCCCATGCGGTAGAAACTGATCAGGTTGGGAAAGATGCGACTAAAGATGCGCTACTCTATAACATCTTAGGGATGCTCTCGGTGCGGGTTGGGGATATGCCTAAAGCAGTGGAAGCCTATCAGAAGGCTGTTGCCCTTCAACCTAACGAGGCGGACAGCGTGCGGAACTATACCCTTGTCCTTAGCGATACGCGCCAGTATGCCGAAGCCTTCTCGCAAACGCAGCACCTTCTCAATTTGCTCGCAAAGGAAAAGGGAAAGGAGCAAGAAGCAGCCGCTTTTAGCTGGCTTGCTGAATTCTTCAAATCCCAGCTGGCCCCTGGCGGCCAGTAAATTCTTTGGCTAACCTTCTGGGGCGATGAAGCAGGGTTTTCAGACTTGCTTCATCGCCCTATTTGTATGATTATAAGCTAGAATAGGCCCGCATGCTTCAAGTCATTCTCATCCTCTTCACGGCCCTAACCTTCTCCATTGTTGGGACATCTCTTGCGCGGCGCATTGCCCTGCGGATTGGGATTATCTCTATACCGCGTTCCCGTGACCTTCACCAAGCCCCGGTCCCGCTCTTAGGGGGAGCCGCAATCTATCTTTCCTTTCTAATCGCACTCCTCTTCTTAGGCGAACGGGCCTACGTGCGGGAGTTGGTAGGGATTCTGCTTGGGGCCACGCTTATCTCCCTCTTTGGCCTGGCCGATGACCATTGGGGCTTATCGGCCCTTCTCAAGATGGGGGGGCAGATCTTAGCGGGAATTATCCTCATTCTAGGGGGAACAAGTATCCAGCTTTTTGCGGCTCCCTGGGCTAATTGGTTCCTGACCTTGGTCTGGGTGGTAGGGATCACCAATGCCCTAAACTTCCTCGACAATATGGACGGGCTTTCGGGGGGCGTAGCTACCGTCGCAGCGGCCTTCTTTGTCCTGTTGGCTGCGATGAATGAACCACGGCAAGTCCTTGTCGGCACAATGGCCGCCTCCCTTATTGGGGCCTGTATTGGTTTTCTGCGTTACAACCTCAACCCCGCAACCATCTTCATGGGGGATACGGGGAGCCTTTTCCTGGGTTTTATCCTTGCTGCCTTAGGAATCAAGCTCCGCTTTCTCTCCAACGTACCTTTAGTAACTTGGATGGTTCCCCTTTGCGTGCTAGGGCTCCCGATCTTTGATACAACCCTGGTCTTTTGTTCTCGCTTACGCCGAGGGGTCAATCCCTTTACCACCGCAGGCAAAGATCACCTTTCCCATAGGCTTGTGGCTTTGGGCCTGACCAAGCGGGAAGCTGTTTTGACCTGCTACTTATTGGGGGGAGCGAGCGGCATGATCGGCACGTACCTTACCCAAGCGCGGTTTGAAGAAGCCTACATCGCAGCGGGCGCGATGTTGATGATTTTGATCCTTGGCGTAGTTTGGCTTGAAGTTCGTTGCCCCAATGGAATCCGAAATCCTTCCCTCAAACCCTGAGACCTTTTAAGGGGAAGGGGTATAAAGCAATAGCTAAAGCTATGGGAAAACGAAGACCAGGAAGCCACAGCTTTAGCTGTGGGGAAGGGGAAGGGGTATAAAGCAACAGCTAAAACTATGGGAAAACGGTAGTGCCAAAGTCAGTAGTGGTGAAGTTTAGCTTCCAGGAGGCCAGGAGGCCAAAGGCTTCAGCCTTTGGGGGCCAAGGGCTAAAGCCATTGGATTCCTGTTGCCAAAAGCCCCCCAAAGTCCACTACCCTTACAGGACTACCGGGAAAACGAAGACCAGGAATTCACAGCTTTAGGCGTGGGGAAGGGGAAGGGGTATAAAGCTACCAATAGCTAAAGCTATTGATTCCACAGAATAAAAGATACCTTTCCTGCAAGGAATAAGAAAGCAAGAGTTTAGCAACCGATATGCCTAAACGTACAGACCTGCACACGATTCTCATCTTAGGTTCGGGCCCAATAGTGATTGGCCAGGCTTGTGAGTTTGACTATTCAGGGGCGCAAGCTTGTAAGGCCCTCCGGGAGGAAGCCTACCGGGTGGTCTTGGTTAATTCCAACCCGGCGACGATTATGACCGATCCTGAGCTTGCGGATGCAACCTACATTGAACCCCTTACGGTTGAGAGCCTAGAAGCCATCATTGCCAAAGAACGGCCTCAGGCTTTACTTCCTACCGTCGGGGGGCAGACGGCCCTCAATTTAGCGGTGGCCCTTCATGAGAAGGGGATCCTCGAACGCTATGGGGTCGAGTTGATTGGAGCTTCGGCGGAAGCGGTCCATATTGCGGAAGATCGGCAACGTTTCAAAGAGAAGATGCTTGAGATCGGGTTAGAAGTAGCCCAAAGTGGGATTGCCCATACTTGGCAGGAAGCTCAAGAAGTGGTCCACAAGACTAACTTTCCCGCGATCATCCGCCCCTCCTTCACGTTGGGGGGCGAGGGAGCGGGAATTGCCTATAATGTTGAGGAGTTCCGAGCGTTGGTGGAGTACGCTCTGGATGTTTCCCCAATCCATCAAGTTCTGATTGAGGAGAGCGTCTTAGGATGGAAGGAATTTGAGCTAGAGATTATGCGGGATAAGGCAGATAATGGGGTGATTATCTGTAGCATTGAGAATATAGACCCGATGGGGGTGCATACGGGGGATAGCGTTACCGTTGCACCTGCGCTGACCTTGACAGACCGTGAGTACCAACAATTGCGCGATATGGGGTTGAAGGTCTTGCGAGCGGTAGGGGTTGAGACGGGGGGAAGTAATGTGCAATTTGCAGTCAACCCCAGGGATGGGCGAGTCTTAGTGATTGAGATGAACCCTCGTGTTAGCCGAAGTAGCGCTTTAGCCAGCAAAGCTACGGGCTTCCCGATTGCGAAGATCGCTGCTAAGTTGGCGGTAGGGTATACCCTTGATGAGTTACGCAACGATATTACCCGTGAAACTCCTGCCAGCTTCGAGCCGACCCTTGACTATGTAGTGGTGAAGATTCCCCGCTGGACGTTTGAGAAGTTCTCTGCTGCTGACCAAACATTGGGTACACAAATGAAGAGTGTTGGGGAAGTAATGGCCATTGGGCGCACCTTTGGGGAAGCTTTCCAGAAGGCCTGGCGTTCGCTGGAGCAAGGTCGCGCAGGTTGGGGAGCAGATGGAAAGGGGCAAATTGAACGAGAGCTACTGCGGGAGAGGCTGATTACTCCGCATCCAGACCGTTTCTTTTACATTCGGTATGCTCTTCAGAGTGGCATGAACGTTGATCAGATCGTAGCCCTTACGAAGATCGACCCGTGGTTTATCTATGAGTTTGAGCGGCTTGTAAACTTGGAAGGGCGCATTCGAGCCTTTGCCTTAGATACGCTCCCGCCAGACCTTCTGCGCCAAGCCAAACGCGCAGGTTATAGCGATGCCCAACTGGCCTACTTGTTACGGGAATCGGTGGAAGCTCGTTTCCCTACCGAGATGGCCGTGCGGAATCGCCGAAAGGCCTTGGGGATTCTGCCGACCTTCCATTGCGTAGATACTTGCGCGGCTGAATTCCCTGCCTTTACCCCGTACCTTTACTCTTCCTACGAAACTGAAGATGAGGCTAACCCTTCTGACCGTCGAAAGGTCTTAATCCTAGGAAGTGGCCCCAATCGGATTGGGCAAGGGATTGAGTTTGACTATTGTTGTTGCCATGCGGTCTTTGGTTTGCAGAAGTTGGGCTATGAGACCATCATGGTCAATTGTAACCCTGAGACGGTCTCAACGGACTATGATACCGCTGACCGCCTCTACTTTGAACCTTTGACGTTGGAAGATGTCTTAAATATCGTTGATGTAGAGCAACCTGCGGGGGTTCTGGTCCAGTTTGGGGGGCAGACCCCGCTCAAACTCTCACGGGCCTTAGAGGCGGCAGGGGTTCCAATCTGGGGAACTTCCCCCGACGCGATTGACCTTGCCGAAGATCGGGAACGCTTTGGAACGCTGCTTGATGAGTTGGGTATTCCCGCGCCCGAACATGGCAGTGCGACCTCTTGGGAAGAAGCTTATGCGGTGGCCCAGCAAATTGGCTACCCCGTAGTGGTCCGGCCTTCCTACGTCTTAGGGGGGCGGGCGATGGCGATTGTCTATGACAACTCAAGTTTGGAACGCTATATGCGTGAAGCGGTAGACGCTTCCCCAGAACATCCCGTCTTGATAGACCGTTTCTTGGAAGATGCTTTTGAGATGGATGTGGATGCGATTAGCGACGGGCAGGAAGTAGTTATCGCGGGGATCATGGAGCAGATTGAATTGGCGGGGGTGCATAGCGGAGATAGTGCTTGTGTTATCCCTACTTATATGCTTGCTGAAGAACACCTTGAAACGCTGCGCGAATATACGGTCAGCCTGGCGCGGGCCTTAGGGGTTGTAGGGTTGATCAATATCCAATATGCAATGAAGGATAACAAAATCTACGTTTTGGAAGTCAACCCTCGCGCCAGCCGTACCATTCCCTTTGTCTCGAAAGCGACGGGGATTCCCTGGGCCCAAATAGCGACGCAAGTTGTTGCGGGGGGGCTATCTTTACCTGAATGGGCAGCTACTTATCGGGCTAAGGAGTATAAGCATCAGGGCTACCATGTGAAGGAAGTAGTCCTCCCCTGGAGTCGTTTTGCAGGAGTAGATACGCTTTTGGGGCCGGAGATGCGCTCCACGGGGGAAGCTATGGGCAGTGGCCTGACCTTTGGGGAGGCCTTCGCCAAGGCCCAGCAAGGCTGCGGGCTACACTTCCCCCTCCAAGGTAAAGCTTTCCTTAGTGTCAATGATAACGATAAAGGGAACCTGATCGCCATTGCCCGTGATCTAGCGGCTCTGGGCTTTAGCTTACTAGCGACGGGCGGAACGGCCATGGCCTTGCAAGCCGCGGGGTTAGAAGTAACACCGATCTACAAGGTCAAGGAAGGTCGCCCCAATGCTGTGGACTACATTAAAAATGGGGAAGTAGCCTTAGTTGTTAATACGCCCCTAGGGAAGGACAGCTTCTTTGATGAGGGAGCTATCCGGCGTGCCACGACAACTTATGGTGTACCTACCGTAACGACCCTTTCAGGTGCTGCCGCTGCCGTGCAAGCCATCCGTTCGATGCGCGAGGGTGGTTGGATAACGCAAAGCTTGCAAGAGCGCATTAGCCAGGAGTAAACCTATGGCCAAGCAAAAGACCTTCTTGAGTTATTTCGCCCCGCAGATGAACGGGTCTGTACCTGTCATCTTCCTTCCGCCGCCGGCCAACGACCCAGCGAAACTCATCATTGCGCCTGCCTTTCAGCAGGTCGCCGATGCGCTAACCGTTGGCCTCGCTTTAGCCAATTTAGATGGGACCTTGGTCTATCTGAACCCTGCTTTCCAAACGCTCATTAGCAGCAACGAAATGCAGGAAGAGCTTACCTTGTATGACCTTTTCACCGACCTTGAAGAAGCTGACCACTTAATGACTATGGTCTACGAGATCGGTGAGCAAGGAACGTGGCAAGGAGTGCTGACCTATCACCAAACTTCAGGCCCAACCGTCAAGCTTTTTCTAGCCGTTGACCTTCTTTACAACTCTGCGGCCCAGCCCCAAGCGTTGGGGCTACTGTTCCAGCCTGCTTAGGTTGTGAATTTGCCAGGCCTTTGCGGTCTTGAAGACCGTAAAGGCCTTCTCTCTCCCTATGATATAATTGGAATACGTCGTTAAGTGAAAGATGTAGCGTTCAATCCCCCCAAAGCCTAGACTACTCGCGCTAACATAGCGACACAGATGGGTTTAGGCATAAGTTTACTTTTTCTAGTTAAAGTCGGTTTTGAGGTATTGTACCACGAGATTTGATCCAATTTTCTTATTTGTGCTATAATGCCTCCACTAACATTTGGAAGACTTGAAAGAAAATTGGGGAACATGGGTATAAAATTCTTTTCAGACTTAATTAGCGGGTTTAGAAAAAAACGGGGGGGCACAGATACAAAATCCCTTCCCGAAAGTAGTGCTGAAGTCAGCGAAGGTTTGCCGACAAGTGCAAAGGTAAACGAAACGACACCATTGCTACAGCACTACCCTGAAGTATTGACCCTAGAACAAGCTGCGGAGTATCTACACGTTACCCCTGATGAGTTGTGTCAAGAATTAGAGAGTGGGCGTATTCCTGGCGCAAAACTGGCAGGGAAATGGCGAATTAAACGAGACATCTTAAACGACCTCTTTGGGCCCAAAGTCTCGCCCCGACAGCCTCAAGTCATAACTGATTCAGAAGAGCCGAGTCAACCAGCGCAAGCCCCAAAAGCTGAATCTAGCAGTGCTGAGAATATATTTTCTGGAAGCCCAAGTGTTGTAAAACAGGTAGAATCATCGGTAAGAGAGATTTCTATTGCGCCAGAAACCAAACTAAGTGAA
>DCSM01000184.1 GCA_002325605.1 Chloroflexaceae bacterium UBA1466
AAACCAGCGCACCGCTTGCCGAACTCCCCTTCTCAAATAAATTTACTAAGGAGTTAATTTTTGGAAAATCTAACTAAAGATGCGGCCCTAATTGCCACCTTCTACGGAAAGAAGGCCAAGTTGGGCCCGCTGCTTGAAAAAATTAAAGCCACCTTTGGTGACCTCAAGCGCTATGAGGAGGGGCGCGAGCTTTTCTACTTTGATCACAAGGGGCAAGAGATTGTCCTGGAACGGTTTACGGTGGCGGGAAATCCTGCACATGATACAGAATTCGTGCAACTAAGCCTCAACGAGCCAGGGCCCGCAAGCGAGGCTTGGGGAAAATTGCTCCAACGCCTCGAAAGCTGTGACCTTAAAGCCCTTCTGGCGACCTTTAGCGACCAAGACTACTTTTGGGGCTACTCTCTAGTCTACCAAGCGGTCTCTGATCAGCTTGCCCCCGCCGAAGCTTTGCCGCTTTTGGGCCCCGTCATGCGCGGGAGCTACACGCCTGAAATACGTTTGCAACCTCTAGCGACCACAAAAGTATTGGAAGGTGGCGGGGAAGTATGGCTTATGGATGTGCCCCTTACGGGGAAGGGGCTTGAAGCGGCGACGGTCTATGGAGCTATCGTTACTCCAGAACAGAATGATGCTCTGAATAAGTTACTTTGTGGGAAAGGTGCGCCCTTGCTGATCCCCGACCTGATTGCCCATAAAGGTTACTACCACATCCGCCAATATCAGCGCAAAGAATGGCGAACGGGCTATAAGGAAGCGGTCAAGAAGTTGCGGACAAGTGCGGGGGAAGCGATCTATCAGCAGGTGCTAGGGTCCGAAGCAAAGAATTTAGAGCAGCTAAAGCAAACCTTTGCGGTCCTTCCCAATTTGCTTAATCACCTGGATCCTTTGCTCACCATTCTGAGCATGCAGCAATATAACTACGACATGTGGCCGATTAATGCTGATCTCAAGCCCATCTTAGATTACCATCGGCGACACTTGGGCAATGGGTTGGCTGAACTCAAGGTGTTGCGCGAGATGGGAGAAAATGCCTTGAAGGTGACCAATACGGCGCTAAAGTTTGTCCAGACGGAGCAAGACCAGATGCGGGAACAGCGGGAGCATAATCTGGAGCGTTTGTTGACCTTCTGTGGGTTAGCAATAGGGCTTTCCCAAATCTTCACGCTGGGCGTAGTTTGCGATTTCTTGGTCTTCTTAGCCGCAATTACTCATTCAAACCTTCCTTTGACCTGTAGTAATCCTCCCTTCTGGGTAGTTTTCCCCCAAATCGTTCTGATCTTGGCCCTAACCATAGGCTTTTTCTATCTCATCAAACTTGGCAAAAAGTGGTATGAAGGGATGCAGCGGAAGTAAGATAGCCATCCCGCCCAAATTGGAATCAAAAATTAAGACCTTTAGGGTTCCCAAACCCTAAAGGTCTTTTTAGCGGTTTATCAACGGGTCGTAACCTCACTCTACTCTAGCGATCAACATTGTAACATCATCGTGGGGTTCTGCGCCACAAACGAAGGTCGCAATTGCAACTTTCAGATGCTCTAACATGGCTTGGGCACTCGTAGTCGGGCCACTAGCCACGGCTTTTTCGAGGCGCTCAAACCCAAAGAGTTGGCGCTCGGTATTCTTTGCTTCCACCACCCCGTCGCTAGTCAGGATAACCAGATCCCCTTTAGCCAAACTAAGGTCAAGCTGGGGATAGCCCAAAATAATGCCAAAGCCACACCCCAAAGGGGGCCCCCCAACTTCAGGCCATTCAACGGCCCCCGTCCTTCGTTTGATCAAGGGGGGAATGCAGCCCGAATTGGCGATGCGGAGGATACTTTCTTGGCTTTCTTCTGGGAGGGGAAGCGTGATCTCTACGCAACACAAAGCGCAATTCATCATACTTGAAGTGGTATAGAGTTCAATCGCTTGATCTAAGCTGGTCAATAAAGCACTGGGGCCCTGCCCTTGGTTGACCGCCGAACGAAACAAGGTCACACTAACCGCCATCAGCAGCGCCGCGGGCATCCCTTTCCCTGATACATCGCCCACCGCCAGCGCAAAAGTTGGTCTGGTCGGGAGCGGGTTGCGCGGAGCATTGAACATGTTCTGCTCTTCTTGCTGAATCTCCTGGTAAGCATACAAATCCCCTCCCACCTCGCGGGCTTGAGCGCTATAGCAAATGACCTCAAGCCCCGCAAAGACTGGCCGCGGAAGCGGGAGCAGGTTTTCCTGAATCTTCCGTGCAAAGTTGAGTTCCGCTTGCAATCGCCCATAGACCGCCTTTAAATCCTGATTCGTCTTCTGCTGATGCTCAAAGAGCCGCGCAATCTCAATCGCCCCCGCAATTTGCCCCGCAATGGTCTCAGCTAGTTTGGCTTCGGTGAGCAAAAAACCCTGCCGTTCAGGGCCCGTATCAATCCCGATAGTGCCAATCACTTCCCCCCGTGCTAAGAGGGGTACAATCAGCAAGGCGCAAGTATTCCGTTCCCGCATCAACGGGTGGATTTGAACGGTTAAAGGGTTGAGCTGCGGGTCATTGATAATCAGCGACTTGCCCGTATTGACCACGTATTCAGAAGAGGGATTCCCAACCACGGGAATAGTAAGCCCCAACCCACTCGGTTCATTGTAGACCGATGAAGCATAGGCGACGACGGTCAGTTCAGTTTTTTCAGGTTTGAGCAACGCAATCCCCGTACTCCGGGCTTGAAAGAGCTTAGTCATGGTGCTGGCGACGATCTTGAGGGCGGATTGCAGGTCGGTAACGGTGGTCACGGTTTGGGCAATAAAGTTGAGCGTTGTCATCTCGGCCACGCTCTGTTGCAAATCCTGATTCGCCTTCTTCACCGATTCTTCAGCTTGCTTGCGTTTGGTAATATCTTCCTTAATCGCTAAGTAATGGGTTGCCGTTCCATCTTGGTCTTTGACGGGTGAAATCGTGGCATATTCCCAGAATAGCTCACCATCTTTCTTGCGATTCAGCAACTCGCCTTGCCAAACTTGCCCTTTACTAATGGCCTCCCACAATTCACGATAGATTTCTGCTGAGTGACGACCTGATTTTAAGACACGGGGGTTGTTCCCCATTGCTTCTTCAGGGGTATAACCTGTTTTTGTGGTGAAAGCAGGATTGACAAACTCGATTTCACCCTTGAGGTTCGTAATGACAATCACGCTTGGGCTTTGTTCAACCGCCCGCGAGAGCTTGCGGAGTTGCTCTTCGGCTGCTTTGCGCTCCGTAATGTCACGGGCTACAAAAATCACAACTTCGGCTGAAAGGGGTAGAATCCGCCCATCAAACCAAACCGTTTGATCCTCAATTTCTAAGCTGTATTCTACATTTAAGGCCTGTTTTGTCGCTAAACTCTGCCGAATTCTAGTCAAAATGAGGTTGGCTTGAGTTTCAGAGAAAACCTCAAAAAGCGTTCGCCCGACTAATTTGGTAGCTTGGCAACTTGAAAACTTAGAGGAGGTCGAGATAACCTTCAAATGCGCTCCATCCTTATCAATATAAACAATTAGATCATTTAAGGCTACAAGCAACGTCCGTAATTCGTTTTCAGCAGCCTGTTGTATTTCTTCAATCTTTTTCCGCTCCCGAATCTCCTGCTGAAGCAGAGCATTTTGGCTTTCAAGCTGCTTTTGTAACCTTCGCAAAGTAAGGTGGGTCGTGATGCGGGCTACAACCTCCTCGATTTCAAACGGTTTTGAAATATAATCTACGCCCCCAATGGAAAAAGCCTTGACTTTATCCAGCGCTTCTTGTAAGCCGCTCATAAAAATAATCGGAATATCCTTGGTGAGCGGCTTTTCTTTCAGTTTTGCACAAACTTCAAAGCCATCCATTTTAGCCATCATTATATCTAATAAGATCAAATCTGGGGGCTTGAACGCAACAAGTTCAAGGGCCACGGCCCCATTTGCTGCTTCTTGCACGTGATAGCCCTGCCCAACAAGGATATTTGCAAGGAGCCGTAAGCTAGGCAAAGTATCATCAACGATAAGGATCGTAGCTTCGGGGGTTTGCGGCGAGGTGCTGGCTAGATTCATGTTTTGCTCCTTTTTGGCTAGATTTTTCCCGAAAGCAAGAAAAATCCAAAATCATATCTCTAAGTATAGCACAGAGAGTTTTTTGGGCAAAAAGGGCTAGATTAGCGCACAAAACGCTTGAAGAGCTGCGGCAAAACTTTTAAGCTGCGGGGAAGTTTGGCTTTGGCTTTGAGGAGCAAGGGGCAGTTTTAGCGACTTGCCAACTGGCGAGGGCTAAACCCCATAAAGCCCAAACCAGGGGGGCGGGGCGGACCATTCCCCACGTAACCGCGTCGGTGAAGCCGTGAACAATTAAGGCTACTTGGCTACAAAGGAGACCGCAACCTAAGCCCCTTAGCCAACCGTCGTTCTGGGCCAAGCCGATCTGAGAGACGCGCCAGGCTGCAACTATTACAAGAAGGAGTACTGCTAACCAAGCAACTAAGCCAGGGATGCCCAGGTCAACAGCAATTTGAAGAAAGAGGTTGTGGGCGTGGGGAGCTTCACTTGGAACGATAGTCACGAAGGGAGCCAGCTGCGTTGCAACGGGTTCAAAGGTTCCCATACCAACTCCCGTGAGAGCAAAGGGGAAGTGTTGTAAGATCAGAAGCGCATGGGCCCAGATTTCAACCCGTCGCGTAATGTCGCCTGCAAATTGCTGATTGTTGGTCAAAGTATTCCAAAGTTGCCCAACTTCGGGGCGTTGGGCTAGAAGCAGAAGGTTGATCCCTAAGAAAACGATATTCAACCAACTAACGCGCCAATGGCGGAGGAGAAGGGTCCCCAGAACGATGAAGACGGTCAGGAGGGCCGTAAGGGCCCCACGGGATTGGGTCAGCACGAGGATGAGAAGCATCGGGGGGGGAGCGAGAAGGGCAAAGGGGCCCAGGAACCAGCCGTTTTTGCGCCAGCCCAGGAGCAGAAGGGCCAGCGGGAGCGGGAAGATAATCACAAGGTAGCCCGCCATCACGTTGGGGTTGACGGTATCGGGAGCGCTTTGGGAAAAATGGCTGTAGAGCGAGGGCGGAAGAAAGGGAAACTTATTGCCCATCCAGATCACGCTTTTTGTGGCCCCAAGGGCAAAAGCGAGGCCTGTAAGGGTCATCCCGGTGGCAAGGAAACGTAGGCGGGCGGGAGAAGTAGCCCAATTGACGATGGTGTAACAGAGAGCGATTCCTGTCAACAGACGGTAGACTTGGGGGCGCGTGATTTCAGGGTGGGAGGTAGTGAGAAAGGTGAGGGGAAGGGTCAGCAGGAGCAGGCCAATGGCCCCATCAACCGGCGTGCGGATGCTAAACCTTCCCTGGAAAAGCCAGCGCAGCAGCCCAAAGCAGAGGATTACTTTGAAAGCTAGGGGAAGGAGTTTCTCGTCGGCGATGCTGGCGGCAATCGCAAGGGAGACGGGCCAAATTTCAAAGAAGGCGAGGAAGGAAGCAAGGGCCCTAATCAAGCCCTTAACGAGAATTACGAGGGGGCGAAAGAAGGACTTAGAGAGGTGGGTAGCAAAGATTACGGTAGACAAGGCTTAGGCTTTTCTTATCGCGCAAGTGCGCTCTTCCCGCATGACGTAGCTCCACAGACAGAAGCAGATCAGAGGAAGGCCAAGGGTGATCGCTATTGCACTCCCTTTCAATTGGAGGAACCAGGCGAAGGCCAGGAAAGAGCCGAGGAGAGCAAGACCAAGGTAAAGCAAAGTAACTGAACGATGGCTATGGCCAACGATAACTAAGCGTTGGTAAAGGTGGGAACGATGAGGCATGAAAACATTTTCCCCTTTGCGGAGGCGGTGGAGGAAGGTATAGGTCGTATCAAAGATGAAGGGCCAAAGGGGAAGAAAACCAATTAGGAAGGATTTACCTTGGTCTTCAGGCGAAAGGTGCTTGAGCATAAGAGGCAAAAGAGCAAAGGTATAGCCCAGGAAGGCACTTCCCACATCCCCCATAAAGATGCGGGCGGGGGGCCAGTTGTGGAAGAGGAACCCAAGGCTGCTTGCAGCAATGAATAGGCCAAGGGCGGTGAGGAAAGGTTGATTACTTAGTCCCCCAATGATAGCCCAAGTAAGGCCTGTAAGCACCGCTTGGCCGCCTGCAAGTCCATCAATTCCATCCATGAAGTTGTAAGCGTTTGTCAGGCCAACGATCCAAAGGAAGGTGAAAGGTAGCCCAAGCCAGTTGAGGGAAAACTGCTCAAAGAAGGGAAGTGGGAATACAATCCTTTCCCAAAAACCGTAAACCCAAATGGCTAATATGGCCCCTACGGTATGCGTAATGAGCCGGGTTCGGCTAGGGAGGGAGCCAAGATCATCCAGCCAGCTAATGGCGGCAATAAGTAAGGCTCCAGCAGTATAAGTAAGGAGGGAAAAGAGCGAAAGAGAATGACTTACAGTAGCGTAGCCCAAAAGAAAGATGAGAGTAGTTGCGACAATCGCTAATCCGCCACCACGAGGGGTCGGATTGCTATGCGAACTGCGCCCATTCGGGATGTCCAAAATCTTATGATGCGTGGCCCAATATCTAAGCCCTGCAACACCTGTGGTGGAAAGTAGCAAGACAAGGCAACTTAATCCTACAATGAAAAACATGGGCCAGCGCCTAACCTTCTTGTTTACTTGAGGGAAAGAAAGAGAAGGGAACGATTATAAGTCCTCTACTTTGCCACACCTTCTTGCACCACCGCCAGGACTCGCGCCAGTTGGCCGTTGAGAAGGGCCTGCGCGTCAAGGTGTAAGCCAGGGAAGATTCGACTTCGCAAAAGACCATCCTCGTCGGGGAGCAATTCAACATACTCTCCTTCTTGCAACTGGAGCCAGGTCAACCTTTGGTCGTAGACTTGCCAAATGATGTATTCCTGTATGCCGCAACTTTGATAGATTGAGCGCTTCTCATACAGGTCGTAGGATGCGCTGCTGGCGGCTACTTCAACGATTAGCTCTGGCGCACCTTCTACATACCCTTCAGCACTAATCCGCGCACGGCTTCCCTCGCTGCCCGTAAAGAAAAGCATCGCATCAGGTTGGACTTCATTGTACATATCTAAACGGAGTGAAGTATTATCACATATCTCAACGTTGGGGATTGAAGCACAATAAAAGACAAGCCAGCCCATCACATAGGCGTGGGGAATACCATGGGAAACGTGAAGTGGTGAAGCCATGTAGACAACTCCATTTAGCAATTCAGCCCGTGCTTTGGGCAGCGCAGTATAGCGTCGCTCGAATTCGGGGCGCGAGAGGTGGTCGCCAGTCTGAAGGGGAAGTATTGGGGGGGTGCAAAGCTGCAAATTCAAGGTTTGATTCATCACGTCAGAATTGATTTGACGCATGGCAGTATTCTCTTCCTAACTTTATAGCTCACCTGATGACATGACCAATGCTAATGCTTGTGCCTCTATTGCCCCTTGATCCACCAGTGCCCCCAGCGCCTTTTCGCTATATGCGCCCCCAAAAGCTTCTACGGCGGCCCTTTTTAGTGCTTCGACGTAAGCTTCAGTGACTATCTCCCCAAGTTCTGCGGTGGAAACGTAGGTTCCTTTAGCCTTACGACGCTGATTCACGCGCCTGATTTGCGTTTTTGCATTCCAAATTGACAAATCCCATGAACTAGTTGTCCGCTTTTCTGCACTTTGCTTGATTAGGTTGAGCAGAAGGATAACTGTGAAGCTATAGATCTTATTGATTTTATCGTCGCGGCTCATCTCTTCCATCTCCCCAAGCAAATCCAGCGCTTCGGCATAGCGCTGATGCTCAAGATGGTCGCGGAGTTGCAATAATTCTTCCATAGGGTATTTCTCTACATAAGGGGTTATTCGCTCGACGCGGTGATCAATGCCAATGCTTGTGCCTCTATTGCCCCTTGATCCACCATCTCGCCCAAAGTTTGTTCGCTATATTGCCCTTCAAAGGCTTCTAATGCTGCTCGTGCCAGTGCAAGGGGGTAGGCATCGCTGATCGTTTCGTGTAAGGTCTCGGTATCCAGGTAAGATCCCCTTGCCTTGCGGCGCTTGTTTATTCTGATGATTTGCACTCCTGCATTCCGAATGGATAGCTCCCATGAGCGGGTCATGCGCTTTTCAGCAGCCTGCTTGATAAGATGGAGCAAGAGAATCGTCAAGAAGCTATGAATTTTGTTAATCTTATCGTCGCGGCTCATTTCTTCCATCTCCCCAAGCAAGTCCAGCGCTTCGGCATAGCGCTGGTGTTCAAGGTGGTCACGCAGTTGCAATAATTCTTCCATGCTTTGCTCCTTCAGCTGTTTATTTGAATATGTTGAGCATTATTTGCCTCAGAGGATCTTTTTTTCTCTACTTCTGCGCTCAATCGCTTGGCAAACCGAGCAGACTAGCAATCGAAACGTCCTCGTCTATGGCTTCCCAATGGATGCCTTTGCCACCGCCGCTAAGTTCCCATTGGTCGCGTTGCTTTGGAGTCGCATGAAGCAAACGTGGAAACCATCCTACGGGCACAGCTATCTCGCACCCATCAGCAAGTTGCACTCTCAGCATAGTCCCATCACATGCTACCGCGATTGCCAATGGCAAGAGTTCCATAGTATGAATCTGAACCAAAGGAATCATCGCTGTAAGCTAGAACAAGGCTACTTGCGCTTGGTGGTATTATACCACTGAGCAGTCTCATTTAACCCTTGCTGAAGTGTAAATGGTGGTTGCCAGCCAAGAGTATCTCGAATTTTACTACTGTCAATGACCAATGAACCCAATAAGCGGCTGACAGCGTCAGTTTTACCGACTAAACGACCTGCTAGGCGAATGAGAAAGGGAGAAAAAGGAAGAAGTCTGGCGGGGATATTCAGGGCCTTTGCAATGAAGCGGATCAAGCTTGGAGTCGAAACATCTTCATTGTCGCTGATTAGGAAGGTTTGATTAGCTGCTTTTGGGTGATGAGTACAAAGTAGAAGAGCATCAACGAGATTACTGACAGAAATAAGGCTTCTTAAATTCTGAATCGCCCCCAGTGGTAGAGGAAAACCACGGTCAATGACTTGTATTAGGCGTAAAAAGTTTGCTTTTACCCCAGGGCCATACATCAGAGGAGGACGAAGGATTACGAACTCCATCTTCGTCTCTCCAGTTATCTGTTGAAGCTCTTGCTCTGCTTCCCATTTACTTATGCCATAAGCATCTTGTGGTGATGGAGGATCATCTTCATTGAAAGGGCCATCTTTGGTTTCTTCACCATTGACTTTGATAGAACTTACAAAGATGAAGCGACGAACCCCTGCTTTTACTGCTTGTCGTGCAAAGTTCGCAGTTCCATCAACATTCACTCTCCTATATTCGGCAAGAGGATTACCCGCTTGCTCATTCATAACATGGGCACGATTCGCCAGATGAATAACAACGTCTATCCCATCCAAAGCCATAGACCAATCAGTTGCAGGGCCAATATCGCCTACTGTGCAATAGTCTTGTAAGTTTGAGCCAGGATTGGGAATAGTCTTAACCGCAGCACGAAATGCTATTCCTGTTTCGGTCAAAGATTTGCAAAGAGTTTGTCCGACGAAGCCAGTGGAGCCAGTGAGGAGTATAAGGGTCATAAATACCCTCTCATATACATTACCAGATTTTGTATCCCCATCGGGCAAAATAGCGAACGGCACTCTTCAAGAAGACCTTTTTCCATTTCAAACTTTTATGAGAAGAGCGTCTCCAAAAATGAATAACGGATGTTTCGTGACAATATGCTGTTCGATGAGTACGTTGTACCCGACGACAAAGGTCTACATCTTAAAAGTAAAGAAAAAAACTTTCATCAAAACCACCTAAAGATTTCAACAGGTCAGTCTTGCAAAACAGGAACGAGCCACTAAGAAAAGAGACATCGTAATTGTAGTCATATCCTACATCTCTCATTTCATAGTAGTCCATGCGTTGTTGAAAAAGAGGTTGGAATGGTTTGGGAAGAAAACCTCTAAGAAAGAGATCAAGAAGAGTAGGGTATCGTTTGTTAAGTCCTTGAATAGTTCGGTCTGGGTTGAGGATTTTTGGTGATGCAACGCCAATGTCCGGATGTTGGTCCATGAAATCTCGTAGGGTGGCAAAGATATCAGGTTCAACAATCATGTCAGCATTCATAATCACAAAATAACGACCTTTCGCTTTACGGAGGTTCATGTTGTGATTTTCACCATACCCCGCGATATTGGGGTTGTAGGTAATCTCTATTTCTGGAAAGTGTTGCCGCACGAATTCGCAAGTCCCATCGTTTGAGCGGTTATCTACGATGAGGATCTCTGAGAGAAGTGATTGAGCGGCTAATAACACGGATGGAAGAAGACGCTCAATATCATTACGTTGGTTATGACCTACTATTGAGACTGTTACTTCCAAATGTTCTGGATAAGTGTCCATTACTCCTGCTTAATCATTGTAATCCACGGACACACAACATTGCGAGTGTTCTGGATAATCCGAACATAGGGATAGTGTTGTTTCACAAGTTGTGGCGTATCATCAGTTGAAGTATTGTCTACAACAATAACTTCGTAAGTAATAGTTGAATCGCTGGTCTGTAGCGAATCTAGGCACATACGGATGACGTTCCAGCAGTTGAGCGAAACCATGCAAATGGATAGGTCTAGCATTTATTTGTTTTTCCTGAAGGGAAGATATGTGATCCTTTTTCTTTCCAACGAGAATGTAACCAGTTGTAAGATAGCAATTGTTCAATGTAATCCAAAGAGACAAGTCTTTGTGATTGAATCATCTTGCGTTTTTGAAGCATCAATCCCGTTCCTTTGAAAGCATCTCTCTTAGCCTGAATATACGATTTTAACAAACCTTTTCTGGCAAAAAAAACAAAACTAAGAACATTATATAACACATGAGAGGAAAATCCTTTGACTATCAAAGGATAGGGCATATTTTTGAAGAATACATACTCAATGTTTCTGTGGCCATAATAGACATAGGTGTGTCCATAAGTTCCCATGGTTGCATTAACCTTGTGATATACACGTGCTGTAGGAACATACAGACATCGATATCCTCTCAATTGTGCACGAAAGCTCAAATCTATATCCTCGAAAATGAGAAAGAAATCTTCATCCAATAAGCCAATATCATCAAAAAGTGTTTTTCGGTAGACTGCTGCTCCAGCGCATGCCCCAAATACTTCGCAAGGTTCATTATAAGATTCGGACGACTCTAGTCTTCCTCTTTTTCCTCCTGCACCACTGATACTATAGGTATCACCTGCTGAATCAAGTATAGTACGTTGGTCAAACAAAAGCATTTTTGATGCACAGAAACCAATTTGAGGATTTTGCTGAAGAGCAAAGACCATCTCTGCTGCCCAATTCACATCTGACTCGGTATCATTGTTCAACAAAGCAATATATTCGCCTCGTGCCTGTTCTATCCCCCTATTATTACCTCCACAAAACCCTTGATTATTTGGTAAGGCTATTACTCGTACCCATGGAAAATTCTCGTGAATATACGTAACTGAACCATCTGTTGAACCGTTGTCAACTAGGATAACTTCCATATCTCGAAATGTTTGTCGAGCTAAAGAACTTAGACAATCATTGAGATGGTTCGTGCCGTTCCAATTGAGAACGATGATTGTAAGCATAATTTCTACACCATAATTTATAAGTTATTATGAAAAACCACGCGGGGAGTAGCAGGTAAGTATCTTGAAGACAAACAAAGACAACAGAAAAAACTAGCAAGGGATTCATATGTGATTTTATTGATTCAGCTAAGAAGAGCAAAATCAGAAAAAAAGATACTGCAATTCCCATATCTCTTGTAAACTGCAAAATACCAGCACCACTGATCATAACATTTTCTTGGGTCATGTTAAATTGAACCGATTTATAACCCAGAATTCCATAACCAAAAGGTTTTTCTATGATTGAATTCCATACCTCTGCGTATGCCTCAAATCTTACTAAAAGAGGGTTGTTACCATGTTCTCCGTGAGAAAGAAACATTGATAGTTCACTAGGTGTTAGTCTAAACCTACCTATAGGGATTTCTAGGAAGAATAGAGTCACAAAAACGATAATTAAGGGAACTGCCATCAGAGGAATGTGTTTCCGGTATTTTGCTGTGTAATATGTAATTAAGAGTGCAATACCTAGATTTGAGAAAGAGAACAAGATCATAACCAAGACAAGAATTTTATAAATAGGCTTATCGCGTATAGTGTCTAGGAAGAACAGAGCTAAAAATGCTGAGAATACAAAAAAACTAGGCTCACCTGCCAGCCCTCCGAATCTGAGCAGCCCGATTTCACTTTCATAAATAATATATCTTGGATATAAAGGGCTGTAAAATC
>DCSM01000115.1:0-9521 GCA_002325605.1 Chloroflexaceae bacterium UBA1466
AGCCAGCCATAATTAAGCGGATAGGTGAATTCATCTAAAACGATAAGATCATACTGCTTACTGACAATCTTTTCCTGCGCCAAGGCCCAAGCCTGCTGCGCTTTAGCTTTCGTTTCAGCAATATCCTTTGAACGCCAAGTAAAACCATCGCCGAGCGTATGCCATTCCAGCCCCAACTTTTGGGCTGCCAGCCTTTCGCCGCTGCTTCGCGCTTCGCTTTTGAGAAACTGAAGCATACAAACCCGTAAGCCTTGCCCCCAAGCCCGCAAAAGTAGCCCCAGCGCTGCGGTTGTTTTCCCTTTTCCCGGCCCCGTGAAAAGCAGAATCAGACCTTTTGGCATTTGGTTAAACTAATTTTCCGCTTGCAACGGCATAAAACCCTGAGCCTTGCCATCGGGGTTAAACCACGCTAAAGTTGCGGCCAAATTGACAACTTCGCCGATCACAATCATCACGGGGGTGGGCAATTGCTCTTTAAGAAGTTCAGCGGGCAAAGTGGCCAAAGTCGCTTGTAAGGTTTGTTGCTGGTCGGTTGTGCCCCAGCTAATCGCCAAGGCGGGCGTGGTCGCCGCTCGCCCTGCCGCCAGGAGCGCCGTGCAAGTTGTGGCGATCCCTTTGACAGGCATCAGAATAACCAAAGTCGGCAAATGGGCCAGCGCGGCCCAAGCTTCGGGCTGATACGTTTTACCTGGCGCTTCGTGGCCCGTCACCACCGCAAACGCATTTGAAATCTCGCGGTGCGTCAAAGGTACCCCGGCGTAGGCTGGAGCGGCTGAAATTGATGAAACGCCAGGGACAACCTCAAACGGTAAGCCAGCCTGCACCAGGGCTAAAGCTTCCTCGCCCCCGCGCCCAAAAATAAAGGGGTCGCCGCCTTTCAAGCGGACAACTTGCTGCCCCGCTTGGACATCCATTATGAGTAAGCGATTGATTTCGTCTTGTTCCAACAAGTGGCGACCTGGGACTTTGCCAACGAAGACCAGTTTGGCGTGCGGAGGCGCTTCGGCCAGCAATTCGGGCGCAATCAGGTGATCATAAAGAATCACATCTGCTTGCCGCAGCAACGTAAGGCCCCGCACGGTAATCAGATCGGCGCGGCCCGGCCCCGCCCCTACAAGATAGGCTTTCCCTGCCATGCTTTCCTCAGCTAAATGATTTTCAGCACGCCGCATGGTAGCATAGGCAAGCCAAAGAAACAAGTTTCCAAGCGGGCGGGGCAAAGCTTTTACAGACAGGAATGGCAAGAGATGGTATTATTGAGTGAGGCACAAGCTTAGAGAACTTAGAATTGGGGCGACCCAACGTTGGGTGGGGCCCCTAGCACCAAGAGTAGTGCCGGCTTTTGCCGATTTTTGAGTACCAAGAAAGTAGCAGCAGCGCAGTGGCAGAACAAATAAACCCCCCAAAGTCGAATGCCAGCCACCAGGAGGTGATTGAGCAAGTGGTCCAAGAGCGCGTGGCCCAAGCCCGCAAAGAGGAGGTTCTGGAAATCTATGATGATCTCCTCCGCACCATTTGGAATCGGATTCTCCCCACCCTGGGCCGCGTGACGGTGATGGCGATTATGGAACGCACTTTAGCCCTCACAAGCGAAACCTATCCGCTCATTGCCCGCCTTAAAGTTACCCATGAAGGGGTCCTTTTTCATGTTCTTCGAGATCGGTTGGGCGAATCGGAGCGGCAAGTCATCCGCGAAGCCCTCAAAGAACTGGTTGCCAATTTGATCGATATTCTCGCAATGCTCACCGGAGATATTTTGGTGAAGCAATTGTTGCAGGAGATCGAAGGAAGAAAACCGCGATGAGCAGTGGCAAAATAGGCCGCAAGCCCTTAGGCAAACTAACCACCGGTATTCCCGGCCTCGATGAGATCCTGAAAGGGGGGTTTCCAGAACTCTCAATTAACATCATCGCTGGTCCGCCCGGCAGTGGCAAAACGATTTTTGTGCAACAGATCATCTATCAGAACGCCAGCCCGACGCGGAAAGTGCTTTATCTAACGACGCTTTCTGAACCTTCCGTGAAGATTTTGCACTACTTACAGAAATTCACCTTCTTTGACCCCAGTAAAGTCGGGACCCAAGTAATTTATTTGGATATTGGGGAGGTAATTCGCCAACGGGGAATGGAAGATGCGATTTCAGTGATTCTCAAGCACGTTCAAGAACATAAGCCTGCGATTGTCGCGGTTGATAGTTTTCGGGCCATTCATGATATGGCCAAAGACCATGTTGAAGTACGGAAATTTGGCTATGATCTCTCGGTGCGCCTCACGACTTGGGGGGTAACCGCCTTCTTTGTCGGCGAATATACCGCCTTAGAAATTGAGACCGAACCGATCTTTGCGATTGCGGATGGCATCACGCGCCTGCACAATCATTTACATGGCCTGCATTATCAACGTTATATTGATGTTCTGAAGATGCGCGGGGAAAATTATTTTACCGGAATGCACCCGTTTACGATTGACTTCACGGGTTTAACCGTTTATCCTCGGATCAAAACCCCCGATAGCTTTAGCTATACGGCGAAAACAACCCATGTCTCGACAGGCATTGCTAAATTGGATGAAATGCTCTGTGGGGGGCTACCGTATGGCACAGCAACAATGGTGGCTGGCGGGGCCGGCACAGGGAAAACCCTTTTGGGCATGCACTTTATCACCGCCGGTGCGGCCCTTGGCGAGCCAGGCGTGATTGTGACCTTTCAAGAAAACCCGGTCCAATTACGTGAAATTGCCCTTTCGTTTGGCTGGGATTTACAGGCCCTCGAAGATCAAGGCCTATTGGTACATCTCTATCATTCGCCCGTCGAGATTCAGCCCGATATTCATGCGTCCGCGGTCCGCACGGCCATTGCTCGCGTGGGAGCCAAACGGGTTTTATTTGATTCGATTAAAGATATTGAGATCGCAACCCCCGATAAAGTCCGTTTCAAAGATTATATCTACTCCCTCGTGAATGATTTTAAGATGAATGGCATCACGGCGATCCTCACGAATGAGATTCCCGACCTTTTTGGCGACTTTCAATTGAGCGAATACGGGGTTTCCTTCATCGCCGATAATGTTATCCTGCTGCGCTACGTGGAGCTTTTAGGGCGCATGAGTTGTGCTTTGAGTGTGCTGAAAGTGCGCGGCTCCCAACATAGCAAAGAAATTCATTTGTTTGAAATCAGCGACAAGGGGCTCATGATTGGGGAGGTTTTCATGTCGCTCACTGGGGTCTTAACCGGGAATCCGCTGACCAAAAACCAAACCACCCCCTGGGAGATGCTCCCCCCACGGGCCCGGTATATTGTGGATACTTTACATCATTTTGGGTCTGCTTCCTTAGCGGAGTTGAGTCAATTGAGTAAATTAGCCCCTGCCGATCTGCTAATCGAATTAGACTGGTTGCACCAACACCGCATTATCAGTTGCGAAGAGCAGAGCGACGGGCCCGTCTGGCAAGTTATCTATTAAGCTCAGTTGCCCCATACAAAACAGATTCAGAGTCTGGTGGGGCTTCCGTTGGTCTAAAGCCCCACCGGTTTCCCACATGGAAAAGTTATGCCTAATACGATTGTGACGCTCCAAGAACAGGTTGAACTGCTCCAGCAGCAGAAGCGCAGCCTTGAAAATCAGGTTCAACAGCGAACCTTTGAACTCCAGATGCTCTATGACCTTTCCCTGCAAATGAACGCGACCCTCAATTATGGTGACCTTTTTCGGCTCATGTTAGGGCAGTTGCACCGCGTGATTTGCTATGATGTTTCGGCCAGCCTCATCCTTGCTGATGCACCTTGTGAGTTGTTTATCCAACACACCCGCCCCCTTACGCCCAAACTCATTTTAGAGATTAAGCACCGGATGCTCCAGACCCTGTCGCGTTTAGGGGGGCAAAAGCTCCAAGAGACCGAGATCGAGATTCACACCATTTGCTCTAGCGCTGAAGAACCAACCGCGCAACCTTTAGAGCAGTTAGGGTCACTTTTTCAAGTTCCTTTGATTGTCTCACCAACGCTCAACTCGTCGCTTCTTAACCAATGGGGGGGGCGAGAGGTAGTCGGGTTACTTCTGGTGGGGGCTGATGCAAGTGTGGCCTTCACCGAGGATGAAGTACGGCTCCTCTACACCGTTGCCAACCATACTTCAGCGGCCATCCACCATCTCCGCAGCCTCTTGGAAGAGCAGGAACGGATGGGAAGCTTGTTAGCCAACATCCCCGATGGGGTTTTGTTGTTGGATTCGCGGGGGAAAGTTGCGCTGGCCAACCCGACGGGCCATGCTTATCTCAACGCTTTGGCTAAAGTAGACTCGCTGGGCATCCTTACGCATCTGGGAACCTACCCATTAGCGAATTTTCTAAAACCTTTGTTGAACGGCAAAAATTATCACGAGCTTAACCTTACTGAACCCAAGCGCACCTTTGAAGTTGTCGCGCAGGAGATGAAGGTCAACCCGCTCTATGCCTATACGCTCCCCCATTGGTGGGGAACCCTCAACCAGCGCAGTGGGTGGGCCTTGGTCTTGCGCGATGTCACCGAACGGCGCAGGGTAGAGCGGGCCTTGCGGGAAAGTGAGGTCCTGCTTGCTTCCATTTCCAATGTCGCCGCGATTGGCCTCAGCATCATTGACGCGCAAGGGCACTATGTCCAGGTAAACCCTGCTTATTGTTCCCTCTACGGTTATCAAGCTGCTGAACTTTTGGGGCAACCTTTTACTTTGCTTCTGCCAGAGAAAGTTGATTCAGCCGCGCTGCACATTCATAAAGCTTTTCTGGCGGGCAAGGAGGATTTTCCTGTTGAATGGCAGGCTCTAAGGAAGGATGGGGCCCTTTTGGATGTAATGATCACCTCAGGGCGCTTAGTCTTGGAAGATGGGCGTTGCTTCCGCGTGAGCAGCGTGACCGATATGACCAAGCGCAAACAGGCTGAAGAGGAAATTCGGTTGTTGAACGCGCAACTGGAGCAGCGCGTCACCGAACGGACATCTCAGCTGGAAGTAGCAAACAAAGGTCTCCAAGCAGAGGTTCTCGTGCGCCGGCGGGCCGAAGCTGAAATCGAGCGGGTGCAACGCTTTTTGACCATGATCGTTGAAAATATCCCTGATTTAATCTACGTCCGCGATATTGAAACGCAGCGGTTTATCCTGGTCAATCGCGCAACGGAGGAACTCATTGGGCTATCCCGCGAGACCTTTTTGGGCAAGCGGATCGACGAAATCGGAAACCCAACCTTGGCCAATTTTTTGGGGCGGCCCGTCCACGAAGTTATCGCTACGGGTAAGGCCTTGGAAATTCCCGAAGAGCCGATTCCGGTGAAGGGGAATCAATTAAAAATTTTACATACCCGAATTTTGCCCATTTTGAACGAAGAAGACCAACCGCAATATCTTTTAGGGATTTCAGCCGACATTACCGCCCGCAAAAAGGTTGAAGAAGCGCTGCGGGAAAGCGAAGAGCGGTATCGCTCCGTGATTGAGGCCGTTACGGAAGGGATTGTTTTAGTTGACACCAATCACTTCACGCAAGCTTTCAACCCCAGTGCCAAAAAGATTTTGGGCTTGACCAATGATCACTTGTTCAGCCCCAGTTTCTTGAGCGCAGACCGCGTGATTATCCGCGAAGACGGTTCACCTTTCCCCCACGCCGCGCAACCCGTTGAAGTCACCTTGCATACTGGCCAGCCGCAAGCCAACGTTGTGTTAGGTTTGTATCAGGCCGAAGGGACTTTAACTTGGATTTTGATCAATACGCAACCGCTTTTTCGCCCTGCCGAAAAATTGCCCTTTGCGGTGGTCGCTTCTTTTTCCGATATTACCGAACGCAAACAAGCTGAAAAGGCTTTGCGCGAGGCCAAAGAAGCTGCCGAAGCGGCAACCCAAGCTAAATCCGAGTTTCTGGCCAATATGAGTCATGAGATTCGTACCCCCTTAAATGCCATGATTGGCATGACTACTTTGCTTTTAGATACCGAACTTACCGCTGATCAAACCGAGTTTGCGGAAACTATCCGGACAAGTGGCAGTGCCCTTTTGACAATTATCAATGATATTTTAGATTTTTCTAAGATCGAGGCCCGAAAACTTGAATTAGAACAATATCCTTTTGATTTAACCCAATGTATTGAAGAATCGCTAGATTTAGTAGCTTCCAAAGCGGCGGAAAAACGCTTAGACCTGGCTTATCAGATTTCGGCCCAAACGCCCACTTCGCTGCTGGGGGATGGGGGGCGGCTGCGCCAAATTCTGGTCAACTTGCTGAATAACGCGGTCAAGTTTACGAAGAGCGGCGAGGTGGTGATCACCGTGCAAGCGCGCCCGCCGGTGAAGGGGAAAACCTATATTTTGCACTTTGCGGTGCGGGATACAGGAATTGGGATTTCCAAAGCGCACCTGCCCCAGCTTTTTCAATCCTTTAGCCAAGTAGACGCTTCAACCACCCGGAAGTATGGCGGGACGGGGTTGGGCCTGGCCATTAGTAAACGGTTGGCGGAAGCGATGAAGGGGGCGATGTGGGTGGAGAGCGAATTCGGGAAAGGTTCGACCTTTCACCTTCTTTTGGTCGCAGATACGGTTCCCCCTCCCAGTGCGGTGGGGAGATTCCTGCCAGAGCAGCAGACCTCCTTTGAAGGGGCCAAATTGGCCTTGCAAAACAAGCGGGTCTTGATTGTAGATGATAATGCAACGCAGCGGCGGTGGCTGGAGCAACACCTTCAGCAGTGGGGGCTGTGGACTCAAACCTTGGCGACGGAGGCCGAAGTTCTACCCCTTCTCCAGCAAGCTGAAGCTTTTGACCTTCTCCTTCTCGATCTTTTCCTGCCCGAAATGCCTGCTCTTTTGCCCAAGATTCGGGCCCAACCTGCGGCCCAAACCGTCCCGATTGTCTTTTTAAGCTACGTCGGCTTGGGGAGAGAATTAGTCCGCCATCTTCCTTTCTCAACCTTACTCACTAAACCGTTCAAAGTTTCCCAACTCTACGAGACGCTGCTTAGGCTCTTCACGGAGCAAGAAGCACGGCTTACCAACCGTTTGCACGCTGCCCCCCGCATTGACTCAACGCTGGCCCAGCGCCACCCTTTGCACATTCTTTTGGCGGAGGACAACGCGGTCAATCAGAAGGTCGCTTTGCGCTTGCTGGAGCGGATGGGCTATCGGGCCGATGTAGCCGCAAACGGGTTTGAAGCTTTAGCCGCTTTGGAACGCCAAACTTACGACCTAGTTTTGATGGACGTGCAAATGCCCGATATGGATGGGGCGCAAGCTACGCGCCATATTCGGGAACGTTGGGCAAAAGAGGAGCAACCGTGCATTATTGCTATGACCGCTTGGAGCTTGCAAGAAGATCAAAAACGTTTCTTGGCTCTGGGGATGGACGCTTGCATCAATAAGCCGATTCAAGTAGAAGAATTAGCGCGGGCCTTGGCTAAAGTTAGTTCAGCTCGGCCCCCTTCGGCCCGCCCTGCTGCCCCTCCGGCCCGCCCTTTGACGCTTGACCCTATAGCGCTCAAGAACTTAGGGGAAATGACCGATTCAAACCCTTCTGAGTTTTTCTATGAACTGATTGAGATTTTCTTGACCAGTGCGACCAAGCAAATTTTGATTCTCAAGAAAGCGATAGAAAGACGCGATTCTAAGACCTTATTACAAGTTGCCCATTCATTGAAATCAAGTAGTGCCTTGTTGGGAGCTACTAATTTAGCCAAATTGTGTGAAGAAATAGAGGCTGCTGGGCAGATGGGCGATCTGATAGAAATGCTAACTTGGGCTGGCCAATGTGAAATTGAATACGCAAAGGTGAAGGAGGCGCTGGCAAAGCAAGAATACCTCAAACCTGATTTGCTTTGAAAAGCGCTTACTTCTCGTTTAGCTTAATTAAGTAGGCGACCAAATCATCTAGCTGCGGGGGCGTTAGGATTTCAGTATAATCTTTCCCCACCACCGCAAGGACCATACTTGGCTCAAACCCTTCCACAAGGTACTCATCATGCTTGGCAATTGAACGGCGCAGGTACTCAGCAGCAGATAGGCCTGCGATACGGGTTCCCGCTCGCGCTGCGACCCCCATAAGGTTGGGCCCAATAGAACTACTTAGATCACCCGTCACCAGATGGCAAGTTTTGCAGGCCACAAACCCTTCAGGCAAAGGGGCAACCGTTCCCTCGAAAAGGGCTTTTCCTCGCTCCTGACTGGTTGGGGTTGCGGTTACTTGTTTGAGGGAAGGGTTGGTGACAAAAGGTTTGTTACATCCTTGAAGGGCGAGAAGGGTAAGGAAAAGAAGCATGATTTGAAGGTGAAGCAAAGGTCTCATTTTAAGGGTTTTCTTTCTTGATCAAAAGGAGTAAAGCTTAACGTGTTAAGCCTAAAAGCAGGTGAAGTATGGCGTTTTCTTCTCGCAGGGGCAATGTTGGGAATTCTGCTCTTTAGCGCGGGATGTGGCAACGGGTCAACAAATTTTGCCCTTTTTGGGCCGCCGCCCTCCGCTACCCCAACGCTTACTTCTACCCCTTCCCAGACCCCTCCCCCGACGGCCACGCGCAAACCGACTCGTACCCCAACCCCTTTGCCTTCCCCGACCCCTTCCCCCACCCCGCTCCGTTTTGCAATTATTGGGGATTTTGGGCTGGCGGGGCAACCTGAAAAAGCAGTGGCTGACCTCGTGCAAAGTTGGAGTCCCGCTTTTATCGTCACCACGGGCGATAATAACTATCCAAGCGGGGCCGCTGAAACGATTGACCAGAACATCGGGCAATACTTTTACAACTTTATCGCGCCCTATAAGGGAAAGTATGGTGAAGGAGCGCAAGAAAATCGCTTCTTTCCCGTGTTGGGCAATCACGATTGGGTGGAGCCGAAAGCCAAACCTTACTTAGCTTACTTTACGCTCCCTGGGAATGAACGCTATTATACCACAACCTACCAAACCATTGGGCTTTTCATGCTAGACAGTGACCCTAATGAGCCTGATGGGATTAAAAACAATTCAGTCCAGGCCCAATGGCTAAAGGAACAATTAGCAAAGTCTTCTGCTTGCTGGAAGCTGATTTTTCTCCATCATCCACCGTTTTCTTCAGGCTTCCATGGCTCTAATACGTGGATGCAATGGCCTTTCCAGGAGTGGGGAGCCGATGCGGTCTTTGGGGGCCATGATCACCATTACGAACGGTTTGGGCAAAATGGGTTTCCCTCCTTCGTGAATGGTCTGGGAGGGGGCCCCCGTTATTTACTCAAGCAGACTTTGCCAGGGAGTGAAGTTCGTTACAACGCTAATCACGGCGCGATGTTGGCTGAAGTAACGGGCAAAAGGCTGACCCTTCAGTTTATCACGATCTCTGGCGAAGTAATTGATACTTATTCTTTAGAGAAGAGTTGTCCTGGGAATTAGCTTGAAGTAGGAGATCAGGAAGCGCAGGGAATGGGGGCGGAGGCCAGGCCTCCTGCTTGGCCTCCACGAGATAGGCTGAGTCAAAAAACCCAAGCCAGGCTCCCGTATTTCCCTCGATGATTTACGCAAGCAAGAATGAGGAAGAAAAACCCAAAAA
>DCSM01000115.1:9685-10184 GCA_002325605.1 Chloroflexaceae bacterium UBA1466
AAGCCTTGGGAGGTTTAATTTTGCTTTTGCGAGTTTCTTCGTAGCTTTCCGCGTTGATATTTATCTCTCATTTTCTGAGTATAGCTATCATAACTACTATTCTTTAGATCTCTTCTAGTTTCTTCTATGTTTTTGAAATGTTTATCAAAATCTCTTTCAAAAGTAGGAGGAGAAACTACTAAATCGTGAATCATATCTGCTATGTGCGAAACCAACCTTTTCTTAAATTGAAGAGATAAAATATTTTCATTTTGTAATATATCCATTTCTTTTTGCGCTATCTCGTCTCCTCGACGATTTAAGGGATAAGCCCATTGCCCATGGGCTAAATTGTTTCTCACACGCATAACAGGATCAATTTCATCATCTAATAAATCCATTAACTCTTGGAAATGCTTTGCTTCAGATTTGGGGAGTAAATTTTTTAATGTTTGATGATCTAATTTTGCTTCAGATTCGGGGGGATTTTTGGCAGGAACATAATGCTTATAGAAAGCTA
>DCSM01000059.1:0-9268 GCA_002325605.1 Chloroflexaceae bacterium UBA1466
CCCCACCATCACCACCGCCCCAACTGACCAAACCATTCCCTTTGGCACAAAGCCAACTTTGACAGTCGCGGCGACGGGCGATGTTGCCCCAACGTATCAGTGGTATAAGGTTGTGGTTGAGAATGGAGTAGAAAAAGAAGTAGAAGTTACTGGCGCAACTTCAGCAAGTTTCACGCCTGATAATCTCACCAGTGATACAACCTTCCGCGTCAAAGTAACTACGACGGTCAATGGGGTAGCCAAAACGGTTTCCAGTGATTCAAAGATCACGGTCACACTGCCGACCATCACGTCTGACACTACGGTAAAGAGTGGGGAGACCGCAAAGTTAGATGTTACATTGCCTACGGGAGCCAATGCTTCTGATTATACCTATCAATGGTATGAAGTTCTCCCTGATGGGAGTGAAGTTTTGGTGACTGGGGCGACGGGAGCAAGTTTTACGACTCCTTCGCTCACAAGCAATAAGAAGTATAAAGCAAAGGTCACGGGGCCGACGGGGACGGTAGAGGTTGGCCCGACGGCGGTGACGGTGAATCAACCGCCCACTGTCACTACCCAGACGATCAGCAATACTTTGAGTGATGGGAAAGCCCCTTTAAGTGTTGCTGCCACGCCTCAAGTTGCTAGTGATGGCCCCTTGACTTATCAGTGGTATAAGCTGAATGCGGATGGTATAACTTGGGATCTTGTAACGGGGGCTGCGGGCGCGAGTTTTGAGGCAACGGCTCCTGGGAAGTATAAAGCAGTCGTAACGACAGCGAAAGGGGTAAGTAAAGATAGTGAAGTCATGACGGTCAATCCTGGGCCGCCGACGATCACGACGCAGCCGACAAGCACCGCGCTGGGAAGTAATGGGCCAGCACCATTGAGCGTTGGGGCTGCTCTTTCGCCTGGGAGTAAGGACACCTTAGCTTATCAATGGTATAAGAAGGATGCAAGCGGCAATTGGGTAAAGGTCGATGGGGCGACGGATTCTACCTTCAATGCTACGGATCCAGGAGAGTATAAGGCTATCGTCACGGCGGATGGGGCGAGTGTTGAGAGTCAGGTGGCGACGGTTTCTCCCGCCCCAACGGCGACTCCTACATCAACGCCTACTCCTTCCCCAACGGAAACCTCCGTGCCGAACAATCCGCTTCCACCGACCATCATAGACCCTCCTACGGATACACAGCTAGGAAGTAAGGGGCAAGCGACCTTGAGCGTTACGGCCCAATTGCCGAGCGGAAGCAAAGGCCCTTTGAGCTATCAATGGCTCACGCAGGATGCCCAGGGAAGTTGGATTACGATTACGGGCGCGACGGCTCCGACCTTCAGTACCCAAATGCCTGGCGTGTATAAGGTCGTCGTTACTTCTGCTGACGGGGCGAAGGTTGAGAGTAAACCTGCAACAGTGAACACGCCCCCCGTGATTGCAACACCGCCTCAGCCGCAGACGGTTAGCGCGGGGCATCCCGTAACTTTGACGGTGGTAGTAACAAGTACCATTCCTGTTACCTATACTTGGTATCAGATCAATCCCGATAAAACGATTAAGGTGGTGGGGACCAATTCCCCAACTTTGACGGTGCAAGTAACCCAAACGACATCCTTCTCGGTGAGCGTGAGGAACAATTTGGGCACGGTCAGCACGCCCCCCGTGACCGTGATGGTAAAGCCCGTAGTTGCTGATCAAGTGATCCCTTCGGGGAATACGACCACGTTGGGGGTCCCAGCGCAACCGGATACAAGTTATCAATGGTACATTGTTGACCCGCTAACAAACCAGCTTACCCCCATTGGGGGCGCGACTTCCTCTACTTACAACACGCCGCCCTTGACGCAAACAACCACCTTCGCGCTGAAAATTACTCCGCCAACGGGGGAACCGGTGACCATAAAGTTGACCGTGACGGTTCAGCCCCCTCCTACGACGGCAACGGCGACCCCCGTTTACCCCATCGCCCGCGATGACCTGGCTTTCGCTGTGCCAAGCGTGCCCCGGGGAATCGCCGTTTTGGGCAACGACTATGACCCCAATCATTCTCCTTTGCAAATTGTGGGGGTCGGGAAACCGGCCCATGGCGTGGCGCTTCTCAAAGGTGAGTTTATCTTCTATACGGCAGATAGTGCTTTCTTGGGTACGGACGTTTTCACTTATACGATCAGTAATGGTTCCCTTACCGCAACCGCGAAGGTAACCCTTACCGTGACGCAAGAAAATAAGAATCTAACCCCTCTCGCCTATAACTACCTTTTCACCACAACCCAAAATATCCCCATCACGGTCACGGAGGTGCAGGTGGATAGCGCAAACATCCTCCGCAACCCTGACCGGGATACGCAAGCTGTTCTCACCCTTTGGAAACCCCTTCACGGGAAGGTTTGGGCTGAAGGGCAACTAATTCATTACCTTCCTGATTTGGATTTTGTAGGAACGGATACCTTTACCTACACCTTGACGGATGGCGATCTTCGATCTTTACCAGGGCGCATCACAATTGTGGTTCTTTCCCCTATCAACATTGGGGGCGATGCGAAGGTCTGGAAAGATGACCCCTTCACCCGCACCGCTGTGATCAGTCCCTCGGCGGGAGTACCGCCGTGGACGGGCGAGGTTAATTATGGCGATGGGACACTAACGCAAACCCTAAAGGTCAACCCTGATGGAACCTTTAGGCTCACGCACACTTATACCAAGAGCGGAGTCTTTACCGTGACCGTAGCCCTCAAGGATGGCACGGGCAAGGTCACCGTTAAGAAATTCCAGGTGACGGTGGAGCCAAAACCCGTTATTGTGGCTGAAAAGCACTTCTATTACTTCCCGCTAATGTTGGGTAAAGATAGCAAAAGCTCGACCAGTGTGCAATATCGGCTTTATTTCCCCCTTCTGCTCAAGGATGTGGGGCCAAGTAAGCACCAAATTCACCTGGCCCTCATCATCAAGCAGGCCACGCCTAAGACTAAATAGGAGAGTAGCAAAAGGTGCGCCCGATGCGGCAAAGCCGCTCCGGGCGCACCCCCTGGCCCTTCCAAACTACCGCTTGACAAGCCCGCCATTTTCAGCTAAAATAACTCCTGAAAGCGCCAATGTAGCTCAGTTGGTAGAGCAGCTGTTTCGTAAACAGCAGGTCCGGGGTTCGAGTCCCCGCATTGGCTCCATTTTTGTTCCTCCAAGCTCCTCGTGCTTCCCCTCTTCCAGCTATCTCTTTTGCCAAAAAACGATGCCTTTTCATACTACATAAATTTATTTCTTTTTTGCCCACCTTAGAATAATAAAAGCCTAATGATGGTAAAATAAGAGCAGTGGTTTTAAGCGCGTTGGATTCTGAGTAAGCTCAGAGCTTTAGCCCGCCCAAGACCAGATCGCTTTTATTTTGTTTAAGGCTTTGCCATGCGGCGAATTAAATTTTATGTAGATTACTCGGCCCCAACAGAAGGGCCGTTAAGTTGGCAGATGATTCTGGCAGGCATCTTCTTTTGCCTGGGCATAATCTTATTGGGTTTGACCATCACCAGTGCTTTAGGCCAAATCTTTAGCTCATCGCAGACCGCGAGTTTTGCTCCCCCAACCGTGATTGCAAGCAAGCTCTCTCCGACTCCGTCCGCGACGCTGCTCAGAGCTTCAGAAACCCCTTTAGCGGTCAAAGAAGCAACCAAAGTGCAACCAACGCGCCAAGTTCAAGCCAAGGCAACGGTGGTGGCTGAAGGAAATTCTCCGCCGACGGCCATAATTTCACCAGCTGCTGAACCTCCTTTGTCGCCAACTATGTTTCTCGAAACAGCTTTGCCAACCAGTTCCCCAAGGCCCAATTCCTTTCCTCTCCTTAAATCCTCAGAATCTCCCACCACAGCTACTTTTGAACCCACCGAGAAGCTGGCCCCAGAAGGCCAAACCGCCACGCCGCGCCCAAGCCCTTCGCCCCAGCAAACCCTGGCGTTAAGCAAAAGTTCGCCTTCCCCAACGGCTCTAGCTTCGCTAGAGCCAGAACCAACCACGGAATCCGCTTCCCCAAAGCCTTCCCTTTCCCCAACCTCTTCTCATACGTCGTCCCCAACGCTTTCCCCAACCCCTTCCCTTTCCCCAACCCCTTCCCTTTCCCCAACCCCTTCCCTTTCCCCAACCCCTTCCCTTTCGCCCACGCCCTTCAAAACGCCTTCGATCTTTGGGGTTGAAATCAACCAGAATCAAGTGAGCGACATGGCCAGCCGCGTCTCGGAGGCCCAAGTTTCCTGGGTGCGCTACAATGGGGTTTTTTGGTCGGAGGTTGAGGCGACGCAGGGTACTTATGACTGGAGCAAATTGAGCGCGGTGGAAGGTGAATTGCGCTTGTTACAGGAGAAAGGGGCAACTCCGCTGGTTATTGTGCGCGGAACCCCAAATTGGGCCCAGAAGGTTGCGGGCAAAGTCTGTGGCCCAATCAAAGAAGAGTTCTTTGACAACTTTGCCACTTTTATGAGCGAGCTTGTGAAGCGCTACAGCACGGCTCCCTATAATGTGCGGTATTGGGAACTTTGGAATGAGCCAGATGCGTCCAGTGAGATTGCGAGCGATTCGCCTTTTGGTTGCTGGGGGGAGCCTGCGGAGGATTATTATGGCGGGGGGTTTTATGCCAAAATGTTGAAGAAAGTCTATCCCAAAGTCAAAGAGGCTAATCCCGATGCCCAAATTGTGCTTGGGGGCTTACTACTCGACTGTGATCCTAGTAAGCCGCCCACGGGAAAAGACTGTAAATCTACTAAATTCTTTGAAGGGATCCTCAATGAAGATGGCGGAAACTATTTTGATCTCGCCGCTTTTCACGGTTACGCCTATTATCATTGGTGGCTGCGCCTTGATAGTGCGGGGAATGCAACGAAAAACATAGACTGGGGCGGCAGTAATCTGCCTAGTCCGCAAGATTCTTGGAATAGTCGGGGCGGGCCCTTGCTGGGCAAAGTTGATTTTCTCACGAAGCAGATGGCTCAATATGGTAGCAATAAACCGATTATCGCCAATGAAATTGGTTTACTTTGCTACACAAGCGAAGATACTGCTAAGGCAAAGGCAGATTGTCGGGCCAACGGCTATTGGGAACAGCAGGCTAATTATGCTTTGCGAACCTATATCCGTGCTTGGGCCAACAAATTGGTCGGCGCAGTTTGGTACACGCTCAATGAATCGGGTTGGCAGGACTCAGGCTTGATTACCGATTCCCAGCCCCGCGAAGCTTATCGAACCTTGAAATTTATTACTGAAAAATTCAAAGAGGCAAAATATAAAGGCGCACTCGCTGTTACTTCCGATAAAGAAATCTACGAATTTGAGAAAAGCACAACAAATCTTCAAATCTATTGGACAAATAATGATTCAAAGAGCGACATTCCAGTGCCGACCAAGAATTATCGGATTTATAACAAGTTTGGTGATCTATTAGAGGCTAATACCACTAATCTTGTCGCAAGTTTTGAGCCAATTATCCTTGAGATTGATAAGTAAACTTTACTGGCTCATGGCCCGCACAGCTTTCAGCCCAATCACGGGGTTGCCGAGGGGAATGTAGTCTAAACCCACAAAACCTTGAAACTTTTGCTCGCGCAGCAGGCGGAAAAGATAGCGATAGTTGATTTCACCTGTTCCTGGCTCATGTTTCCCTGGAACATCAGCGACATGAATATAGCCAACCATATCTAAGTTATTGATCAGCCGCGCACTCAAATTGCCCTCACTGATTTGTTGGTGATAGATGTTGAAAAGTAAGCGCACGTGAGGGCTATTGACTTCCCGAATAATTTGAAGCCCCTCTTTGGAAGAAATTAGATAATTTCCTGGGTGATCTATCGGGTTAAGGGGCTCCAAAAGCAACGTTACGCCCGCATCTTGGGCAATTGGAACTACCGTCCGCAGCCCAGCGACGATATTGTTATGCTGTTCAATGCGTGGAACATTTGACAAAGTTGTGCCGCTATAGACAATCAGATGACTACACGATAAATCAACGGCCAGCGACGCAGACCGCATAATCTCATTTTCAAACTGGGCGTGCTGCATTGCATCAACCAACGAGGATGTACTACCTAAAAAGGCACTAACTTCTAAGCGTAAAGCGGTCTTCAAGGCCAGCGTGATATTCATATCTTTCCCATCCCGCTTGCCAAATTCAAATGCGGTGAAGCCCTGATCGGCGACATGTTCGAGCCGCTGTTCAAAGGGCATTTCGGTAAAGATCGAATCAATCCCGACGGTTAAATTAAGCGGAGGCAAAGTAGACATAGACATAAACATACCTATTTCTCGGCTTGCAAGCCAAAGCGAGGTTGCGGCGATTCAGCTTTGAATTTTTCAGGCTTGAATCCCCAAATCGGCCAGGAGAGTTGCGACGGCGGTGGCCAATTGCTGGTCGCGGCCCAGGCTGCCTTCGCCAAGCTGCTGCGCGACTTCGACATCCACCGCCCGGCCTTTGCCTTCCAAGTTTTCGCCTTCGGGAGTCCGAATCGCATAAAGAGGAAGGCGGCAGAAAAGCCCATTGACCAGCGGCCAGTCTATGGTTCCAATCACTGCGCCAGCGGTAGATTGGCCCACAATTTTGCCCAGCCCTAAGCGCCGATACATCTCCGTGAAGATTTCAGCATTGCTGGCCGAACGTTCATTCGTGACCAAGACGGTGGGTTTATTGAGCGCCCGATTGCCCGAATAATGATAGGAATTAGTCGTTAGCCGATCTCGAAACCCGCTTAGAAGCACGCTACAGCGCGTCAAAACATCCATAATAAAAGTCGCAATATGGCCGCCTCTATTATAACGTATATCTAAGATTATGCCATCTTTACGATAATTTTCAGTATCCAAGTCAACCAGAAATTGCTGGTAGGCAGCGTAGCTCATATCTGCGACATGAACGTAGCCCAAGCGGTCAGCGCTGATTCGCTGGACATAAGCCTTATTAGCGGCTACCCAAGCGCGATAGCGTAAGCGACTATACGTATTACTGTCAATTGGTCGAATAGCCAGTTCACGCGGTTTGAGTTGAGTTTCGTCAGCTTCTGGGGTTTCATTCGCAATGAGCGGGGTTGGGGCAAGCCGCAACACCACGCGGCGGCCAGCGGTCCGTTGCAAACATTGATCCAAGTTGCTTTGGGGCGTGAGCGGATTGCCATTCACCGCCACGAGATATTCACCAAGCTTCGGCGGATCGGGCAGCAAAGCTACAGGGCTGTCAGGTACAAGCCCCGTGATCCGTAAAAAGCCTCGTTCGGCCTGCTCAACGGGGTCAAACAAAAGCCCTGTATAACCATCGTTAGTTTGACTTTGCCCCCCAGCCCCATAGTAATATGTGCCGAGATGAGAAGCGCGCAGTTCGCCGACCATTAGGTTGATCACCAAGCGCAAATCGTTTTTGGTCTGGGCTCCATCAATCAAGGGAATGAATTGTTCGCGCAACGCCTTCCAATCTTGCCCTTGAAAGGTAGGATCATAGAAAGTATCGCGTAATAAACGCCAAGCCTCATTGAAAACCTGGCTTTTATCTTGGTGGAAATCCACCATAACCTCAGAACGGACTTGCAAATTGGTCGAATCGCTGGCCTGGGGGAATTTGCGAATCACGATCTGGCCATCTTCCAGGGCAAAAAACTTTTTGCCGTTTGGCACAAATTGAACGCAGTTCTTATCATCCCCACTCGATGTCAACTGGCGAAGCGGCTGATCGCGGCGCGGCTCATCGAGCGCCATCATCCAAATGTTGACTTTGTCGGCTACGGTGGCTAAGAAGAGCAAATCGCGGCTATCGGGGCTAATTGTTTCGACGCTGGCATCCATCTGAATGGGCGTAAGAAAGCGCAAACGCCGCTCAATCCCTTCAAAAACAATTTCTACTGGCTCAACGGCTTGCTTAGGCTTCTTTTCCTCTTTCTCGACTTCAGACGGCCCTTTCTCCGCTGACTCGGTTGGCTCTTCAGCTTCCTCTTTGACCTCATTGGGCGGCTGATTGGGCGACGCAAGCGCTGTTTCAGGGGAAGAGGTCAGATTTTCAGGTTCTGGCTCATCTTTTTTGCCCCCATTTGACCCTCGTTTTTTGGCGGGACGGTCTTCAAAGAGCTTTTCAAATTCTGTTTCGCGCAGCAACGGCCTTGGCGGGCGCAAATCAACCCGCACAATCCGCGATTCTAGCCGATATTGGCCACTGGTAAAGACTAGAAACTCACCGTTGGGGGCCCAATGCAAGTCTCCCCCCATAATGTTGCTTAAAAAAGTGATTTGCCGACTTTCTGTTTCATCTATGCTGTGAAGATAAACATTGCTAAAGAAACGGTGGTCATGCGAAATATAAGCCAGCCAGCGACTATCGGGCGACCAAGCCAGCCCATTGGAAAACAGAAAATTGCCCTGAGCTAGAGGACGCAGCGCATTGGTTTTCAAATCCAAAAGATAGATCGTTTCAAGGTTGCGAATAAACGCCAGCCACTGGCCGTCAGGCGAACATTTAGGCGACCATTTGGAAGCAAAGTCATTGGTCAAGCGGATTTCACTGCGCGTCGCAAAGTCATAACGATAAATCTCATCTTCACCGTGGCGGTCTGAGATGTAGAGCAGACTGCGACTGTCAGGTGTCCAGACAACGCTGTGTTCCCGCGACCCAACAAGCTCCGTAAGCGCAAAAGAGTAGCCTTGCCGCTGTTCTTTATCGGTTTCTTTATCGGCGTAATCAACAAAAATCTTGCCTCTGGCGACAAAAGCTACTTTTTCGCCATCGGGTGCAAGGTTTAATTCGCTAAAGCCCCTAGATCGGGTTTCAAAATAGACAGGAATCGCTTTAGTATCAGCCCGAATGTTGATTGGGATTGGCTTAACTTCTCCAGAAGAGAGATCAAGCTGCCAAATTTGCCAGTCATGTTCAAAGACAATTAGTTTCTTTTCGCGGGCAATGGCCGGCCAAAGCAAACGACCTTCAGAAAAATGCGTTATTTGCCGAGGCTCACTATTCTCAAAAGATTGAAACCATAAGTTTTCAACCCCTGTCTGATCAGAAACGAAGTAAAGCCCAGAACCATCGGGATCCCACATCGGCCAGCGATGAAAGCCCCGTGCTTGTTTGTCTGCGGCAAACAAACGACGAGGAGCCTTAATCAACGGGCAAGGGTCAGAAAGCGAGAATGAAGCAGTTTGTTCCTTGCTTCCTGGCTCTAAACTCGCAAGGTCGGCCAGCCAAAGATCACAGGGCGCAAAAGCATCAGGCCCTCGATTCCACCAGGCACGGTAGATGTTGTTGAAAGCCAATTGCTCCCCAGAGGGCGAAACCGTAACGTG
>DCSM01000059.1:9395-9980 GCA_002325605.1 Chloroflexaceae bacterium UBA1466
GGCACGCGGTAGATCGCATCGCCTTGGCCTTCGCGGTCTGCGGTGAAATAAAGGCTTTGCCCATCAGCAGCCCAATCCTCGACATTACAATAGCTATCGGTGTAAGTCAAACGTTGAACTTCGCCATTGCTCAAGGCTAAAACGTAGATATCCCCATGCCCTGTGCGATTAGAACTGAAAGCCAATAAAGAACCATCGGGCGAAAAACGAGGACTCATCTGCGCCGCATAATGAGTTGCCAGGCATTCTGCAAAACCACCACTAGTCTCGACCAACCAAATATCGCCCGCATAGACAAAAGCTACATAATCGCCTTTGGGCGAGATAACAGGGGTTCGGAAATAGGGCTTGCCACGGGCTTTGGAACGATGAAGGCTTGCGGGAGGTTGAGTTGTTTCGCTGGACATTGCTTATTTTTCCTTACTAGTTTGTTCTTTCATCGTTCACTTGCTTTCCTAAATCAGGAAGGGGGACATAAGAGCTTTTGTCCCCCTTTGAAAACCAACGAAGCTATTTTAACAAGGAAAATTGATCTTTTTCCTTTAGATGCACAACTTAGCGCCCACGACTGCGATTGCGAAGGAA
>DCSM01000102.1:0-4096 GCA_002325605.1 Chloroflexaceae bacterium UBA1466
AAAAGCAGACCGCGTTGCAGATGTTGCATCTTAAAACCTTTCCTGAGATGTGGTAAGATAAAGGGTAACAAATGTTGCTCAGTATAACACATTAAGTAACGCTTGCTTGAAAGAACGCCAATTTTTTTATTTTGCCCTTTAGAATGCGGAACTGAGGCTCAAAGCTCGGCTGATGAGGCTTTTAGCGCGGTTTATGAAGTTCAGAACACGGCTTTCGAGGCTCAAAGCTCGACTTATGAGGCTTTTAGCGCGGCTTATATCGAGAAAACAATGGATAATCAAACACTGATTAAGCGGATTTCGTTAAATCCAGAACAATGTGGGGGGCGACCATGCCTTCGGGGACTACGAATTCGTGTTATTGATGTTTTAGCCTTAGTTGCTGCGGGGCTAACGGTTGAAGAAATCATCGAAGAATTACCAGATTTGGAAGCAGCTGATGTGCAAGCAGCTTTACTCTACGCGGCTAGACGGTTAGATCATCCTGTTTTGGTCGCCGCATGATCATTAAAGACCCCCAAAGCCCACTACCCTTCCAGGACTATCCAAAAGGTTTTGAACTTAGATGCTAAGAGCGCACAAAATACGCCTCAATCCAACACTTGAGCAAGAACTTTATTTTAGGAAAGCAACAGGGAATGCTCGTTTTGCCTGGAATTGGGCCCTTGCAATAATTAAAGAGGCTGGCGCAAATCAAGCAAAATTGCCATCTGTAAATGATTTGCGAATTAAGTTTAATCAAATTAAGCGAATTGAATTCCCCTTTATAATGGAAACGACTAAATGTGCGCCAGACCAGGCATTACTTGACTTAAAACAAGCACTTTCTAATTTTTTTAATGATCTAAAAAAGCGCAAGCCGGGCCAGAAACGAAAAGATGGCAACCAAGTTAATTTTCCTCGTTTCAAGTCGCGCAGAAAAGGCTTTGGCTCTTTTTATCTTGCCAATGACCAATTTGCGGTAAAGGGGTATGAAATAAAAATCCCTAAGCTGGGCTGGGTAAATATGACCGAGCAATTACGCTTTGCTGGCAAACTAATGAGCGCCCGAATTAGCGAACGGGCGGGTTATTGGTTTGTTAGCATTCTTGTTGAACTGCCAGAACTCATTTCTCAAGCACCTGAGCGGGTTATTGGAATTGATGTAGGCATAAAAACATTAGCCGTAGATAGTGATGGGGAAGGGTTTGAAAACCAAAAACACTTTTCCCTTGCTCAAAAGAAGCTACGGCGCTTGAGTCGGTGGTTAGCTCGCAAACAAAAAGGCAAGAAGAACTGGGCAAAGGCAAAACTTAAACTTGCTCGTTGGCATTTGCGGATAGCTAATTTAAGAAAGGATGCTCTTCATAAAATGACAACTAGACTGGCCCAGAAAGCCAGTACCATTGCCTTAGAAACGCTCAATGTGCCAGGGATGTTAAAGAACCATAAACTAGCAAAGGCAATTTCAGATGCTTCATTTGCGGAAATCGCACGCCAACTAACTTACAAAGCCCAGCAAGTAGTCTTAGTGGCTCCTTTCTATCCTTCTAGTAAGACCTGCAATGGCTGCGGGGTTATCAATAAGGAACTGACACTTGCCCACCGCCAGTGGAAGTGTCCTTCTTGCGGTGCAACCCTAGACCGGGATTTGAATGCAGCCCTAAACCTTCGGGATGAGGGAATTAGGATTATTGGGGCTTAGTACTTCCAACCGTCCTCGATAGTGGCTACGTCGGGACGTAAAATACGCCTGTGGACTACGTTGTTAGACCTTCTCATCGAAGGCAGTGTAGGTTGAAGCAGGAATTTCTATTGGAATCAAGCGTGAGTACTTTTGAGTACTTAGAAAGTAGCAGCAAAGGCAATGGTCAAATTACCAGAGACAATGGTCAGTCTAGTCTTCACGGGGCACACCAGCCGCGTGAACAGCGTCGCATTTAGCCCTGATGGGCGGCTGCTGGCATCGAGCAGCTTTGACGAAACGGTCCGGCTTTGGGACGTAGAAAGTGGCAGCGAGTGGCGGGTTTTACAAGATCACCGAGGGACGGTGAACAGCGTCGCTTTTAGCCCCGATGGGCAACTTTTGGCTTCCGCTTGTTGGGATAAAACCACCCGCCTCTGGGCGATTCCCGATGGTACAGAGGTACGGGTTTTGAAGGGGCATAAGAATGATATTCGCAGCGCGGTTTTCAGCCCCGATGGGAAAATTTTGGCGACGGGGGGCTATGATCGCATCGCTTGGCTCTGGAATGTGACAACGGGGCAGCAAATCCAATGCTTAGAAGGCCATGGCGATTGGATTGTAAGTATGGCGATGTGTCCTAAATCGCAAACCTTGGCCACGGCCAGTGTTGATAAGACGGTGCGGCTGTGGGATCTTAGCACGGGGCAGCAACTCCAGCAACTGGAAGGTCATACTTTGCGGCTGAAGTGTGTGGCCTTTAGCCCCAACGGGAAGGTTTTGGCGACGGGCAGCGAAGATGAAACGGTACGCTTGTGGGATGTAAGTAGTGGAAAAGAAATCCATTGTCTCAAACATGTAGGTTGGGTCCATGCGGTGGCCTTTAGCCCCAATGGGCACTTTTTGGCTTCGGCGGGCGGCGATAAGGTCGTGCGGTTGTGGGATGCGCCCAGCGGGAAGGAATTGCGCCGTTTAGCGGTGGCCGCGACCAGCGTGGTTTTTAGCCCCGATGGGAAGTTGTTAGCGTCGGGCAGTTCAGAGCATATTGTGCGCTTGTGGAACCTTGCCATGCCTCCCGCCGACTGGCGGCAAATGGAACGGTTTTGGCAGCAACAGAACCATTTGAAGCAGCAGTTGAAGCAGCAGCAAAAGGTCTGGCGAGCGACAGGGTGTTGTGAAGTCTGCGGGGTGCATTTGGAAACTTGGCAACGGATTCGCGGGGAAGCACGTTGCGATAAACATCGGTAAAGGTAGTTACTTCAATGAAAGGAATTTTATGAATCAAGCTGGAAAACCTCGGCTCCTAACGGGAGACCGCCCCACGGGAAAGCTACACTTAGGCCACTACGTGGGAACCTTGGCCAATCGAGTCCGGTTGCAAGATCAATACGAATGCTTCTTTCTGGTCGCTGACCTTCACATCCTTACGACGCGGGTAGATCGAGCATTGCTTCTCGAAACAAACCAAAATATTCGGGAAGTAGTGTTGGATAACTTGAGCGTTGGGATTGACCCTGAGCGGAGCTTCTACTTTCTGCAATCCCTTGTCCCGCAGATCGCCGAAATCGCGCTGATCTTTGCCAATTTGGTTACGGTCCCGCGCTTGCAACGGGTTCCAACGCTCAAAGACGTGATGCGGGATTTGGAAATTGAGCAACCTTCAATGGGCTTACTCAATTATCCCGTGTTGCAAGCTGCGGACATCCTTTGTGTACGGGCCAATATCGTCCCCGTCGGGAAAGATCAAGCTTCCCATTTAGAAGTAACGCGAGAAATCGCTCGGCGCTTTAATTCCCTTTACGAGGTCGAAGTTCTACCTGAGCCTGATACTTTAATCGGCGATGTTCCTACTTTGATTGGTTTAGACGGGCAGGCCAAAGCAAGTAAAAGTTTGGGGAATGCTATTTTCCTCAGCGATGATGCTAAGACCGTTGAGCAGAAGGTTCGGGGAATGTATACCGACCCCAATCGGATTCGGGCCGATATTCCAGGGAAGGTCGAAGGGAATCCCGTTTTCATCTATCACGATGCTTTCAACACCGAAGAAGCTGAAGTAGCTGATCTGAAAGAACGGTATGCTCAAGGGAAAGTTGGCGATGTTGAGGTGAAGCGAAAGTTAGCGGCGGCGATCAATCGCTTTTTAGACCCAATTCGGGAGCGGCGGGCCGCTTTGCAAGCCCAACCGCATTTGGTCGCGGAAGTTATCGCGGCGGGCAGCGAACGGGCTCGGCAAGAAACTACTGAAACCTTGCGGCGGATGAAGGAAGCGATGGGTTTGGTTTGGAAAGGATAAGTATGTACCATCCAAGTTTGGCCGAGATCCGTGATCTCACCACGCAAGGCAACCTTTGCCCGATCTATCGGGAAATTTTAGCCGACCTAGAGACCCCCGTCTCCGCCTATCTGAAAATTGCCCGTGGCCCTTATAGCTTT
>DCSM01000102.1:4238-14519 GCA_002325605.1 Chloroflexaceae bacterium UBA1466
CTAGATGACGGTCTGGCCTACGCTTCCCAAAATGGTTACAAACAAACCCTTCCTTATACTGACCCACTCGTTGTGTTGGGAAGCTACCTTAGTGCCTATCGGCCTGTGCGGTTGCCCAACCTTCCCCGTTTTGTCGGGGGCGCGGTAGGCTACTTCGGTTATGAAACGGTCTGCTACTTTGAGAAGCTTCCTCGCCCCCCCGCAACCGATTACACTATGCCTGAAGGCTTGTGGATGTTTGTGGATACCCTTCTGGTTTTTGATCACCTGCGCCACACCATCAAGGTCGTTTCGCATGTCCACCTTGATGCTCCTGACCTTGAGGTAGAGTATGCTAAGGCTCTTGAACGGATTGAAAATCTGATCTTGCGGTTGCAACAACCTCTCCCGCCAAGTAGTGCTACCTTGGGTTATAAGCAAGCTGAGAAGACCTCTTCTGAAGTTCACTCTAATATCAGCCAGCAGCAGTATGAGGCCAACGTAGAGAAAGCTAAGGAGTATATCTTAGCGGGCGATATTTTCCAGGTTGTACCTTCCCAACGCTTCCGCCAGCCGACCTCAGCTTCGCCCTTTATGATCTATCGGGCCTTGCGAACCGTCAACCCTTCACCGTATATGTTTTTTCTGCATACTGCTGAAGGCGACCTTGTTGGATCTTCACCTGAAATGTTGGTTCGGGTGCAAGAAGGAGAAGTTACAACCCATCCAATTGCGGGAACGCGCCCCCGTGGGCAAGAGCCAGAAGAGGATGAAGCCCTTGCCAAGGAGTTGCTGGCCGATGAGAAGGAACGTGCTGAACATCTGATGTTAGTAGATTTAGGCCGCAATGATTTGGGGCGAGTCTGTCAGCCTGGGAGTGTCCAAGTTCCCATCTTCATGACCGTCGAGAAGTATAGCCATGTCATGCACCTTGTCTCAAAGGTCACGGGCCACCTGCGTCCCGACCTTACAGCTTTGGATGCTTTGCGGTCTTGTTTCCCCGCCGGGACGGTCAGTGGTGCGCCTAAGATTCGGGCGATGGAAATCATTGCTGAATTAGAAGGTAATCGGCGGGGAATTTATGCGGGATGTGTGGGGCACGTAGATTTTAACGGCGATCTGGATACTTGCATTAGCCTCCGTACCTTAGTAATGAAGCATGGGGTAGCTTATGTACAAGCGGGTGGTGGCGTGGTTGCCGATAGTTTGCCCACCCTGGAGTATCATGAAAGTCATAATAAGGCGGCGGCCTTGCTTAAAGCGATAGATTTGGCCGAGGATCTGGACTAATGCCTTTTTTAGTAAATAGAGGTTGTTATGATCTACTTTGACCAACCTTTCCTAACCATTCACTGGGATGCCGATCTTCCTGGGGTGCTAATGGAATGGAAATCCTTTGCCCAAGGCGAGGGTTATCGCAAAGGTTTAGATACGGGGCTGGCTTTGTTGCAAGAAAAGGGAGCCAAAAAGTGGTTAGCTGACCTCCGCTTCTTTGGCTCTGTTTTGCCTGAAGATCAACGTTGGTCCAATGAAGATTGGTTTCCCCGTGCTTTGGCTTCGTCGCTGAAGTATATGGCTATTGTTGATCCTCAAGTCATCTTTGCCAAGTGGAGTGTCGAGCGAATTATGCAGAAGGTTGAAAGCCCCACATTGGTTACCCAATACTTCTGCACCGTAAGCCAAGCCAAGGCCTGGTTAAAGATCAATAACTAGCCAATGGTTAGAAAGGAAGCTAAGTATGATTTACTTTGAATCTCCCTACACCACTATTCTTTGGAATGAAGAGGTAGGGTGTGTAGTGGCCGAATGGAAAGCCTTTGCCCAAGGCGAGCAATTTCGGCAAGGCTTAGATAAGGGATTAGTGCTGCTGAAGGAGAAACGTTCTCATAAATGGTTAGGGGATTTGCGAAAGGAGGGCCCGATCTCGCCTGAAGATCAGCAATGGTCAAATGAGAATTGGTTTCCTCGCGCTTTAGCTGCGGGCCTTAAATTTATTGCTTTCGTGTCCCCTGAAACCGTGGTGGCCAAATGGTCAATAGACCGTATCATGCAGAAGGTTGAAACCCCCCACTTAAAGGTCAGCTATTTCGCTACTTTAGCAGAGGCAAAAGCATGGCTGAAAATGCAGTAACCGCCTTAACCTCGCCCCCCCCACCTGGGTTTACGATCCTGGCGTTGGAAACCTCCTGCGACGAAACAGCGGCAGCGGTGGTGCGGGACGGGCGCTCCATCCTGGCCAACGTCGTAGCTTCACAGATTGATTTGCATCGACGCTATGGCGGGATCGTTCCAGAGGTCGCTTCACGGCAACATATCTTGAGCCTAAGTCCCGTAGTGCAAGAAGCTTTAGCGGCCCTTCCCAACGGGTGGGATGATCTTCACGCTATTGCAGCTACTTATGGCCCAGGCCTCAGTGGTTCCTTATTGGTCGGCTTCAACGCCGCGAAAGCGATGGCTTGGCAACGAGGCTTACCCTTTGTTGGGGTCAACCATTTGGAAGCCCATATCTATGCGAGTTGGTTGGCTCCAGGAAAGGGCGAAGAAGAGGAAGATAAACCCCCGCAGTTCCCCCTCATAGCTTTGGTAGTCAGCGGGGGGCATACATTGTTAGCTTTGTTGTTTGGGCATGGCTACTATCAACTTTTGGGGCAGACTCGTGATGATGCGGCAGGCGAAGCCTTTGATAAAGTAGCCCGCATCTTAGAGCTTGACTACCCTGGGGGGCCCGCGATTCAACGGGCCGCTGAAGGGGTAACGGTTACCGAACCGCTCCCGCGAGCCTGGTTGCGCCAGACCTTTGACTTCTCCTTCAGTGGTTTGAAGACCGCTGTGCTGTTGAAGGTGCAAAATCAGCAGGAGCGAGATGTTAGGTTAGCCCGAGCAAGGGGGGAACAAGGAGCGGAGAAGCAGAGGTTAAGTGAAGAGTTTGTCAAGCAGACCGCGGCGGCCTTCCAGGATTCTGTCGTTGATGTCTTAGTCACCAAAACGGTCAAGGCTGCCGCGCAATATGGGGCGCGAGAGATTATCCTGGCGGGGGGCGTAGCCGCCAACGCCCACCTCCGGCAGGAACTTTGTCGCCGGGCCCAGCTTCCCGTGCGTTGCCCTCCGATCTCCCTTTGCACCGATAACGCGGCGATGATTGCCACCGTCGCCTACTACCGCTATGAAGCTTTGGTGCAAAAAGGCTGGGAGTTGGATGTGCAACCCAACTTACGGCTGTAAGGTTGGCCAGCACGCCTTATAATTTTGCCTGGCACGCCGACCTTTGTGGAATCTAAGACCACAGAGGTCTTTCTTTTCTCAGACCTCCTGTCGAGCCAAGCGGGATGCCTGGCCTACAGACTAACTTCGCGCAACTGCTCACCTAACTTCACGGTTTCGACACTTACGGTAAGAACCTTCCCGCTCAAACTCACAATAGCTTGCGGCTCATCCGCCCGATTCGGGGCCTTGGTGATGCCGCTGCGCTGATCTGGCGTGATCTGATCTTGATCAAGCACCCATTGCAAGGCTGCCCACGGGCCCAATTGATCTTCAAAGGCGCTGGCGGGAAGCCCTTTCAAGGTCAAACAGCTGGGCCCAACCCCGCCGGGGCCTGAGCTTGCCGAAGGCCCCGGCCCAACCCCGCTCTCAAAGGCAAAAAAGCCTCAAAATCAGCAAGCAAACCATCTGTAAGCCAGTTGTTTTTCGCCTCAGGTTGCAAGCGCCTTGCCAGATTCGCTCTCAGCTTCAAGCTGATCTTTGGGGGCTTTGGCTTCCCAAGAACCTTGTGGAATCCGCAGATGAGCGCGCAAAATCCCAGCAGCGTGCGCTGGCCTGGTGAAATTGCGCTCTAAAATCAAGGCCCAAGCGACCTTAGCAGCGACTTCTTCCAAAACAAAGAAGCGAAAGCAGGGCACAACCCTGTTTCGTTGGGGGTTTCCGGGGGGCGATAGGTTTGTTTCTAAGCGGGCATAATAGGCTTGCAAGGCGGGGGGCGGGCGAAAGCGTGAAGGCAGCCATGAAAGACTCCTTTAGTTCCGAAACGGTTGGCTTCTGCGGAGCATGCTACCCCAAGCGGAGCTTGGGCCAGGTAGGAAGACCCGTAAAGGCCGGGCCCTTTAGCTTCAACTTGACAGTGACCCTGGGGCATGGTAGCATTGCGGCCAGCTTGGAAGCGATTTTGGTATAAGCGCAGGGAGACACAGATGATCATTGCTGAGGATGGCCTCAAACGGGGAAAGGAATTGCTCACCCAACACGATTATGATGCAGCAATCATCGAATTGACGCAGGCAATTCAATCTAATCCAATCTTTGCGCCCCTCTATCTTAATCGAGGATTGGCCTATGAAGCCAAAGCTGAAATTAAAAAGGCGGTTGCGGATTTCAAAACGGTGTTGTTTATGAGCCAAGACTCAGACTTGCGCTGGGTCGCCGAACAGCAGTTGAAAAATCTATCCCAAGAAGCAACAGCGGCGGCGGCAGAACCCCTTAGCTTAGACGAATTGGCTCCCGCTGAAGCAACAAGTTCCCCACTCCTTGCAGGTGAATCCGCGCTGGCCCCGGTGCGGCCCATTGAAATTGAAGCTGTTGAGGAAGGGGAAAGAGAAGCCCCTGCGCCTGCGCTTAACTCCCTTGAACTCCCTTCGCCGCCGCCGCCCAAGCCCTTAACCTTCATCGAAACGCATCTCAATTGTGGCCATGCCTATTTACAACAGAGCGCGTATGACCAAGCTATCGCTGAATATACGCAAGTGATTCAACAGCGGTCTGATCTGGCGGAAGCCTATTATTGCCGCGCCATGGCTTATTTAGGGCGCGATGCGCTCAAAGCGATTGCCGACTTGACGCAAGTTGTGGCGCTCCGCCCTGGCTATGCGGATGCCTATTTACATCGGGGGCGATCTTATGAATTATTACGCGAACTTGGTTTGGCAATTGCGGATTACAAAACGCTTTTAGCTCTAAACGATGGCCCCAAGCTCACCCAAGTTGCCCAGGCCTTGGTCAATTTGTTAGAATCGGCCACTTCAGAGCCAGAGGTGCTGGAAGCCGATCTGCCGCCCGAAGAGGTTTTTCACTTAACCGAACCTCCTTCCTGGCTGACCGAACTTTCCGAAGACCGAACGTTGTTTGAAGGGCCCCTTTTGGCGGTGCAAACCGAAGATCAGGTTGGGCCTCCTTCAGCAGATGTTGCACCAAGCCTTAGCTCAGAACTTGCGCCACAAGAGCAGGAAATCGTGCCGCAAAAGCCTGTGGCCGCTGCGACCTTGTCGCCTGCTAAGGCCCTTGAACCTGGCTTTTTTGAAATGACCCCTTGGCGGTGGATTTCCAGCGGGATTTTGGTCATGGAAATTGGGATTTTGATCTACTTGCTTTCGGCACTGCTTCCAAGGTAAGATTTTTGACCTAAACTAGCACGCGAGGAAGGGCTATGCGTAAAGTTTCTTGTAAAAACTGCAATGGCAAAGGGGTTATTCAATGCCTCGATTGTCATGGCACAGGTTTTGTGGTGATTAAATGTACTGATTGTAATGGCAAGGGCATTCTCAAATGCCTTGTCTGTGAAGGCAAAGGGGTGGTAGAAGAAACTAATTAAGAAACAGAAACCTAACAAAGGCAGGAAAAAGGACTGCAAGATGATCTTGCGGTCCTTTTTATGTTTTCCAAAAATCCAGATTCAAAGCAGCTTTTGGCCCCAATTCAGACTGAATTGGAAGATTTAGGTAAAATAAGAACTAAGTACTGTTTACTTTGGATTGACAATTACGATTTGCTGGAGTACGATTAAAGGGGGCTATTCCGAGGGGCTTGTTAAAAGGTAAAGAAAAAGTTAAATGAAGCCGAATAAGAAACATTAGATTGCCACCAAAGTAAAAGCCCCCTCGCAGATCAGGCCAGATTTAGGTTAGGAGGACGTTGCAATGAAACGGCAACAAACGACGACGGTAGTTTCAGTTTTGTTCGTACTGGGGGCCCTTGTTCTAACCACCTTTGGGATCTCTCAGCAAGTCGGCTCAATGGTCACGAAGAAGGTTCTGGCCGCGCCGCTAAAGCAGGCTCCAGAGCAAGCCCCCCAGAAATGGGTGAGTCGGTGTAGTTCCGCAAAGGTTGACATTATCGGCGCAGGGATGAAAGACCAGTCAACCCAAACTCTCTCGCTCCCCGCCACAGCGACCCAAACTTACCTTCAGCTTGCTGGCGCAGGCTCAAACAGGCAACCTCCAACTAAGGTTGCTTTTCAGTTTGCAACGGGCCAACCTGTTGCTGCAACTTTGACGAAGAAGATCACCAGCGCCGCTAATCCCACTGAAATTCAGCCTGGGGGCATGCTGGGCTACCACTACTTGGTCGAAGGTCAAGCTGGCCCCGTCACGGCGACGGTTACGGAGCAGACCTCAACCCAAAAGACGGCTGAGGCGCTTGTGGCCTATTATCTCCAAAAGACCGATGCTTTGTATACCAGCGTTGGGGACGTAACCTTCCAGTATGCGTGGGGCGGAATAAATGGGGGCCAAGCGATAGGCCCCGCCAAGCTGACCCTAACCTTACCTGAAGCGTTAGGCAAGCCAACCACCATCACCGTCAAGAGCGCAATTATGGACAAAGACCCGCAGTCAGCTACTGACCGCCGGGTTTTGGTCTTTAAGGCCTCGGCGAACGGGATTAGCGCGACGAAGACCTTGATCGCACCCAACGCGGGGCAAGGTCTCAACATCGAAAGCCTGACGTTGAGCGACGTTCCTTCAGGCACGAAGAGCATTGAAGTTCAGTTGAGCTCCCCTTTGAACAAAGGGGATCAGATGAATACCGATGGGGCTGGCGATTCGGGCTTTCTTTTGGGCGCGACAGCTTCTTACACTTGTATTGAAGCTCCACCTCCACCTCTTTCCCCCACTCCTGAGATAAGTACCACTTCGACTACGGTGGAGGGAAGCGTTGAGTTTACCCCGTGTTACGCCCGCTATGAAAAGCTAGATTCTACCCCTACTCCTAAGCCAGGGGAGAATGAGCCAGGGGTGGTTCCCGTTCCCGATAAACCCTCAGAGCCAACTGAGCCAGGCGACAAACCAGCCCCCAAAGCGGTGCAATATGTCGTTGTCCTCGATGTTAGTGGCTCAATGAAGCAAAAGTTTGATGGCACAGCAAGTAAGACTGAGAAGGAGCGCCGCATCTATCTCACGAAAGAGGCTCTTAAAGGCTTCATCAGTAATACCTTGCGGCTCTCGGATACTTTGAAGCTCATCGCTTTTTCGACCTCGAATAAGATCACCCTTTTCCCAGCTGAAGGTTGGGCAACGGGACAAGAAAAAGCTAAAATCTATGATTACATCCTGAAAGCAGGAGCCGTAGAAGACAATCCCTACGAAACTTCGGGGGGAACCAATAGTGCCAATGGTCTGGCTCGGGCTGTCAAGGAACTCAAGGCCACAAAAGACCCCAGGTGGCTTCAAGTAGCAGTCTTCATGACCGATGGGAACGCGAACTACACGATGAAGGATGAGGCTACGTGGCTGAACAACACCTGCGCTCGTACTCCTGACGGAAGAGCCATTGATGACTCCCGTTGCCCCGGCAATAAGCCGGAAAGTGATTGGACTGCGTGCAAGAACTCTGAGGATCCAGTTTGTCATAGCAAGAAGCCGACGGCTGAAGGTAGCCCGATTGGGCAGCTGCTAGAGCAAGCCAAATTGATCAAGGAGAACGGGGTAGTCTACGTGGTGGCGATGGCCGATGCGCCTGCTGCGGGCTTGAAGGAAGCGGCCAGCAGCGCGGATACCTTCTTGCAAGCCAAGACGGCCCCCGACCTTATAGTTGCGCTTGATACCGTCAAGAAAGAGGTTGAGAAAACTATCCAAAGTAAGTGTAGTACGGTCTGTGGGAAGCCGACCAAGAAACTCACTAAGGCCGAAGCTGATCCTCGCTGGGTTTATCCCCAAGTTGGGTTAGTGACCCTCTTTACCCCCGACAATACTACGGTGATCTCCACGCCACTTACGGTGAGCGACGACGGGTTAAACTATACCTTCAAAGACCTCAAGCCCGGAACGTATCAGATCAGTGCTACTTTGGGCTATAAGGCGGCTGAAGAAACAACCTTGCACGTCTATGATCGCATCTTTGATGATCAAGAGATGTGTCAGAATGAAGCCCCAATGGAAGTCAAAGCAGGCAAGCAGGGTGAAAAGGTTAAGTTGCCCCCGCTTAGGTTGAGCCAGCAGGGGCAATGCAAGCGCAACTTCCTTTGCCCCTCAGCTGGCCCTTCAGTTTGTATCCATTTGGGAAGCGCGAAGGAAGCCGTTGTGGGGCAACCAACCCTCTTCAAGGTTACGACCAGCAAGGAATATCAGCCCCTTACCTTCGTCTATACCTTTGGCGATGGAGCCGTCATTTCGGGCACAACTAGCCTCACGGCGACCCATGCATATACAAAGGTCGGCGATTTCACAGCGACGGTAACGGCTTATGCCAAGATTGACAACCTAAGCCGTGAAGTTGGGGCCGCAAGAGCTTCGATCCATGTGCTTGAAAAGCTCTCTGAAGATAAGCTCAAATTTGCCAGCAATGAGCAGAACCTGCTTGGTGAAGCAACGTTCTTCAAAGCTGCGGTGGAAGGCCCCTTCAGTTCCTTGCGCTACGAATTTGGCGACGGTACAGCAACTATCACCAAGAGCTTGGTCGTAAGTCATACTTATACCAAGACAGGAACCTTTACCGCGATCCTGACCGCCTATAACATCTATTCGGGCCAAGATCAGGTGATCGGCTCTGCTAAGACTAAAGTTCGGATTGAAGAACCAAAGCCGCTTGAACCTAAAGAGGTTGAAGTTGAGTTGGAGTCTAACGGCCCAGTGATTTCTGGGACCGCAACTCTCTTCAAAACGAAGGTCAAGGGAGATTTCACTTCCCTCAGCTACTTCTTTGGTGATGGTGCAGTGCTGACAGAAACGAAGTCCCTCACGGCGACGCATATCTACACAGAGGCCGGCGAATTTAAAGCGGGAGTAGCAGTCTACCGCCTAGTCGATGGAAAATTGACAAAGGTCGGGTCTGCAATGACCAAGGTGCAGGTACTTAACCGTGAATGTGGTTGTATCGTTCAACCCAAACCTCTTAAATTTGGCCTCAAGGTTTGGGCCGAGAAGCAAAAGTTGCCCGCTGATGGCAAGAGTACGACGACCATCCATGCAACCTTTATCGGCGAAAAGGGCAATGAGCCAGTAAATGTGGCTGGGCAAAAGGTGCAATTTAGTACCACGTTGGGGACAATTAGTCAGCCTAGCACTGAAGGGGAACGCACGGTTGCAATCCTTACTTCAGGCACAGTTACTGGGACAGCCCTTGTGACAGCTTCGACGGGTGATCTGACAGATACGACTAAGGTCTTCTTCTTTGTCCCAGGAGAGGAAAACGAAGCTAAACCTTCCTTTGGTGAACCTGCCAGTGTGATCGTTACGGCGGGCAGGAATAAGCTCTTTGCCGATGGGAAGAGTACCACGGTTGTTAAAGCCAAGTTCCTGGATGCTTACGGGAAGCCTGTTCGGGTTCCTACTTCCACCGTGACTTTGTCCACAACTTTGGGCACGCTTGGGCAACCCTTCAATGAAGGGGAGCAGATGGTTTTCAAGCTGACGACGGATCTGGTTTCGGGCACAGCGACAGTGAGCGTGAAAGCTGGCCAAGCGACGGGTAGCTTGCAAATCCAGTTTGTTCTCGATGAGGGCGAAGATCAAGAGATCTTTAAGATTGGTCGCCACGGGGGGAAAGCACGGAGCCGTGATGGGCACACGGAGATCGAATTTCCTGAAGGTCTCTTTGAGGATGAAACTTCCGTCATCGTAACCACAGGGAAGCATAAACCAATTGATAAGGGTATTTCCGCCCCGCTCTACCACCAGCGCATGAAGCCCCTTGGCTACTACCTTAGCCTGGTCGCTCGCTCCCACAAGGGCCATGAGATCAAGCAATTCAGCAAGCAGATCACCGTGACCTTTGATCTGCAAGTGTTTATTACCCAGGGAACTTGCGGCAAGGGTAGCGATGTTCGCTTGATCTACTGGAACGATGCTGCTTCTGACTGGGTTGACCCCACAGCAAACGTTGAAGGTTGCGGTCAGAAGGTAGAGGGGAACAAGTTGGTTGTAAAGATGAACCACTTCTCGGAGTTTGGCCTTGCAGATACGGGGACAACAGCGGCTACAACAAATTACCAGTTGTATCTCCCCCTTATCTCGTGGAACGATAATACAACCAGGTGGTTGACCCCAGGCTCTACGAAGTAAGGAACGATTAAGTCGGCTAGATAGCATGAGGCTCCCC
>DCSM01000104.1:0-4044 GCA_002325605.1 Chloroflexaceae bacterium UBA1466
CGCAAACCTTAGATGTTGCGGTGCTGCTGGAGGCCATTCGGGCGGAGGTTAGGGCGCGGCAGCAGGCTTTGCCTGCTGCCGCGCCCCAGACCCAAGCGCTTGCTCGCCAACTTCACCAGTGTGCCGAACAATTGGAAATCACGCGAGTCGTAAGTGCCCATTGGCCCTTAGAAAGTGCTTCTTTTCCTCAGCGCGTCGTTAATTTTGGCAATAAAGTCGTGCGAAGGCTCCTTTGCTGGTATATCAATCCCATTGTTGAGCAACAAAACGCTTTCAATGATGTATCTACGCGCACGCTTCTCTTGCTGATTGAAGGTTATCAGGAATTGCATCAGCGAACAAACACTTTAGAAACGATTGAAAAGTCTGAAAAACCACAACATAACGACGAAATCACCTTTCCACCTTCTCTTCCGCCAGCATCTGAGACTCTTTTACTTCAGCAATTGATTGAAGAACAAGGGCGCAAAGAGCCGCCAGCAGCCCTCGCTGACCTGGCTTTGCGGCCTTGTGTGGCCCAACTGACTTTGCGGCAAAAAGTTAATGCCCATTGGCCCCTAATCGGCAATTTTATGGCTGTTAGGCTGCAAAAACTCATTCGACGCTATTTGCGCTGGCTTGTAAACCCTATTGTTGAGCAACAAAACGATTTTAATGCTGCGTTTACGCAAGCTATTTCGCCCTTGATCGCGGTTGATGCTGAAATTAGAGCCGAAATAGCTGCATTAAGAGCTAAGGCACGGAGCAAAAATAGGTGATTTTTTCAGAAAGCGCAAAAGTTTGAACAAAATTATGATCTCGCCGCTTAGAATGAAAACCTCACCTGGCTGCGCTCTATTTCTGTTGCTTTTTGGCCTTTACTTGCTCACAATGAGCGGTCATACCTACACTTCTGACGAGGAAACGCTAATTGCAGTAGGGGAAAGCCTGCTTGCCAAAGGGACATTTGCGCTGGAGCCAGGTTTTCTAATGAATTTGAGTCGCGGGGAAGAGGGTAAACACTATAGTCGCTATGGGCCAGGGCAATCTTTAGCGGTTATTCCACTCCTTGTTTTGGGGAAAATAAGTGCAATCACAGCCCCTCCTCACGCTAAAGGTTTTATTCTTCGCTTGTTTATCCTCATTTTGCCCGCCCTGATCACCGCCGCGACAGGGTGGTTGCTTTTTAATTGGGCAAAAGAGATCGGCTATAACTCTAAAGTTGCTTTATCTGTTGGTTTGCTCTATGGTTTAACGAGTTTAGCTTGGCCCTATAGCCGCACTTTTTTTGCAGAACCGCTGGCGACCTTTTTCCTCACATTTGCGGCTTTTGCGCTCCGCAAACCAAACTTTCGGTGGTGGCTAATCGCGGGATTAGCAGCTTATTGCGCTTTAGCCGTCAAAATTCAGACGCTTTTGGCTTTACCCTTCATTGCTGGCTATGCTTTTCTCGTTTCTTGGCAAGGTGATCTTCAAAACAAGCTACATTTTTTTGCCAGACGGGCTGGATTTGGGCTATTAGGCGCAACAATCCCCCTGATTTTATTACTTTTCTACAATGCCCAGCTTTTTGGCAATGCCTTAAATGTTGGTTATGGCAACGTAACCACAAATATTTTGCAATCTGACTGGCGCGAAGGCTTATACGGCTTGACTTTTAGCACAGGAAAAGGCTTATTTTTCTTTTCGCCCACGATAATCCTCGGTTTAATAGGTTTAACTCAGCGTTTCAAACAACAATGGCGCGAAGCACTCTTAGCTTTAAGCCTTTTTCTTGCCCACCTCGCCTTTTATAGCCGCATTTGGTATTGGCACGGCGATGGAAGTTGGGGCCCCCGCTATCTAGTCTTTGTGCTTCCCTTTCTCTATTTGCCAAGCGCAGCTTTATTTGCAAATCTTGCTGAAAAACCACGTTTTTGGCTTTCTATCTCATTGAAAAGTTTAATAACTCTAAGTTTCTTGCTTCAACTTTTACCGATTTTCACTAATTTCAACACCTATATTCAACAAAGTGGGCAATATACCCGCTTTTTCACGCCTTCAGCCTCACCGCTCATCGGGCATTGGCGAATTTGGATTGAGCGGGTAAACGAGTGGAGCCTGCGCGGCAGCCAGCCCGCGAAGAGTTTGGTTTTGCGCGACGGTTTTTCTTATTCCGAAGGAAACAGACAAAAAGGCGAGTTATTGCCGCGCTGGACTCGCGCTCAAGCCCAAATGACATTTCAAATTGCTTCAAAAAGTATGCTTGAAGGAAAAATCGTTGTTGCCGACCATCGTCCCTGGACATCTGAACATCCCTTGCCGCGTGCAAATTTCGCCCTCCTTTTGAATGGCAAACCACTTGAAAATGTAACAAAAGTTGATTTAACAAGCCAGCAAATCGTTTGGGAACTGCGGTTTCAACTTTCTACAGCGCAATTGCAGCAGAGAAATATGCTTACTTTACAAAGTGATACTTGGAATCCAACATTGATTACGGCTGATAATCCGCGTAACGAGGATTTAGGCTTATTTGTCCAGACGATAGATTTGCGCCAAGACGATCAAACCTTCAAAATCCTTGAAGCTCTACCGATTTCCTCGGTTCCCTCAAATCGGCGTGCGCTCTGGCTTTGGTATTACGATGCGCCCAATCATCATCTCTTTGACCTCTGGCTTTGGTATCTTTTCGTCGCTGGCATACCTAGCTTAACAATCATTTTCTTGCTCTTTTTGATTGGTTTGCCTGCAATTCTTTGCTTTAGTATTGGATTAAGCAATCTCAAAACTACGTTACAAACTCAATGATCACTCTTGTTCTTCCCTGGTATGGCCCTGCTACGACTGGAGGCGCAGAAACTCAAGCCCGAAGTCTTGCTCGTTCGCTCCATTCAATCGGGGTAAATGTTCAGGTTTGGAGTAGCACGGGCCGTGATTCCTTTCATCCTGACGAAACTGCATATTATCCACCTGGAAAAAGTACGTTAGATAATCTACCAATTTGGCGCTTTCGCGCAAATTCTACCGATGAGCAAGGAATACCCTTTTTCTTTCGCAAATATCCTACACTTTTGCCCCCTCTAAAGAAGTTTGCACCCCATGAAATGGCTTTGCTGAAAGCCCTTCTCAGCAGCGACGAGCTTTATGAAGCTATCCTGGCCGAACAGCAAACATACTTTATTTTTCTGCCATATCCCTTTCCAACGACATTTTGGGGGGCTTTAATTGCCCCAGAACGTAGTTTTCTTTTGCCTTGTCTGCATGATGAGCCTTATGCCTATTATGCAACCTATCATTATCTCTTTTCACAAGTCCGTGGGATACTTTTCAATAGCTATCCTGAAGCCGAACTTGCTCAAAGACTTTATAATCCTCCAAAAGAGAAGATAAAGATCCCTGGAGAGGGAATAGATTTAGCGCCAAAAGGGGATGGACAAGCTTTTCGGCAAAAATACCAGTTAGATCCAGAGCTAAAATTGCTCTTTTATGTCGGGAGACGCGATGAAAGTAAGAATTTGGGGCTGCTTTTGAGCTATACACGAGAATATTGGGCAAGTCGGGGAAAACCAATGAAACTGCTTTTGGCAGGGCGCGGCAATCTTGAAATACCTCTTAAAATGCAAGATTTAGTCTTGGATATAGGTTTTTTAGCTGAAGAAGATAAGCATAATGCTTACAAAGCGATTGATCTTTTCGTTCTGCCCTCGTTATATGAAAGTTTTAGTATTGTTTTGATGGAAGCTTGGCTCCAGCAAACGCCCGCTTTAGTGCATCAGCATTGTGCTGTCACCAAATATCATTGCGCGACAAGTGGCGGTGGTTTGACTTTCAAGGATTTTGGAACCTTCGCCGCCGCGCTCGATTTGCTTTTTGCGGCCCCAGAAATTGGCCAAACTTTGGGAAACCGAGGCAGAGAATATGTTTTAGCAACATGCAACTGGGAAGATGTTGCGAGAAAAACGGCTCAAGCAATGGGAATCTTGCCCTGATGGGAAAACGAATCGTCATTTGTGCTACTCAAGTGCCTTTCGTGCGCGGTGGAGCAGAATATCTGGTCGAAGGCTTACAGAAAAGTTTAATTGCCCA
>DCSM01000104.1:4150-9844 GCA_002325605.1 Chloroflexaceae bacterium UBA1466
CGAATAATAGACCATGCTTTGGCTTGGCGCTTGCTTGATCTCACTAAAGTTAATAATCTTCTGATAGATCAAGTGATTTGTACCAAATTCCCTTCCTATCTCGTGCGTCATCCCTGTAAAGTCGTTTGGCTTGTGCATCAACATCGGCAGGCTTACGATTGGTATGGCACAGCAATGAGCGATTTCGTTAATATCCCACGCTATAAAAAGATTAGACAATTGATAATGCAAATGGATAAACGCGGTTTGGGCGAAGCACAAGCGCTTTACACGATTTCAAAGAATGTTAGTCAACGGTTACAGCGCTTTAATGGCTTAGAGAGCAAACCACTTTATCCACCAAGTCATTTAGCTGAAAAGCTTTGGGTTGGCGCTTATGGCGATTATATTCTTTCACCCTCGCGTTTAGATAAGGCAAAACGCTTAGATTTGCTATTGGAAGCAGTTGCACTGACCAATAATCGGGTTCGAGTGGTGATTGTTGGTGAGGGCGAAGAGCGTAAAAGATTAGAAACCCTGGCTAATCGGCTAAAAATCGCCCAGCGCGTTGAATTTACGGGGTTTGTGGCCGACCAAACCCTCATCGATCTCTATACTAATGCTCGCGCTGTCTATTATGCTCCGCTAGATGAGGATTATGGCTTTGCTACTGTGGAGGCTTTGGCCGCAGGTCGCCCCGTCATTACAACCAACGATGCAGGCGGAGTTTTGGAATTTGTTGAGCATGGCTTCAATGGCTATGTGGTTCAACCGCAGCCAAGCGCAATTGCACCCTGTTTAGAACAGGTAATGAGCAACTTAAATCTTACTGCAAGCTTAGGGAAAACGGGTCTTTCTTGCGTAAGACACATTTCTTGGGAAAGAGTTGTACATGAATTAGTGAAATGAGATAATACAGGGCCAAAAAAACCTACCAGCATTCACGCTGGTAGGTCATAAAAGATAAGTTGGCAAAAGAAAAGCTATTGTTCCTCGTTAAAATCCATTAGGAAAGGCTGGTTTAGCTCCTCATCTGAAAGGTACAACCAGTTTGGGAGCATATCCCGCCCGCGCACGACAGCCCGAGCTTTGGCATACGCATAACGCGGCGACAAGAGCGTGCGAACAATGTAGCATTGCTTCTCAGGAACAGGCTGGAGCGCAGCGACCAGGTCAACATGGTTGGGCTGCGTGAGGTAGAGCGGCATTAGGAACTGATAATTTTTATACCACTGCGTCTGCACAATCCCTTGCTTGCGCTTAAAGTCCATTTCGGCATAAACCGTGCGTAAGACAATATGTTCATTGAACTGCCCACCAAGAGCTACCTGAAAAACATCTTTTAGGCGTGAGCTATTTTTCTCAAAGATATGGTCAAGGTTAGAATGATCTTGGTTGAGACTCCATTCAGACTCAAAGATTAGTTGATCGTACTGAATAGTTGGTCTTTGCACTGTGAGAGAGGGCGGTTGGCCCACAATAACCCGCTCAAAAGACCAAGGTTGTCTATTTGGAACCTGATTGGGCTTATAGACTAGCCAAAGTGGGGTCGCAACATTATTGACTAGATTGCCCGCCCGCCAGAAAGCTTCCCCCTTTTCCCAATCCTGGTAGACCTTCTTCTGCTCCCAGATAATCTCAAAATTGGTCTGGAGATAGATCTCAAGGATCTTATTTTCAGGCCCCCACGGCTCTCTGCTGGCTTGATTCACAACTTGGTCCAGCCATCCTTTGTTTTGAGGATGATAAGCGAAATCGTATAGGCGCATAATAATACTCCTACCCTGCAAAATGAATCCTACCTAACATTCTACCACGCGCATGATAGTCCCGCAATAGAATGTCCTTGGCCTTAGCAGCTTTCTATTCTACCGTTACACTCTTCGCCAGATTGCGCGGTTGGTCTACGTCGCAACCCCGTTGGACGGCAATATAATAGGCTAACAATTGCAAGGGAATCACGGTCAGAACAGGGGTGAGCAGAGGGGAAATCGCAGGAATTGGGATTAGGTAGTCGGCCTCGCGGGCCAAGAAAGCATCACCTTCCGTGGCAAGCGCAATCACATGGCCCCCTCGCGCTTTGACTTGAGCTATATTACTCAACATCTTCTCATAGATCGGGTCTTGCGGTGCGATACAGACCACAGGCAAATCGGCTTCAATCAGGGCGATGGGGCCGTGCTTCATTTCGCCTGCGGGATAACCTTCCGCATGAATATAGCTGATCTCTTTAAGCTTTAAGGCTCCTTCCAAAGCAATGGGATAATTATATTGACGGCCCAGATAGAGTGCATCTCGCGCTTGAGAATAGTGCTGGGCAATGATTTCGCATTGCGGAGCTGTAGCTAAGACCTTCTCGGCCTTCCCTGGAAGTTCAATTAGTTCCTGAAGATAATTCCCTACTTGGGTAGGATTCAGCTTCCCTCGCGCCTGCCCTAGCTGGAGCGCAAAAAGGCATGCGGCGACCACCATACTGGTAAAGCATTTGGTCGAAGCAACCCCGATCTCAGGGCCCGCGTGCAGATAGATTGCCCCGCCATCCGCCAGCCGAGCGGCTTGGCTCCCCAGCGCATTCACGATAGCGATACTGGGAACCCCTTGCCTTCGCGCCTCTTCCATCGCGGCCAAGGTGTCAACGGTCTCCCCACTTTGGGTGAAGGCCAACAACAGCGCATCTGCCCCCAGAATAGGCTGACGGTAGCGGAACTCACTGCCATAATCTACCTCCACCCGGACCCCAGCCAGTTCCTCAATCAGGAATTTGCTGACCAATGCCGCATGCCAGGCCGTCCCGCAAGCTACCGCATAGATCCGTTCAACCTTCCGCAAGTCCTCTGCGTCCAGTTTCAAATCCACTAGGTTGACAAACCCTGCCTCTAGGTCGATCCGTCCCCGCAGCACATCGGTCAGGGAACGCGGTTGCTCATAAATCTCCTTCAGCATGTAATGTGGGTAGTTGCCCTTTTGCGCTGCTCCCGCATCCCAGGTAATGGTTGTGAGAGTACGGTGGACGGGAGGGCCATCCACCTTGCTGATCTGCACCGTATCCCGTGTTACCACCGCAAGATCGTGGTCTTCGAGGAAGATCACTTGCTGGGTATATTCCAAAAGAGCGGGGATGTCAGAGGCAATAAGGTTCTCCCCTTGGCCCAACCCTAGCACGACTCCCCCCGCATTCCCCAGCCGCGCCGCGATCAACTTCCCAGGCTCATGGATGCTGAAAACCACTATCGCGTTGCCGCCCCGCAACTCGCGCAGAGCTTGCCGAACCGCCTGTTCCAGCGATTGAGTTTGAGCGTAGTAGGCTCCAATCAAATGGGCAATCACTTCCGTATCAGTTTGGGAATGGAAGTAGTGACCTTGCATCAAAAGGCGTTGCTTCAGTTCTAAGTAGTTCTCCACGATGCCGTTTTGGACTACTACAAGCTCCCCACTTTGGTCGCAATGGGGATGAGCATTGGCCTCCGTGACCGAGCCATGCGTCGCCCAACGGGTATGCCCCAGCCCAATTTGCCCTTTGAGCGGCTCTTTGATCAGGCGATCTTTTAACCGTCCCAGCTTCCCAACTTGGCGGACAATTTGTAGCCCCTTTTGGGCCTCATAGACCGCAAGGCCTGCTGAATCATAGCCCCGATATTCCAGACATTCCAGCCCGCTGATGACCACTTCGGTTGCGTCGCGGGGGCCAACATAGCCAACAATACCACACATTTCGGCTAATCCTTCTATATCATAGCGCCGTGAGAGAAGAGCGTAAGATTGTCAGATGGGGGGCCAAGGAACGTTGAGACCTGGGCCTGGGTCAGGGTGAAGGCCGCTGGTCAGCAAGGTCTCCAAGCGCTGTTTGAGAGCCTTTAGCTCTGGTGGCAGGAGAAGCTTGGCCAGGGCCGTAAAGGGTGGACTTTGGGTGGCGAGGCTTATCTGCAACCGTTGAAGACCAGCTTGTACTTCGGGGAGAAGGGGTTGCCCACTGAACTGCCACAAGATCGTCCGCAATTTGGCTTCGGGGTGAAAACAAACCCCATGGTCAATCGCCCAGATGCGCCCATCTTCCCCTTTTAAGACATGCCCACTCTTACGGTCAGCGTTGTTGATAAGGTAGTCAAAGGCACTCAGCAACTGCAAGGTTGCCTCATAACCACCTTCTAAGTACAAGGTCAAGAGATGGTCCGCAGGGTCGTGCATGATAAACAGTTGCAGCGACCCAATCCCATACGGCCCCCGGCATTTGACGGTTGGCGGTACTAAGCCAAAGTCCAAGGCCTCACTCACAAGGTAGGCAGCGATCTCCCTTTTCCACAGTGTCCCAGGGGGAAAATCCCACAGCGGGCGTTCTCCATCCTTAGGCTTGTAGACGGCTAAGAACTGACGGTCTGCATGGGTAACGGTGGCCAGGAAGGTCTGATTACTACTATAGAGCAAGCGCCCTTCAAGGGTGAGGTGACCAGACCTTAGCGCCGCTAAGACTTGCGCGGGAGGAGCAGCCGGTTTTTCAAAGCCTTCCTCGCCCATAAGTCCTCACTCAACGCTGGGGGACTTCCCAGGGCCATGCCCATTGCGTTCGGGACAGAAGTGCCCACTTTGCTCGATTGGGCGGCCACAATTGCCACAAGTTGGGCGGCTGACCGCGATTAGCTCGGCGGCCCGATTGCCCAAAGCCCGTGCTTGGAGCCGCGTGAAGGCAAAACGGACTAGCACAGGGTCCTCTTCTTCATTCACCTGCCCCTGAATCACTAAGACAACTAAATCGGATTCTGCTTCGTAGCCCAAACCCATCTGGACTACCTTGAAAAGGGCTTCTAAAGGGACTTCAAGCGTCATATCGGGCAGCAGCAGATCATCCGCCGTAGGCAAGAGAGGATTTCGCGTCACCACCTCATCAAGGAGATGGTCTAGCGCATCTGCTAAGGCTTGCACCTGCTCTTTCTCAACCGTAAGGGAGATGCGCCGCTGGCTAACATGGGCTTGGAGATAGAATGTACGTTGCCCTATTGGGCCAATCGTGCCGATGGTTAGGCGCTCGACATGGTCAAAGTTATAGCTTAAATCAGGCATTCAAATTGCTCTCAGCACAAAGCTCAGTTGGTGGTTCCTAATTTAGCATTATAGCCTAAAATCATTCCTAAGCCAAATCTTAACTGTTCACAAGCCTACATCACAGGCTGGAAGCCGATGCTACGCTAGTTGCTTTCTTATCACAGGCTGGAAGCCTATGCTACGCCCATGGCTGCTATGCTCATGGGCGCAGTGCGGGCCTCGTGTCTACGACACGAGGCCCGCAGTTGAGTTTAACACAGCCTTAGTTTCTCGACCTAAAGCATCAGCCTTTGCGGTAGAAGAGAAGGGCTGCCCCGCCGCCTAAAGAGCTAAGACCGAGGATAAGCAACAGGGGCAAAACGAGACCATTTGAGGTAGGCACGCCACAAACAAAGAGCCAAACGGTCTCTGGAGCCTGGCGGAGGGTTTCGAGGTCTTTCGCCACCAGAAGAGCTATTAGCCAAAGCATCGCCCCGAAGCCCATGGCCCCCGCGCCGATGATGGGTTGCCACGGGAAGGAGGGTGCAGGATGGGGGGGTTGGGGCATGATGAACTTCCTTTACGAGTTACTCTAAGCAGCCACGGATGCCTCTTTTAGAGCTATAGTGAAACTGAAACCCTTTCACTATAGCTAAAGAGGAGGATAATTCACGCTTTTAGCCGTGGCCCAACAGCTAA
>DCSM01000101.1:0-7650 GCA_002325605.1 Chloroflexaceae bacterium UBA1466
GTTACCGCGCAGGGAACGGGGCCAGATGCCTGGTTTACCTTAGAGAAAGGGCTAAAGGCAACAAATCGCTGAAATCCCCTGGAGCTATTTTAGCCCCATCTGCGGCATAACGCAAGGCTAATGGGGGATAGAGCAATTCAACTTCCGCCGCAATTCTTTGCCTTAGCCCAGAGTCTGAAGGGTTTAAGGCGATGGCTCGCTCGAAGACGGTGGTGGCCATCGTAAAGAAAGGGTTTTCAGAAAGCGGAAAATCAGAATCAGGCTGTTGGAAAAGAGCGCAATCTAGTAAATTTAGGCCTAAGCGCAGATAAAAATCAAATGAAAGCTGAAATTTGGTTTCGGCTTGCGCTAAAATCGCTTGAGCTTCAACGCTTTTTGCGCTAATGGCCCAACATTCAATGACTTCGGCATAAACTTCAGGGCGCTCGGCCCCTAAATGCAAAGCCTGCTCTAGAAGTGGACGCGCTTTTTCTGGTTTCTGTTGCTCGGCGGCAATGCGGGCTAAACCCAGCGCAAAAGCGTAATCGGTGGGCGCTAATTGTTGCCCTTCGGCAAAAGCTTTCGCGGCAGCGTAGAGTTTGCCCGCTTCAGAAAGCCTTTGGCCCCGCGCCAGCAACAAATAGGCTAAGGCTTGCCGGCCCTCAACATGCCTCGGCTGAAAGGCTAAAATCGAACGTAAAGTCTGTTCAGCCGCAAACCAATCTTCTTGGGCACTTTGAATCTGCGCGATCTTGAGCCGCGCTTCGACATTTTGCGAATCTAATTGCAGAATGCGCTGCAATTCATTGAAAGCGGTTTGCTCCTGCTCATTGGCCAGCAAAAATTCAGCCAATTGAAGGCGTAAAGCCAAATTTTGGGGGGCAGTCCGAATCGCTTGGCGCAAAATGGCTACGGCTTGCCCTGGTTTTTCGGCGCGTTTGGAACATAAAATGGCCCGTTCCTGCACCCAAAGTTGCGTATTTTCGGCCTCTTTGGCAAGCGCAGAAGCCAAAGGGGCCGAAGGTGGCGAAGCTAGAGAAAGCAACTCCAACCACATTTCAGCAGCTTTGGCCCAATCTTCCAGCGCTTCGGCGGCTAAAGCTAAGTTGTGCAAAAGCGGGGCCGGTGAACCGAGGTTTGGGCAAATATTGACCAAATCCCAAGCCTGTTCCCAAAGTGTTACAGCTTCTTCCCAAACCCCATTTTGGGCGGCAAGATGGGCATTTTGGTCGAGAATTTGCAGCATTAAATTATTGAGCGCTAAGTTATTGAGTGGATTAGCAAGTAATTCGGCGATCAACTCTAAGGCCTGAGCGATTTCACCAGTTTGCCAGAATTGCTTTAATTGCTGAAAAGCTAGAGCGGCCAGATTCTGAAAAAGCCAAGCGCGGTTGAAGGTTTCTTCTTGCGCCACGCGCTGCCAGATTTCCCAAGCGGCCACAAAATTGCCGGCTTCAAATTCGGCCACGCCTTGATAATAAAGGCGCACAGCAGTAGCCAAAGGCGAAGCTAAATAGCCCGTTTCAGCCAAAACTTCGCGGGCCCGCAGGTTTTTTTGTTGCATTAGCCCCAAACCATGCCAAAGGCGTTCAAGCGGCATGAGATTGCGGGTCAAACCCAAACTGGTCGCAAGCTTAGAACATTGGGTCTTGTCGCGTAGAATTGGCAAATGGCCTTCTAACAATTGTTGAATTGGCTCTAAGGCTGCGGCGATGGCCGCATTCATGCCCGGCAATGTGGTAAGATTGGTGTGGGGCTGTTGCTCCAGCGTCGCCAAAGCCAAAACCAAGCCCACCCCTGTCCAGGGTATCCCGCGCTTGATTAGGGTGCGATATTGCTTGATGGCGGCAGGCAAATTGCCCTGGCGGTGGAAGGCCAACCCAAGTTGATAGTGATAGCGGGGATCGGCGGGGGCAAAATCAAGAGCCGTTTGCAGATGGGTCAGTTGCGCTTCGACCTGCGATCTTCGTAAAGCTGCCCGAAAGTGAGCTTCGGCTAAGGCCAACCGCATCTCCGGAGCCCGCGCAAGCAAACGCGTCCAGCAGGTGATGGCCAGCCCAAAATTGCCAGCGTGAAAGGCTCGCAGCCCCAGTTGCCGCTCGGCGAGGAGGGGGCGCTGGGGCGCAGCCCTGTTAAGCCCTGCAAGCTCTGGGTTAAACTCACTTTTTGACATCATGATCGGGTTGCTTTACAATTTTCTATAACGTAAAGGGGGCGTAGCACAGGCTTCTAGCCTGTGAACACGCTTCCAAACAAGATTGGGCCTCCGCTGGCTGCTTAAAAGTGGAAGCCCCAGAAATTCCCCTAGCTTTCGCTTATTGTAGCTTAAAACCATTCAGAAGACAAGAGTTAGGTAGGGGCGTTGGGCCCAACTTACCCGGCACGGCGTGGGGCAACCTGAAGCGCAAGGCTTTAGCCATTGCCGCCCTTCTGATCTATAATGTCTGGCAAACTTGCGAATCTGCTTAGTGGGGCCTGAAATCCGCTGGAGAATCTTAAAATGCGAAAGGCGTTGCGTCTTAACCGCTGGGTTGGGGCAAAAAGAGTATGAATGTGGCCCCTAACCCGCGCTTGGCTCAAGGCACATTGGTGCAAAATCGCTATCGGATCGTGCGCTTGCTGCGAGAAGGAGCCTGGGGAAACCGCTATGAAGCGCTAGATCATCAGTTTGGGGGCAGTGTGAGCCTCAAGCAGTTTCAAGCTGGCGCAGAACAGGAGCGGCTCTTAGCGCTGGGGCCCCGGCTTTGGGCTTTAGCCCACCCCAGCTTGCCCAAAATCAGGGACGTTTTTACTACACCCCTGGGCAGTTTTCTGGTCTCTGACTTTCTCGCGGGCCCAGATTTGGCCAGCCTTTTGCGGCAACAAGCCCACCCATTCACACTCGCCGAAATTTGGCCCTGGAGTGCCGAGGTGCTTGCGGCGCTCCACTACTTGCACACGCAACAGCCCCCTTTTTTACAGCTTGAAATGGAGCCTGCACAGCTTCATCTAACCCCGCAAGGAAATCTTATGCTTTTGGATTTTGGCCAAGCGCAAATTGCGCCAGAAAAGAGGAACAATTTGGTTGCTTTTTCACCTTATGCTCCCCTGGAGCAGCTTCAAGGCTCAAAGACCGATCTTCGGAGTGATTTGTACGCTTTTGCAGCCACTTTCTATCATTTGCTTACGGCTAGGCCGCCCGTAGATGCGCTGACTCGGGTGGCGGCGGTGGCCAAAAGACAGCCCGATCCCCTTCCCGCGCTTCAGTTGCTCAATCCCGAAGTGCCTGAAGCTTTAAGCAGACTTTTTCACCAAGCTTTAGCCCTCGATATCGAGGCACGGCCCGCCAGCGCGGCACAATTGCAAGCGGCTCTTAGCGCGGCCCAGACTTCGGCAAATTCCCCTTCCCCAAGCGCAGGGAGCGGGTTGCCACTGGCGGAGCTTCTCGAAGCCAAGCCCCCTTCGCAGCTTAGTTTTCCCTGGTTTTCGTGGGCTGGATGGCGGAAAAGAACAAAAGGCTTTTTGCCCTTGCTGCTTTTGCTAATTTGCTTGGGCTTGCCAGGCTGCGGGAATAAAAACCCTAAGCCAACCCCGCCACCTTTGGCAAGCTCCCTTCCCACTGCGTTGCCCAAACCGCCTACGCCTACCGCTTCGGCGGTGGAAGTTGAACCAACTTCGCTTACCAATTTGTTTAGCCAAACCCAAACGATTGCTAAAGGATCATTGGCAAATGCGGTTTGGAGTCCCAATGGGCAAACCTTAGTTGTCGCTTCTTCCATTGGGGTTTTTTGCTATGAAGCCCAGACCTTAGCTCAAACTAGCTTTATCCAGACAACGGCCCCTGTTTTAAGCCTTGCGCTGGCTCCTGATGGGCAAACTTTAGCCGCAGGCTTGGAGAATGGCCTGGTAGAAATTTGGAATATCGCTTCGGGACAATTGGTTTATACGCTCAAAAAGCATGATCTAGGGGTTTTGAGCGTCGCTTTTGCGCCGAATGGCCAATTTCTAGCTTCGGGGTCTTATGATAAAAATATCCACGTCTGGAATGTCAAGACGGGAGAACTTCAACAAACGCTGAGTGGGCATGATGCGTGGGTTCAAGGAGTCACTTTTGCGCCCGATAGCCAAACGTTGGCTTCGGCCTCAAATGACCGCAGCGTGCGCCTGTGGAATCTGGCCGATGGGAAACCGTTATTCGTATTGACTGACCATAAGTTTTGGGTTTTAGGAGTCGCTTTTGCGCCCGATGGCCAAACTTTGGCTTCGGCCTCCGCCGACGGTTCTGTGAAATTATGGAATGTTAAAACGGGCGCGCTGAAGGAAACCTTGGCGGATCAGAAAACAGGGATTGAACGGGTGGCTTTTGCGCCCGACGGCCAAACTCTGGCGACTGCTGCCGATGACCGGGTCATTCGGCTTTGGCAAGTTGCGGAAAAGAAAATTGTGCGGCTCTTAGAGGGGCACGAAGCTACGGCTCGCAGCGTGGCCTTTAGCCCCGATGGGCAAAGGCTTGCTTCGGTTTCCGACGACCAAACGGTGAGAATCTGGAGTACAGCGACGGGCAAGGTGGAGCACTCAATCGCAGGCTTTTCAGATAAGATTTTGAGTGTGGCTTTTGCGCCCAATGGCGAAAGTTTGGCTTCGGCTTCCAATGACCAGACCGTTAAGCTTTGGAACCTGACGAATGCGACTTTGGTCCACAATCTAGCCAGCCATGATAAAGTGGTCAATAGTGTGGCTTTTGCCCCTGATGGGCAGACTTTGGCTTCGGCTTCGCAGGATGGCACGCTCAAAATTTGGAATGCTGCGGATGGCGCGCTGCGAAGCACTTTGGAAGATGCCCAAGACAAAAAAGAGGTTTTAAGTGTCGCTTTTGCCCCTGATAGTCACACTTTAGCCTCGACTTCGCAGGATGGCAAGATCAAGATCTGGGATCTGAAGGAAGGTAGACTTCTAAAAACCTTGGGCGAGAACAAAACTTCGGTTTTAAGCGTAGCTTTCGCGCCCGATGGCCAAACTTTAGCTTCGGGAGCGCGGGATGGAACCGTGAAAATCTGGAGTGTTGCGGAGGGAAGCTTGCTTCAAACGCTCAAAGGGCATACCGATTGGGTGCGGAGCGTGGCTTTTGCGCCCGATGGCCAAACTTTAGCTTCGGCTTCGGATGATGCCACAATCAAACTTTGGAAAGTCGCGGATGGTTCCTTGCGCCAAACGCTTCGCGGCCATACTTTTTGGGTGATGAGCGTGGACTTTTCCCGCGACGGCAAGTTTTTAGTCTCTGGCTCCCGCGACACTACGGCTCGCGTTTGGCGGGCGGCTGATGGGATGTTGCTGCAAATTCTGAAGGGCCATACGGGCTATATCACCAGTGTAGCTTTTGCGCCGGGTAGCCAAGCTATCGCTTCGGGGTCGTTGGATGGGTCGGTTCGGCTTTGGGAGCGCAAACCTTAAACCGCGCCTGCGTACTACCAGCAAGCTAAAAAGCATTGTGCTATAATTAAGATTGCGGTTAGGCTTAAAAATTGCAGACGGACTTTGAGGTTTGGGCCCCGGTGCGGAGGGAACAAACCTCAAACGTTGGTCGCAGACAGGAGGCGGCTGTGTTCCGTTCGTGGGAACAAGAACAAGAGCTAAAGAAACGACAGGCTCGAACCGATTTATGGTTCATGCGGCGGCGGATTATCGCGGTGATGGTGGTTTCGCTGTTGATTCTCATCGGGTCCCAATTGTTACGCAAACCGCGAATTGCCTTTCGCGTTGTTGCGCCCCCGGTTCCGGTAGTCAAAATTTTGCCCACTAATGCAGACCAAGTAACCCAATTGGCTTTTCTGGCCAAAGGTTGGATCAATGGCGAAGCTTGGGCCCCCAATGGCTCAACCTTAGCGGTAGCCTCCTCTATCGGGGTTTTTCTCTACAATACGCAAGCCTTGACGGATGTTCACTTGATCGAGACCACGGAGCCGGTGTTGGCTGTCGCTTTTGCGCCCGATGGGAACACCTTGGCTTCGGCAGCCCGTGACGGCAGTATTGGGCTGTGGAATACCGCAGATGGTTCACCGCTCCGGACGCTGAAAAGCGACGGAGGCGCAGTAAATCGGCTGGCTTTTGCCCCCGATGGCCAAACATTGGCGGCGGCAACGGTGGATGGCACAGTTACTTTGTGGAATGTTGCGTGGGGCAGCCTGAAAACCACTTTGGGCGGCCCAGAATCTAAAGATGGCCATAAAGATGTTGTTCGCAGCGTCGCTTTTGCCCCCAATGGCCAAATTTTAGCTTCGGCTTCGCGGGATGGGACGATCAAAATTTGGAATCTCGCCGAGGGGAAAGTCCTCCAGACCTTGACGGGCCACAAGGATTGGATTAACAGTGTAGCCTTTTCGCCCGATGGGCAGTTTTTAGCCTCTGCTGCGAATGACCGCACGGTCATAATTTGGAAAGTCGCCGATTATTCGCTCGTGCGGTCCTTGACGGGGCATACTTCTGATATTCAAGATGTAGCTTTTGCCCCCGATGGCCAAACGATAGCTTCGGCTTCAACTGATAAGACCATTAAACTATGGCAAAGCAGCGATGGGACTTTGCTTAATACCTTAGAAGGCCACACAGCGGATGTTTTGGGGGTGGCTTTTGCGCCTAATGGCAAACAAATCGCTTCAGCATCACGGGATGGAACCGTTAAGTTTTGGGATGTGGCCCAAAAAGTCGTGGTTCAGACGATAAGTGGGCATACGAAAGATGTTTTTAATGTCGCTTTCGCGCCCAATGGTAGTTATTTAGCGTCAGCTTCCTATGATGGCTCAATCAAACTTTGGGATTTGAAGCAAGGAACTTTGCTTCAGACGCTTCAAGCGCATGCCGAAAAGGTGCAAGGCGTTAGTTTTACGCCTGAGGGCAAAATTTTAGTTTCGGCTTCACGGGATGGCATGATTAAGTTCTGGAAAATGCCCGAAGGTATCCTTCTCCATGCGCTGGAGGGGCATAGCAAAGACATTTTAGATATTGTGGCTGCGCCTGATGGCCAGCTTTTAGCTTCGGCGGCGCGGGATGGCACCGTCAAATTGTGGCAAATGCCGAGCGGCAAACTGGTTCGCACCTTTGATGGGCAACAAGGGGAAGCCCAAAGCGTCGCTTTTTCGCCCGATAGTAAATATCTCGTTTCGGGGATGGCGGATGGGAAAATCAGGCTCTGGAGTGTGGGCAGTGGGGCTTTGTTGCGCGTGCTTGACGGCCACACCAATGATGTTCTGAGCATCGCTTTTGGGCCGAAAGGCGTTCTTCTGGCTTCGGGCTCCAGCGATGGGCTAGTCAAGCTCTGGAGCATGCCCGATGGTCGGCTGGTGAGCAAGCTTCAAGGGCATACCAAAGATGTCCAAAGTGTAGCTTTTAGCCCAAATGGGCAAGTGGTGGCTTCGGGTTCAATAGATAAAACCGTGCGGTTGTGGCGCGTGAAAGACGGCGTATTGCTCAAAACGCTCGAAGGCCATACCGACAAAGTGCAAAGTGTGGTCTTTGCCCCCAATGGGCAAATCTTGGCTTCGGGGTCAGTTGATGGGACCGTGCGGCTGTGGGGGGTGCAACCTCCGCAGTAAGGCTCCTGGGAAAATTTAATCTTATGTCGGCCAAGGCAGTCTGATGGGGATCAGGCTGCCTTGTGCTATAATGCTTAGATAATTGGGTTGGGGCGCGGGCGGC
>DCSM01000101.1:7725-8788 GCA_002325605.1 Chloroflexaceae bacterium UBA1466
CGCCCCAGCCCCCAAACGCTTTTCGCGCTAATGCGAATCATTTTGAGGCTCTTGAGTCTTCTATGAAAGATTTTTTTCGGCTAACTAAAAAGAGTTTTTCTTTTGACCAAACCAGTGAATCCCAAGTTCCTGATGATTTATGGGTAAAATGTGCGGCTTGTCGAGAGATTATTTACCAAAAAGAACTCCATGACAAGCTGAAAGTCTGCCCCAAATGTGGGCATCACAATCGAATAACCGCTCACGAGTGGCTTGGACTCCTCGATCCCCACTCATTTCAAGAATATGATGCTAACCTTTGGCCCACTGATCCACTAGATTTTGTTTCGGCGGAAGAAGCTTACAGTGCCAAACTGCAAGAGACGCAGCAGCGGCTAAACTTACCTGATGCCGTGATCAGTGGGCTGGGCACAATCGAGGAACAGCCTTTAGCTTTAGCGGTCAGCGATTTTAGCTTCTTTGGCGCTTCGATGGGCAGCGTTTATGGCGAAAAGATGGCTCGCGCCGCCGAACGGGCCGCCGACCTTGCCATCCCGCTGCTGACCATCAACAGTAGCGGGGGGGCGCGGATGCAAGAGGGCGTGATTTCGCTGATGCAAATGGCCAAAGTAACCATCGCCCTGACGCGCCTCGCAGCGGCTCGCCAGCCCCATTTTGCGCTGTTGGTCGCGCCCTGTTATGGCGGGGTAACGGCTTCGTATGTCTCCGTCGCCGACATCATCATTGCCGAGCCGGGCGCAAATATTGGGTTTGCGGGCAAGCGCGTGATTGAACAAACCATCCACCAAAAGCTGCCCGCCGACTTCCAAACCGCCGAATTTATGCTCCAGCACGGGATGCTTGACATTGTCGCGCCCCGGGGCGAATTGCGAACTTTGTTGGGGCGGCTCTTACGCCTTTATGCTGCTCCCAGCCCCCAACCAGCCACTTTTGCTTCTCGTCAACCCGCCAATCTTCTTCAGGATAAATAGCCGTAAATGAATAAGTCAGTCGACCTTGTCAACGAAATTCTTAGCCCCTGGGAGCGCGTCCAACTTGCCCGCCATAAAGAGCGCCCCCGCTC
>DCSM01000101.1:8881-9270 GCA_002325605.1 Chloroflexaceae bacterium UBA1466
GATGATCAAGCTCTGGTGAGCGGCCTGGCCACTTTCCAGGGCCAAACCATTATGATCATTGGTCACCAAAAGGGCCGTGATACCCGCGAAAATGTCCGCCGCAACTTTGGGATGCCTCACCCTGAAGGTTATCGCAAAGCCTTGCGCCTCTTCCGCCACGCCGAAAAGTTTGGTTTTCCCGTCATCTGTCTGATTGACACTCCAGGCGCAAATCCCAACAAAGATTCGGAAGAGCGCGGGCAAGCCAATGCGATTGCCGAAAACATTTTGACGATGGCCAACCTTCAAACGCCGATTATTGCCTGCGTGATTGGGGAAGGGGGAAGCGGCGGAGCTTTAGCAATTGGGGTTGGGGATCGCTTACTGATGCTGGAAAACGCGATTTACTC
>DCSM01000101.1:9328-9486 GCA_002325605.1 Chloroflexaceae bacterium UBA1466
GTTGCTTCGCCTGAAGCCTGTGCTTCGATTCTTTGGCGCGATTCGGCTAAAGCTCCCGAAGCTGCTCAGGCCATGCGAATCACGGCCCAAGATGTTTTCGCGCTGGGCATTGCCGATGAGGTTGTCCCCGAACCCCAAGCGGGAGCCCACACCGATGT
>DCSM01000101.1:9580-9840 GCA_002325605.1 Chloroflexaceae bacterium UBA1466
GCGAATATCTGGCTAAACATCTCGCCGACCTTCAAACCCAAACCACAGCGACCCTTTTAGCCCAGCGGTATACCAAATATCGCAAAATTGGGAGCTTCCACGAGAAGGCGGCCTTTTTTGGTTTGGCCGAAACGTTGCCTAACGCCGAGGAAGCTAGTTCTAACGGAGAATAAATCCAGTTGAGGACCAAAACGCCAGGCATGATGCCTGGCCTACAGGCTAACCTCGCGCAGCCTTTCGACTAACTTCACGGTTTCAAC